>DATEBK010000040.1:0-2412 GCA_035287825.1 Terriglobales bacterium
CTTCTCACCAATTTACGAGGATTCCTAGCGTTTTCGGCACCCTCACGAGGGCTCCTTGAGAAACTCCTCGATGGTGCGGCCGGCACCAATCTGCCCGACGATCATGCCGACCGTGACGCGTTGGCCGCGCGCATGCAGGGGCCTGCCGCCCATCACGAGCGGGTTTGGGGTGATGCGGTCGAAATCTGGCATCGCGGCGGCCTTGAGTGGAATGCTCGGGATAGTTGTGTCTCTTAGCCGGTTGCCGATGCGTGCTCGCCGGGTCCGGTATCCAGAAGGAATTGACGCCGCCAGACCCCGGGATTTGTTCCGACGATTCGGCGAAAAGTCCGTGAGAAATGCGCCTGATCGCACATGCCGCACGCTAAGGCCACCTGCGACAGGGGTACGCGTGACGTCAACATGAGTTGCTGAGCTCGCACCATGCGCCGCTTCATGACGTAGGTGAGAGGGGCCTCTCCAAAAGTCTCACGAAAGGCGCGGAAGAAATGGCTCGAGCTCAGCCGAACGAGACCCGCGAGGTCACTGACTCGAATGATCGAGTCGAGTTTGTCCTCGATGTAAGATGTCACACGTTTGGCTTGCCACGATGCGAGGCGGCCCCGCAGACACGAACGCCCTGCTGTCCCGTCGGTCCCCGCGATCAGGTCGATTCCGAGCAACACCGCCGCACGCTGAATGCATCTCTGGGTCACGCGACGGTTGGTGTTCAGTGCGACGGCGGCGGTAGCCAGAAGGCTCGACAGCATGTCGCTGCAATCCTGCCGGTCCCGTTCCGAGAGGTGTTCGTCAGAGACATGGGTGCTTGGTGTGACGTCGGATGCGGCACACTCCCGATGTGACAAGGTGCCGTCGTTCGAGTACCCATGGGCTCTGTAAGTCATAGCGAGGAATTCTGTGGAGATTCCACTCCGAGATCTGTCAGCCGACGATTCGTGGGGAAAGCAAATCGGCGAGCCCGATGGTCCTGAACATTTCACGCCGCACACGGTCCGCCACGGCCGCAACCACCTCCGCGCCATCCTGGCTGGGATCAATGTGCACGCGGAACGGCCTCCTACCGAACGGAGTGTCCACCACTCTGACAATGGCCGACGCCACCTGCCCGACGTCTGCATCAGGCGGTTCCAAGCCGGCCAGTTCTTTGAGCGCTTGCTCCGCCACCCCTGCGTACGGACCATTGTCGTACTCGGCCAGGCGCTCTTGATCTTGCGGGGCGCCAGCGTGGAGGAAGTGGTTTGTGCCTTTGGTAAAGGCTCCAGGAACGATGATCGAGGTCTCGATCCCCCAACGGGCCAGCTCGCTGGCGTATGAGACGGCGAGGGAATCCATGGCCGCTTTAGCGGCGAAATACGGACCCAGGAATGGCGGCGTTCCGCCGCGGGTACTGGTGGAAGAAACCCACACGAGTAACCCTGTCCCTTGCTCGCGCATATACGGTAGCGCCGCGCGATTCACTCGCTGGGTGGACAGCACATTGATGTCGTAGAGGTTTGCGAACTGCTCCGGAGTGAAGGCTTCAGCCGGCCCGAAAACCATATGGCCGGCGTTGTGCACAACGACGTCCAGACGGTTGTGCTCTGACAGCACCGTCTCAATCCCGGCCTCGACCGAGGCATCCGACGCCACGTCGAGTTCCACGGTGCGAAGATCCACCGAATTGTCCCGAGCGAACTTCTGCACCTCCACCACTTGCGGCGCATTGCGCCCCTGGGTCTCCCGCATGCTTGCGTAGACCGTATGGCCCGCCTTGGCCAATTCCCGCGCCGCCAGGGCGCCAAACCCGCTGGATGCGCCCGTCACAATTATTACTTTTCTCATAATTTCTCCTACAGACCAGCCCCAGCTTCTGGGGCTGGTAACGCCAATAAAGGTCTTAACCTCACAGGAAAGACGATGGAGCAATGGTCAATGAGGGGCCATCATCGCTTCGTTGAAAGACTTGAAGAACGCGTTGTATTTCTCCGGACCACCCTGCTCGGCGAAGCGCAGAAATTTGACCTTTTCGACGATGATCTCAGCAATATCCGGTTGGGTTTGGATAATGTTCACGGTTTCGCTGATGAAATCAGCGAGCGGCATCGCACGCGGATCTTCAGCCTGCGCCTGTCCCATGAGGGCGGTCTGAAGGTAAGGCGGAATGATCTCGATCACCCTCACTTTGGAGTTCCGCAGCTGATAGCGCAGGCTCTGCGAGAAGGAATGAATCGCCGCCTTCGTGGCGCAGTAAGTTGGCGTCAGATGAAGCGGCGTAAACGCAAGGCCCGAGGAAATCGTAAGCACCGCCCCGTCCGGCTGCTTGAGAATTTCAGGAAGGAGGGCGGTGGTGAGTCGAATCGTTCCGAGCAGATTGGTAGAAATCGTGGCTTCGGCGGTAGCCAGGTCATCTCCAGACAAGAGATTCTCCGGACG
>DATEBK010000041.1:0-4327 GCA_035287825.1 Terriglobales bacterium
TTCTATCCCACCAAGAACCTGAGCGCTTACGGAGAAGCTGGCATTGCGGCCACCATGCATGCCGAGATGGCCGCGCACATGCGCCAGCTCCGCAGCCACGGCAGTCCGCGGCGTTATTACCACCACGAATTCGGCTGGAACGGACGCATGGATGCGATCCAAGGTGCGGTTCTGCGCGTGAAGCTGGCGCACATCGCGGATTGGAATGAACGCCGCCGACACCACGCTGCAACCTACGACAAGTTATTCGCAGCCTCAGGCCTCGTATCTGAAAGCCCCACAAGTCCCGAAAGCCGCGAAAAGAAGTTGCGCCCGCTGGCACGCAGCCCACAAGCGAAGCATGTCTTTCATCAATACGTGGTTCGCGCCCAGCGCCGCGATGAACTGCGCGAATTTCTTGCCGCCCGAAAAATCGGATCGGAAGTTTACTATCCCCTGCCGCTCCATCTGCAGCCGGTTTTCGCTTATCTTGGATTCAGCGCCGGAGACCTTCCCGTCGCCGAGCAGGCCGCGAAAGAAGTCCTCGCTCTACCCATGTTCCCGGAATTGACCGAGGCGGAGATCCAATACGTGGTTGAGAGCATCGCCGATTTTTATTCCTGATTTCCCGCCAACGCGCCGAGATAGAAGCAAATCGTAAAACTACTTTCGCTTCTTGCGCCCAGCTCGCTTAGGGCTCTTGGGGTTTGCCCGCGTCGGCGTTTCTCCCGGCGCGAGCACCCGGCGGACAATCGGCGTGTTGAGTTTGTACTTGCGCTCACTAATCTTCCCAGCATCATCCTGTACGCGAATCGTGAACACGGGCAATACACCTTCTTTATCAAAGCTCTCCTGCGACACTGTCACCGGCAGGACGCCTTCCATGCGCTCGCGATAAGCCGTTTCATAGCGATGGCGTCTCAGATTCCAGGTGAAAACGCGAATCTGATTGAAATCAAATGGCAGGCCATCTTTCGGTTCGGTGAGCACGGTCAAATACTGCGGAACCTTCTTGTCTCCATCCTGCACCTGATCGAGAACAAAAAACGCGACAATGCGCTGACCTTCCGCATATTGCGCAATGTCGAGCGGAACGTCGAGATCAATCATCCGTGCCAGCACCCATCCCACCCGTTGGTGCGAGTCGCGCACCAGCCACCAATCTTCCATCACTGGCACCGGAGCCGTCGGCCCCGATTTCTTCTCCTCATTATCCTTACTGCGACCAGCAGCCGTGCGCGGAGCCGGCGTCACCGCACCCGGTTTCTCGGCCGTGCCACGCTTCAGCAGCGCCAACTTCTCACCGGCGGAAATCTGATACAGGTGTTCGGAGTCCCGGCCCGGCTCGACGTGCAGATTAGTGTCATTGCGCGTCGTTCCCTGCGCTTGCACCGTGTCGTTCTGGTTCGCCGCAGTCAGCTTTTGGATTTGGTCGAACACATCCTGGCCGACGAGATATCGCTGCTCCACCCATCCGGTCGCGCCCGAGGTGGTGCGCACCTTGACGAAGCGCCGGTCGTGATCGAGCACCTCGACGCGCTCGCCGTTTTTCACCACTCCGGTTTTTTCATAAACCTGCGCCACCCGGTCGCGCAGAATGGCTTGCACGCCTGAAACGTAAGCGACTTCGAGGACCCGTCCGCCCCCGCGATTGCACGCGGAAAGAAGCACAAGGCAAAGAACTGGAATGGACGGCAGGAATCGCTGGCGGAAACGTTTCACGGGTCGCTATTCAATATAGCGCGAGGTCGGTGCCTGCGGCAGTGGAATCCCACTTCTCGAAAGACGCGAGAAGTGGGGCACCTGGCTAAGCGTGTGCAGCCCGCCAATTCAATTTTACGGCGTGACGTTGATCGTGACCGTGTTCGACGTGATGATATCGCCGTTGCCGTTCACATAGGTCATGTAAATAGAGTACTGGACCGAGCTGGTGTCGGCAGTATCAGTGCACGCTTCGGCGGGATCGTTGGTGGTGGGATCAGTGGAGTCTACGCAAACGAGATTTCCGCCAGTCGGCGAGATGACCAAAGTACCGCCAAGAGACTGGGTGATGAAATCAGGTGGACCGGGGCTGGCAGCGAAGGTGATGTAGGCCGGGGTCGCGCTGCCGACAGTGAGTTGCTGCGAGGAGGGACTCGCGGTGATCGTGGTGACGTTGCCGGCAACGGTGATGGATGCAGTCCCGGTGATCGCCTGGGCGCTCGCGGTGGCAGTTGTAGCGCCGACGGCTACTCCGGTCACGTTCCCATTGCCACTGCCGGTAATGGTTGCGATTCCAGTTGGGCTAACCGACCAGCTTACTCCAGATGTGACCTGTTCCCGCGTGCCGTCGCTGTAGGTTCCGTAAACCTGCAGCGTCGTCGTGGCGCCAATTGCGACGTTTACGCTGGCCGGGCTGACAGCAATGCTGCTGAGAGTGGGGTTCACGAAAAATCCGCGGCAACTAATTCCGGTGGCCAGCGCGACAAACGCCGTAAATACAAGGGTCAACGCCAGTTTGCGCCCAGTCAACATAGACAATCGCCTCAGATAAGGAGATTTTATCAGAATGCCGGAGTCCGTCCGATGCCCCGATAGTACATGGCTAGAGTCATACTCCTGTCCCCACTCATCGGATCGAGACGTTCTCGACTATGAAGGAACGGGGCGCCACGCGGAACTTGCGCGGAGGAATTGTAAGGTTGTGTAACAAATCGGCTGGTGAACGCTGGGAGTTGCCCTTATTTCGGCCGCTTTTTCCCCGCATTTGTAATGCGCGCATCAATCGGCTTGCGCCCCGCAAAACCTTCGCTGGTGCCGTGCCAGTGCGTAATCGTCGACTCGCCCAGCCTCCAGCACAACAGCAGAATCTCGCCTTCCACCCTGCACGGAAAATCGAGCAGTCCGATATCGAGGTCTTTCACCTGCACGCCGGTCGCGTCAATTTCAGCCAGCGCATCTTTAATGCGGCGAATCGCCCTTTCCCGTTCCGCCTTGCGACGCGCCAGATGCACCACATTCAGCAGCATTCCGCCGTTGAGAAAAACCCGGTGCGCGGTTTCCTGAAGCTCCGCGTCCACCGATTCAATCACCTTCTTGCCGTTGATTGCCTGCTTGAGTAGCGACTCCAAAATCGGCAGCAGCATCTGCGCTTCGTCAATGGTAAAAGTGCGGTCAGACATAGCTCTATTCTACTGGATACGACCGGAAACGGGTTAGCTCTCTGTCCTTAGCTCGCGGCGAAAAATTCAGCATTCGCGTCAGCGTATCGCTTTACCGGCTGCGACTACGTCTTCGCATATTTCAGCCACTTCAGAATCTCCGGCAGGTTGGGACGTTTGCCGTAGATGAGAATCCCGATGCGGTAAATCCTGGCGCAGAGGATCAGGAGTCCGGCAATCGTTGCGATCAACAAACACAGCGATAGAGCGATCTGCCATGCTGGCGGCGTTTGGATCACGATGCGCGCATACATCACGACCGGTGCGAAGAACGGAACCATCGACATCCACACGACGAACGGAGAGTCGGGCGTGCGCACAACCGAAGACAGCATGAACACTGACAAGACCAGCGGAATCACGACGATGAACTGGAGCTGCTGGCCTTCCTGTTCGGTCGTCGTGATCGCTCCGATGGCTGCATACATGGCGCTGAAAAGCAGATATCCGAGCAGAAAGAAAACCGCGAACGCCACCAACACTCCGGGCGAAACGATGAGGTCGCTGAGGTTGGGCTGCATCGCCAAAGCGGGCAGGGCAAACGCTCCTGCCATTACCACCCAGACCACGATCTGCGTCAGGCCAACCGCGCCCACGCCGAAAATCTTGCCGATCATAAGCTCGGTTGAAGTCGCAGAAGAAAGCAGCACTTCCATGACCCGCGAGTTCTTCTCTTCCAGCACCGAACGCATGACGGATATGCCATACAGAAGTACGGCCACGTAAATCAGCATGACCATGACCACGACTTCCAGAAACTTTTTTCCGCTGCTGTCTTTGGTTTCCTGCCCGTGTTCAATGCGGACCGCATCGACCCTGATAGGTTTGAGCAGAAGGTCCGCCTGTTCGGGACTGACGTTGCTTTTTGCAAGGCGCTCGTACTGCATGATCCGGCTCAACTCTTCGCTCCAGCGCGATCTTTGTGCTGAACCCGCCAGATTGCGGCTGGCCCAGGTCACCTTTCCGCTGGCAATCGCATCGTCGGTCAGCCATAGATAGCCATCGATGGCCTGCGCGGTCACCTTGTCGCGCAAGACGGCGCGCTCCGCTTCGGTAGGATTCGAATCCACGTCGATGATGTATTGCTTCTCGTCAGTTTTCTTGGCCTCACTCTGCTTGGCCCCAATCTGCTCGGGCGCGCTCGGCCG
>DATEBK010000042.1:0-3349 GCA_035287825.1 Terriglobales bacterium
AACTTACGGCCCAAAACTCCTAACGGCTCTTCTCGATGAGATCGGCTGGACAGAGGCTGATATGCGTCGAGTAAAGCTCATCAAATGATTCCGTGAAAATCAAACCTTGTCACCACCGATTTGCCAAACCGCTTGCAGACCCACGCTATTAGCTGGCTTTGCCACGCTTCTTCGCGTCGCGCCCCCGCGCCCGTCCAGCCCCCTCACTCGCCGTCTCCCGCTCTCCGGCCGTTAGTACATCCTCAATCTCCTGTCGCAACCACCGATTCGCCGGATCGTTCTCCACGCTCTCATGCCAGTACAAATGCGCCTCCAGCCGCGGAATCGCCAGCGGAAACGGATACACCTGATTCATCCGGGTTTCGTTTCTCCGGGCCGCGCTTGAATTCTTTCTGGGGAGTCTTGTCGTGGGGGCTCCTGTCGACGCCCCATTCATCAAATTCGCATTCAGCAGCTTCGCATGGCGCTCCGGCAAAGTCAGCAGCATGTCCGTCTGGCTCACCACCAGGCATCCCGTAAGATTGTGCTGGCTCCGTAGCACCACATTGCGCCGCAATCCCCTGCGGCTGAGTTCAATATCCACCAGGCTCGGCCCATGCCGCCGCGACGAAATATGCACATGCCGTTGCCCCACATAGGTATCCAGATCGAGCTTGCCCTTGATCGCCGGATGCCCATGCCGCGCCATCACCACGAATTGCTCGTTCAGCAGCCACTTGTGCCGTATGCGATCGCTCACCGTCATCGGAATCTCGATCGCCAGATCGACCGACCCGCTCGCCAGTTCCGTCTCCAGGTCTCTGCGCCGCACCCTTGACGTCGTAATCGACATTCCCGGAGCCGCATCCGTCAGCCGCTGCAGCAGCGGCGGAAGCAACAGCGCCTCGGCATACTCCCATAACGCCAGATGAAAGTTGCGCCGCGTATTCTTCGGATCGAAATTGCGGCTTTGGCTCAGATTCACTTCCAGAATCTGCAGCGCCTGCCGCACTTCCTCAATAATGTTTCGCGTGAACGGAGTCGGCACCATGTGCGCTCCCTGGCGCACAAACAGCGGGTCCTGCATCAGCTCGCGCAGCCGCTTCAGGGCGTGGCTGATCGCCGGTTGCGTCAGGTTCAGTTGCACCCCGGCGCGAGTGATATTGCCCTCGCGATAGATCGCTTCCAGCACCACAAACAGATTCAGGTCGACCTGGCTTAAATGCACGCCGCATATATTACAGCATTCACAAGATTCATTAGGAGAATTCTGCCAAACTCGCTACCCTTGACCGTGTTTTCGTTCTGAGCGCCTGCTAAATGGATTTTTCTCCGTCACCCAAAGCCCAGAGCTACGTCCAGCGCCTTCAGGCGTTCATGCAGCAGCACGTCCTGCCCGCTGAGTCCGCTTACTTCGCCGAGGTGACCGACCACTCCGACTGGCTCCGCTGGAAGCAGCCCGCCATCATGGAATCGCTGAAGTCGAAAGCAAAAGCCGCCGGCCTCTGGAACCTGTTTCTCCCCGGCTCTAATTCTAATTCTGGAGATAATCACAAAGATAATAACCATAACGATAACAACGGCGCAGGCCTCACCAACGTCGAGTACGCCCCGCTCGCCGAGATCATGGGACGCTCTTCCATCGCTCCCGAAGTTTTCAACTGCAACGCGCCCGACACCGGCAACATGGAAGTCCTGGTGAAGTACGGTTCGCCCGCTCAGAAAGAACGATGGCTCAAGCCGCTGCTCGCCGGAGAAATTCGCTCCTCCTTCTGCATGACCGAACCCGACGTCGCTTCCTCCGACGCTACCAACGTGCAGGCAACCGCCGTCATCGACGGAGATCACGTCGTGCTCAACGGCCGCAAGTGGTGGAGCTCCGGCCTCGGCCATCCCCACTGCCGCCTGCTCATCTTTATGGGTGTCACCAATCCCGCCGCCAACAAACATCAGCGCCACTCCATGGTCCTAGTCCCGCTCGCGACTCCCGGTGTGAACATTGAACGCATGGTGCCCGTCTTCGGATCCTACGACGCGCCCTTCGGCCACGGCGAAGTCAGCTTCACCAACGTTCGCGTGCCCCTCGACCACATCATCGCCGGACCCGGCCGCGGTTTTGAAATCGCCCAGGGACGGCTCGGCCCCGGCCGCATCCATCACTGCATGAGGACGCTCGGCGCAGCCGAGCTCGCGCTCGAACTGCTCTGCCGGCGCTCACTGCAGCGCGTCGCCTTCGGCAAGCCGCTCGCCGACCTCGGAGCCAACGCCGACATCATCGCCAATGCCCGCATCAAACTCGAGCAAGCCCGCCTTCACATCCTGAAGGCGGCGTGGATGCTCGACGAGGTCGGAACCAAGGCCGCGCGCAGCGAAATCTCGCAGATCAAGATCGCCGTTCCCAACATCGCCCTCGAGATCATCGACCAGGCCATTCAGATCCATGGAGGGGCTGGCGTCTCCGACGACCTTCCCCTGGCCGCCCTCTTCACAGCCATCCGAACCCTCCGCATCGCCGACGGTCCCGACGAGGTCCACCGCGCCCTGATCGCCAAGCTGGAGCTGAGGAAATACAGACCGCGGTGCGACCACCCAGCCTGAGGCGACCTGCAAAAAGTGAGATGTGTTCCACGTGGAACACTTTGCATATATGTTTGTACATACAAATGTGTACGTATAATTACCTTATCCCTTTTAACGACGGCCAGTTACGGGGAATATTCGGGACGGAATGCAGAAATGCTGCGCAGGAATCCGCATCGTGAGTGCATTTCAGCCGCGTATTCTTATCCGCCCAAGTGACGCGGGCTGGCGCTCCAGCTAGAAACTGAAGCGCAAGCCGAGCTGAATCTGTCGTTTGGGGAACGCGGAGGTAAAGCCCAGCGGCGTGCTGGAGGTGACCTGGGTGCCATCCGCCAGCGTGGTGCCGGGGCGAATTCCCCGGACGTTGAACGTGGTGAAACCTGGGTTGAAGCCGTAGAGGGGGCCGACCTCGTTGTTCACGCTGGCGAAGTTGGTCCGGTTCACCAGGTTGAATCCTTCGGCGGTGAAGGCGATGTTCGAGCGCTCGCCGAGTTTGTGACGCCAGGTGAGACGGGTGTCGAAGTCGATGTAGTCGGGGCCGAGGCCGGTGTCGCGCGGGGCTCCAATGGGACGTTCGTTGGTGGTGTGGTTGTCTCCGTTCACTTCTCCGCCGGCAAGCAGGTTGAAGGGATGTCCGCTGTGAGCGGTGAAGATAGGGGCGAGTTCGAAGCCTGACAGGATGCTCTGCCTCCAAGGGCTCTCGAGGACACCGGCGATGACCACTTTGTGGCGTTGATCGAACTCGGAGAGGCTGCGATCCAGATTCAGGTTGGTTGGATCCTGGGGTCCG
>DATEBK010000043.1:0-3042 GCA_035287825.1 Terriglobales bacterium
AGTTCCAAAAGGGGACACCTATGGATTATTCAATCGCAAGACGCACACCTTGCTCGGTTTGCGGCCTCGATACTTTTCGTCACAAGGGATGGTTCCTCGTGGTCGAGAACCGCTGGATGGACCGGCTTAAGATTCTCTCCTGGCATTCGGCGCTCGCCGTGCAGAAGGACATGAAGAGTGTCTGCTGCCGGCAGCATCTCAAAACGCTCATCGCCCATTGGCTGATCCAAGCGAGCTTACGGTTGCCTCCGGCAAACATCCCTCCGCTGCCGATTGGCAGCGACCCGAGGCTGATTGATATTGATCTCAGTCCCGACGCGGTAGGCCGCCTGGTTGGCGAACTATCGGTTCATCGCGAGTCTTTTTCCCGGGTCTGGTCGGGTTCGGCCGCCGCTCTCGAATATATTCTTGACGCTCTCATCACCATCGGAGCTGAAAATAAACCCCATGCACTGGAGTGCCAGCTCTTCGACCCGCCACCCGAGTCCTCACACGGACTTTCGCTCCAATAAAGCGCTGGCAGAGTCTAGCTCTGCCAGCGCTCCTTCCATACTCGCCAATCTTTTTCCATGGCGTCGGCCATCGTCTGAGCCGCGTCGACTAGCCAGTTCCCTTTTCGCTTGCTCAAGTCTTTCATAATCGCCCGGCGCTTTTCTTCCGTCCCGAGATGAATATTCGCTGTCTCTCTGCCCATTGCCTCCAGCAGGCGGCACTCTTCACGATTGTTGGCCAGGGCATCGAGTTCAATGCGCGAGCAATGGGGTGATAGCCGGCGCACAATCCAGTGTCCGCGCATCTGGACGTATGGATCGAGACAGCGGACCGCGCGCTTCAGGATCGCGGCGTATAAGATCTCGGCCGGCGCTCGCTCGGGGTACAGCCAGTGCAATGCCGATCCTAGAAGCGCCTTGGCTTCGCGGGCGACGCGTCCGCCCTTCCACTCTGCGATGGCGACGAGGCGCACACGGCCCAGGCTTCCCATGCCTGCTCTTCGGCGTGCCAAGCGATACGTCATGCCGGTTGCGGGGAGCAGATGCTCAAGGGCTTCGCGGGCGCTCTCGGGTATTTCGCCTTTTATGTTTGGAAGACGATCCATTTTTTGCCAGAAAATTACCGGATCGCGCAGCTTGCTCTCTGCGATAGCCCGCAACCACTGGTGGCTTTCCTCCAGCACAAATGGACGACCACCCTCTTCCATCCCTTGCGCGTATCCCTCTAGAATCGCCGCCGCTGATTCTTTCGGCTTCGTGGTTAAATGCGCTTCGCGCGTTGCCAGCAGCGCACTGGTCGCGAGGCGCACCAAGTCCATGGTGTAGGGATAGAGAGATGTTTCGTCAAAATCGTTGACTCCCCACACCAAGCGACCATCGGTATCTCGCCAGGTGCCGAAGTTCTCGACGTGCAGATCGCCGACCGAGAGAATATTAGGAGCTCGATCCAGTTCTCCACATCCCTCCGGCCACATCTGCAGCCAGCGATAGAAAGTGCCCCGAAAAAATGGGAACAAGCCAGCAGCCATCTGCTCGTGCTTGAACTGCAAATCGTGCTCAACGATGCGGATATGCAGGCGCAGCCAATCTTCATATTTCCTGGTGGCTTTAACGATGTTCATAGTTGGTCAGCAACATTGGTTAGCAAACGATAAGAAGATCGCAACAGGCTGTCAAGCCAGGGAGTTGCACAATCTTCGAAACGGTTCACAACCAAAGATGTAGTTGAGAGTGGTGGTGCATGAGGTCCTTCGCTTTGCTCAGGATGACATGCACGCGCAGAATGACAGGCATAATTGAGCCACTACGGATAAAATCCGGAGCGCGGATTCCCCTACCCGCGCTCCGGCACCGAGAACCAGGAGACTAGTTCACGATGAAGCTTTTGGCTGTGAACCCAGCCGTTTGGGGGTTCGACATCAACCTTTCGTTCTCTTCGATTACGGCACCTGGGAATTTGAACTCTTTTTCAGATCTCCGGAGCGCGGTGCTGTCTGCGCTCGGGAGATATCGATTCCGCCAAGTTACTTTCCCGTTCCACTTAGCGCGACGGTTTGTGTGCCCGCTCCATCCTTAATGGATAGGGTTGCGCTCCGTGCACCAGTCGCGGTCGGCTTGAACGTTACCGTGATGGTGCAATCCCAGCCTGCTTTGCGACTGGTGCCGCATTTGTTGGTTTCGCTAAAGTCGCCGGGATCGGTTCCGCTGATCGTGATGCTGGTGATGGCCAGCGCGGTGCTTTGATTGTTGGTTAGGATCACGGTTTCAGGTTTCTTGTCGCCCACCGTCTCGGATCCATAATTGACGTTGAGCGGGGACACGCTGACGGGCTGGGTAGCATTGAGCATGATGCTGACGAACGAGCCGTTGCCAGCGTTGAGCAACGCCACATCGGGCATGCCATCGCCGTTGAAGTCGGCAACTACCGCGCTGACAACACCCGAGCCCGTGTAATAGAGATCCGTCGGGGTGAATGTGCCATTGCCCTTACCCTGAAGTATGGCGGGGCCGATGCCCGCGTCGTAAGGAATGACTACGTCCAGGTTTCCGTCCCCGTTTAGGTCGGCCGCAATCGGTGCGTCATCAGCAGTGAAGCCGGTCACTGTGCTTAGGCAGTTGACTGAACCGGGCGTAAACGTACCATTACCTTTTCCCTCAAGGAACTGAGAGGCTAAGCCGCAGCCGGTAACACCCGTGACTGTGGCCAGCAGGTCCATCTTCCCGTCCTTGTTGAAATCCGCGGCAACAGCGGCGGCCGGATAGTACGGGGTCGTAGTCTGGATGGGAGTGCCAAAGGTTCCGTTGCCATTTCCCGGCAGGATCCAGAGGGCGGCATACGCTGTTCTAGGCGTCAACGCGATGTCCATCTTGCCGTCACCGTTGAAGTCGGCAAACGTCAATGACTCCTGGTAAAACAGATTGGTGACGGCGGGAATCAGCGGCTCCGTGGTGAAAGTTCCGTTGCCCTTGTTGAGCAGCACGCTGAGGGTGCCGTCGGAGTTTGCGGTGACGATGTCGAGTTTGCCACTGCCCGTCAGGTCAACCAGATAGA
>DATEBK010000044.1:0-9183 GCA_035287825.1 Terriglobales bacterium
CAGCACCAACGATGCCGCCATATCCCAGTAGCTGCCCACCTGCCGTATCCAGGAATTCTCCTGGCTGGGAAAAGCGTTGGCAACTTTCAGGAAATCGTCGGCGCTCTCCGGCCAAAACTCAGCCACGAACCAATGCCTGGCCTTGCGCATTTCCGCCTCGCGGCGAAGGTCGTAGAGCTTCAGGATCACTTCCGCATCCTGCGCGGTTGCCTTCTTAGCCATTTTTTTCGCCTCGTTCAATCGAAAATTATATTCAGGCCTTCACAGCGTCCGCGCTTGCGCCCTCAACCGCGCGTTCGTAATCACACTCCTTGTTCGGACACGCGATTACCGTTCCGTCTTTGCGGATTCGTTCCACCAAATACTCATGTCCGCAACTCGGGCACTTCTCCGGCACGGGTTTCGCCGCCGAGGTGAACTTGCACTTCGGATAATTCCCGCAGCCGTAAAAAGTGTTGCCTTTACGCGCACGCTTTTCAACCAGTTCGCCTTCTTTGCATTCGGGACATTTCACACCGATGAAGTTCTGCTTCACGTACTTGCAATCGGGATAGCCACTGCAGGATGTGAACTCGCCATAACGGCCATGGCGCAGGATCAGGTTGCGCTTGCACAACGGGCAGGTTTCATCCAGCGGAATATCCGGCACCTTTTTGCCCTGATCGAGGCGTCGCGTCGTCTTGCAATCGGGATAGCCCGTGCAAGCCATAAACTGGCCAAAGCGCCCGCGCTTCAGCACCATCACACGTCCGCAGTTTTCGCAGTACTCCTCTTGCGCCGTCTCCTGGATATCGGCGGAATCGAGGTCGGGCAGATTGATGGGATTTTCCTTGGTGAACTTGCAGCTCTCGGGATTTTCCTTGTCGTAGGTGCTGCAGGCATAGAACGAACCGTGCTTTCCCCATTTAATAACGAGCGGCGCGCCGCAGAGTTCACACTTTTCGTCGGTCGGCTTCTCCATACGCTTGATGTTTTCCATGTGCTTCTCGGCGTAACGGAGATCTTTGGCGAATTTTTTGTAGAACTCGGTGAGCGCGTCGTTGCCCGTCTGCTTGCCTTCTTCAATCTCGTCGAGTTCTTCTTCCAGGCGCGCGGTGTACTGGAAGTCAAAAATATCTTTGAAATTCTCGACCAGCAGATCGGTGACGACGAGTCCGATTTCCGTCGGCACGAACTTGCCCCCGACTTTCTGCGCGTACATCCGTTCCTGGATGGTGCTCAGAATTGTGGCGTAGGTTGAAGGGCGTCCAATGCCGCGTTCCTCGAGTTCTTTAACGAGCGAAGCCTCATTGAAGCGCGGAGGTGGTTCGGTGAAATGCTGCTCGGGCAGCAGCGACTTCAGCGTGAGCTTCTGTCCGGCCTCGAGCGGCGGCAATTTGTGTTTCAGTTCCTCGTCTTCCTCGTCCTTGCTGTCTTTTGATTCTTCGTAAACCTTGAGGAAGCCGTCAAACTTCATCACCGATCCGGTGACGCGGAACCAGAACACGTCGCTGCCCGATTTGGCATCGATATCGACCGAGGTCTGGTCGAACACAGCGGGATTCATCTGCGAAGCAACAAATCGCTGCCAGATCAGTTTGTAAACCTTGAACTCGTCTTCCTGCAGATATTGTTTGACCTGATCGGGATGACGCGCGGCCGAACTGGGACGAATGGCTTCGTGCGCCGCCTGCGCTTCTTTCTTCTCCTTATATGTATTAGGGGATTCGGGTAGATACTGTGCGCCATACTCCGACCCGATGTACTCGCGTACCTCGACAATCGCTTCGGGTGCGACTCGAGTCGAATCGGTTCGCATGTAGGTGATCAAGCCGACCAGACCCTCGTCGCCGAGTTCAACACCTTCGTAAAGGCGCTGCGCAATCATCATGGTGCGCTTCACGCTGAAACGCAGCTTGCGGGAGGAATCCTGCTGCAACTTGCTGGTTGTGAACGGCGGCGTGGCGTTGCGGCGGCGCTCTTTTTTCTCAGCCGAGCGGACAACCCAATCGGCCTTTTCGAGCGCCATGCGGATCTGTTCCGCCTGCTCGCCATTCGTAACTTCTATCTTCTCTTCGCCCTTGCCCAGAAAACGAGCATCGAACGCCGGAGGTTTACTGGCGGCGAGATTGGCATCGATCGTCCAGTATTCTTTTTTCTCGAAGGCCTTGATTTCGCGTTCGCGATCGACAATCAAGCGCAACGCAACCGTCTGTACCCGTCCAGCGGAGAGTCCGCGGCGGACTTTGTCCCACAATAAAGGAGATACCTGGTAACCCACCAGGCGATCGAGCACACGGCGGGTCTGCTGCGCGTCGACCAGATTCCTGTCGATGTCGCGCGGATGCTCGAATGCGGCCTTGACGGCACGCTGCGTGATCTCGTTGAAAGTTACGCGACGAATGCGCGCGCCGTCCCCAATATCATCGGGTTTCGCCTTGGCGCTTTTTTTCCCCTTCTTGGGCTTCTTCCCGTTCTCTTCGCCGAGCTCGTCGGCAAGATGGGCGGCGATCGCTTCACCTTCGCGGTCGGGATCGGGCGCGAGATAGATGTGGTCGGCTGAGAGCGCCAGCTTCTTCAGCTTGGCCAGCACTTTTTCTTTTCCCGGGATGACGACGTACTCAGTTTCGAAATCGTTTTCGAGATCGACACCGAGGCTGCTCTTGGGCAGATCCTTCACATGGCCGTAGGAAGCATCGACCGTGAATCCCTTGCCCAGATATTTCTGGATAGTTTTCGCCTTGGCCGGCGATTCGACAATGACTAGACCTTTGGACAATGGTTCCTCAAATGAGCGTTATTTCACTCGAAACTAACATGATTTGGCAAATTTCGCGAAACGGGCACCCAGGCTGCGAGCTCGGAGCGCTTCAAAAACTCTTCACAAAATTCTTTCCCGGCAACTGCCGCACTTTACCATTCAGTTCCAGTTCGAATAGTGCGGCGAAGATTTCTGACGATGACATTTCGGCTTCGAGCAATTCCACCAGCTCGTCGATGTGCGTGGATTCGTCGGCCTTCAATAGCTTGAGGATCTTCTTCTCGTGGGCTGAGCTTGGTTCGTCCGGGAATAGAGATGCGGTTTCCGGCTCAGGAGATTCATTCTGCATCAAGCTGAGCGCGACCTGCACATCCGTCGGCAGCTCTTCCCACACGTCCTCCCAGGTGGCAACCAGCTTTGCACCCTGCTTGATCAGCGTATTTGGTCCCCAGGCATTTTTGTTGGTCACGTTCCCGGGAACGGCGTAGACATCGCGATTTTGTTCGAGGGCGCAGCGCGAGGTGATGCGTGTACCGCTGTATTCCGCCGCTTCCACCACCAGTACCCCTGCCGCCATGCCGCTGATAATGCGGTTACGGATGGGAAAGTTTTGCGGAGCAGGCGAAGTCCCGACCGGAAACTCGGTGATCAACGCGCCGCCCAGTGCCAGCATCTGCTCGGTGAGACGCGTATTTTCCTTCGGATACATGATGTCGATTCCGGTACCGAGTACAGCGATGGTTTTGCCCTTGGCCGCGAGCGCGCCGCGATGTGACGACGTATCGATGCCGCGTGCCAGTCCGCTGATGATGACTAGTCCGCGCGCGGCGAGGTCGGTCGAGAGGCGTTCGGCCATGCCGCTGCCGTAAGGCGTCGGGTGACGCGTTCCTACCATCGCAATCCCCGGCTGCGAGAGCACTTCGACGCTTCCTTTCACGAACAGGATTACTGGCGGGTCGTAGATTTCTTTCAGCCGCAGCGGATATTCAGGATCGCCGGGCGAAATAATTCTGGCTCCAGCTTCGACTGCCTTCATGCATTCCTGCTGCGCCAGTTCCATCGATTTACCCGTGGCCAGCGATTGTGCGGAAACCGCTCTCATTCCCATGGCTTCGAGTTCAGTCAGGGTCGCGCGAAAGACGCACTCGGCACTGCCGCAGTGTTCGATCAGTTTCCTGATGCGGGTGGGACCCAAGCCCGGGGTCAAGGCGAGCGCCAGCCAGTAGGTTGCCTGTTCAGAAATTGGAGGAGGCGAAGCGACGGCTACGTTGGGGGTTGCAATCTCTTTGGACATCTCGCGTGACCGTAGCCTGCGGACGAAATCGCTGTCAAGGATGGTGCGCACAACACTTTTGGTATATTCGTAAAGTGATGAGCCGGTTAAAGATCTCGGCCATTTCCTACCTGAACACAGCACCTCTCATGTGGGATTTTGAGCATGCCGGAAGGGGTGCAGACCTTAATTTCGACATTTTCTATACCATCCCGTCTGCTTGCGCCGAGGCTTTGCGTACCGGGACGGCTGACATTGGCATCATTCCGGCAGCGGCTTACGCGACCGTTCCTGACCTGGTCATCCTTCCCGACGTGGCGATTGCGGCGCGACGAGCGGTACGTTCGATCCTGCTGGTGAGTAAGGTAGATCGCCAGCTCCCACCCGGTTCGCTGTCCGCAGAGCCTTCGATTTCGTCAGAGCAATGGGCAAACAGCGTGCGCACAGTGGCGCTCGACACTTCGTCGATGACTTCAGTTGCCTTGGCGAAAATTCTGTTTGCGAAATGGCTGGGAGGAGCGCGCGACTACCGAGCGATGGCTCCAGACCTCGATGCCATGCTCGGCGCTTGCGACGCGGCCCTGCTCATCGGAGACCCGGCGCTGCAGGTCGACCGCGCACGTTATTTCACCCTCGACCTGGCGGAGGAATGGAAGAAGCGAACGGGAAAGTCATTCGTATTCGCGTTCTGGGCGATTCGCAAAGATGCGCTTCAGGGACGCAACGGCCTCGCGATCGCAGAAACTTTCAAGAAATCACGCGACCATGGCCTGTTGCCGGGAAATCTTGAGACCATTGCGCAAGAGTGGGCTCCCCGTCTCGGGCTAACGCCTGAACTGGTGCGCCTCTACCTGACCCAGAATATCCATTATTATCTCGATCCTCCGTGCCTTGAAGGTCTCCAGCTTTATTACCGTCTGGGCGCGGAGACCGGCGCGTTGCCACAAGCGCCACCGCTTCGGTTCGTCTGAACGCAGCCGCTTAGGGTTTGGCGGGAGTGTTTGGCAGCTTCGGCGTCAATCTTCGAATTATGAATTCCTGAAACAGGTTGGAAATGGCGGTTGTTCCGACACCAATTGCACCGTTTTCAAGGGTTAAACCCAGCCCGTTGCGATCCTGCGACGGATAATAGAGATTGGAAATGCCGCCCGCCGCCAGGTTCCCGAGGACATTCGAGTAATTGGGCTGCCAGCGGCCGTTGTCGCCCTTGCAGATCACCGAATTCGCGATGGCATACAAAAATCGCGATGCCTTGCTGCCAGTTCCTTTGTAGAAGTATCGCGGATCCTGTTTCAGAAGCGATGGCAGTATGGCCCCTCCGATGAACGTACCCGAAACTGTGTCGGCAAACCCGGCGCCGAAACGCTTTCCGTAACCCTGAGCGCCTTGTCCGTATTCACTGAAATGGTTTTGCCACTGCTCCACTCCGGCAGTGCCTGCTACCACCACGAAGGTGAATGGGTCCACGACCGTCCTAAACGCAAGTTTGAACTTTTGTTTCGATGTCAGTGCAACCGCATTGGGGTTGTAGCTGACATAGAAGTTAGGAATGACGCCTAACACGCGCTGTTGCTCTTCAACCTTGATCTGCTCTTCTGCCACCTCGACACGTGAGAGTCCCACTTGCACCTCGGTGAGCGTGTCGGCAACATTCAGCGCAATCTGCGGGACGGTCTCGCTCTCTCCTGAACGCAGCGTTCCAGAAAATTTCTGCGGCGTGAAACCTGCGGCGCTAATCGCCAAACGGAAAGGCCCCGGCGTGATGTTGGGAAAAGAAAATCGGCCATCGTCACCAGTGACTACTTCCTGGCCCAGAAATTGATTCTCGCCGGTGAGCTTTACTCTGGCGCCGGCGACGACGGCTCCACTCTGATCGACAATCGTTCCGCTGACACTTCCTGGCAATTGCCCGGGCGGTTGCTCACCGGCAGCAACCGTGCTCTCTGGCTTGGAATCAGGCGCAGACGTTTGCGGCTGTGTCTGTGCCAGGCAAAATGACGTCCAGCCGAACGCGGCCAATGCCAGAATTGTGAACCCAGGCTTGAACTGGGACGCCATTAATTTCTTTGCCTTTTCCTTTCTTTTTTCCCGATTCAAATTTCGCTCTAAGCCAGCCCAGGTTGCGGTTCCGCGCCACTAGGACAGAACCCCGCCTGCGGCACGCACGCGCTGCCCATCACAGCATAATCTCTCTCTTGGGCCCCGAATCACGCTCTGCGAGCTTTGATGCTCCATGGAACCCAGCCGGTTACACCCCCAGCATAGCAATCAGTCGAAGCACACTGATTACCTAACATTACAAATCGCGCGTCGTAAAACCTGCTCTAATAGGCAACATGCACGTGCTGGCTCTCATCTTGCTCGCTTCGAAAAAGAGCACCCTGCGATGGCTGATCCATCTCGGCGGCCCTAGCCTGATCCTGCTCGGACTCGTCGACAATTCGGTTATCCCGCTTCCGGGCAGCACTGATATTGTCACCATTCTGCTCGCCGCGCATCGTCGTGAGCCTTGGTTCTACTACACCATCATGGCGACGGCCGGGGCGATGCTCGGCGGCTATCTCACCTATCGCATGGCGCGCAAAGGTGGAAAGGAAACGCTGGAGAAAAGGTTTTCGCAAAAGAAAGTAAAGAAGGTTTACGCAATTTTTGAACGCTGGGGATTCGCTGCGGTCGCGATTCCGGCGATACTTCCGCCCCCATTTCCCATCGTCCCCATGCTTCTAGCTGCCGGCGCGCTACAGTATCCGACGAAAAAGTTTCTGACTGCTCTGGCCGTGGGACGGGGCATTCGGTTCACCATCCTCGGCTACCTCGGTTACCGCTATGGGCGACACATCGTAAGATTTTTCGGGCTGTATTACTGGCCCATACTTCTGGTTCTAATCGGCCTGTCGGTCCTCGGCGCGCTCTATGGTTTCTACGAGTACAAACGCCGCCAAAAACCTCCCCGGGTCATGCGTCCAAAGGTGCAACCCCGGCAACGAACCGCCTAACTCGCGGCGACAGCCCTCGACCAGTTAAAATAGCGTTTACTAGTGTTGACCAGGGAGTAAGAAGGATGTCTCTGACCAAGCAGCAAGCTCTGGAGATGTTTCGCTCCGATGATCTGATCGGGATCGGCATGGAAGCGGATGCGGTGCGCCGCAAGCTGCATCCTGAGGGAACCGTTACCTACATCATCGACCGCAACATCAACTACACGAATTTCTGCACGGAATATTGCACCTTCTGCGCCTTCTATCGTCCGCTGAAAGGACCGGCTGCTAAGGAAGGCTACATTCTCGACTTGGACACTATCTACGAGAAAATTCGCGAGACCGTCGAACTCGGCGGCACGGGCGTGCTGATGCAGGGCGGATTGCATCCCGACCTGAAGATCGACTGGCATGAAAAGATGTTGAGCGGCATCAAGCAGCGCTTCCCGAAGGTTCACCTCCACTGCTATTCGGCTTCGGAAATCTTGGCGATTGCCGAGTACAGCAACCTCGGCGTGCGGGACACGATTGCCCGGCTGCGCGACGCCGGACTCGATTCGATCCCGGGCGGCGGTGCCGAAATTCTCGACGATGAAGTCCGCTACAAGATCGCGCGTCTGAAATGTCTGACTGCGGACTGGTTGCTGGTACATCGCACTGCCCACCAGCTCGGCATGCGGACCACCGCGACCATGATGTTCGGCGTCGGCGAATCGATCGAACACCGCATCAACCATTTCCAGTGGCTCTACGATCTACAGCAGGAGACGGGCGGGTTTACTGCATTCATTCCCTGGAGTTTTCAACCCCAGCACACTGCGCTCGGCGGACGCCACTGGGATGAAGCTACGGCGGTTGAATATCTAAAAGTACTCGCGATTTCGCGACTCTATCTTTCGAATTTCCTCAATGTGCAGTCCAGTTGGGTCACGCAGGGATTGAAAGTCTGCCAGATGGGCTTGCGTTTCGGAGGCAACGACGTGGGCTCGGTGATGCTCGAAGAAAACGTTGTCCGCGCCGCGGGTGTCAACAACTGCACAACTGAAGAGGAATTGCGCCGCATCATACGCGATGCGGGTTTCCGTCCGGCGCAGCGGGATACGTTGTACCGGCAATATTTTCTTAACTGATTTTGAATCGCTTATTCGCCCTCGCCTTGTTGTTTCTCAGCGCCTGCCTGGGGAGCGCGCAGGACAGCACATCCGCGGCAAAATCCTCCTCGATTGCCGGTACGGTCGTCCAAGAACCCGGTAGCCAGCCGCTCAAAAAAGTGCTGGTGCAGATCGTTGCCGAGGACCAGAAGCAGGGCGGAAACTACACCGTCTCAACTGACGCCGACGGCCGCTTCAGTGTCGAGAACGTTGCTCCCGGTCGCTATCGGTTCTTTGTCGAACGCACCGGCTTCACCGGAGTTGACCAGCAGGGTCTGCAGTCCGACACCAACATTTTCACCGTGCCGGCCGGACAATCTGTCACCAATCTTCTTTTTCGGATGTCTCCCACGGCCGTCATCACCGGCCGCGTCACCGATGAAGATGGCGACCCGATGTCGGGAGTCAACGTGATTGCGCAAAAGAAAAAGGCAGGCAAGGCGACTCGGGAAAGTGTCGCGACCGGAACGACAAACGATCTCGGTGAATTCCGTCTCGCCGGATTGTTCTCTGGCCAGTATTGGATTCTGGCCGTTCCGCCTCCGGATCCTCGCGATTATGAGCATCGCGAGAAGTCGCCGACGGCCGGCAGTGACGGTGCGGCCGAAAACAATAACGATACTCGCTATCTCACCACCTACTATCCCGGCACCAGTGACTCCTTGCAGGCCGCGCCCGTGGCGCTCAAAGCGGGTGACGAAATGCCGGTCAACCTGACGCTGACGCCGGTGCGAACTTATTGCGTTCGCGGAGTCGTAAGCGGCGCCAATCCCCAGAGCTCCACCGTAATGTTGTTTTCGAAGGGCGGCTATTCCTATCGTGCGAGTGCGAGCGAGATCGGCTCCGATGGACAGTTCGAAGTGCGTGGCATCGCTCCCGGATCATATGTAGCTGTTGCCTCTTCTGGCAGCGAAGGGCGACTGCTCACCACTCGGCAGGATGTCACAGTCGTCGCCGCCGATGTTGAAGGTGTGAAGCTGATTCCGGAGCCATCCTTCATGATTTCCGGTCGTCTCCGTGTCGAGGGAGAGCGCGGCGTGC
>DATEBK010000045.1:0-2492 GCA_035287825.1 Terriglobales bacterium
CAAATACTCGACGCAGCCCGCCATGCTCCCTCCAGTTTCAATTCGCAACCGTACCGGTTTTTTTGGGTGGAATCGTCGCCCAGAAAAGCAACCGCGGCGAAACTCTGCATGGGACAGAAGCCTGCGGCAACGGCGTCGGCGCTGGTGGTTGCGGTGGCCGACATCGGCTCGCTGGCAGCGACCTCGCAAGCCCAGTTGGAGTGGATGCGCAGGAGCGGATTCAGCCACGCCAAAGTCCGAGACTACGAGCGGACGGCAAAGATCGGCCGGATCCTGTTCATGCCAGGACCGTTCGGTATTTTCGGTGCGGTCAAGTGGGCGATTTTTCGACTGCTGAACTTGTGGAAGACGATGGGGATGCCGCCAGTGTTTCGACAGGACGTGTTTAAATGGGCGACGAAGAGTACATCGTTGGCCTGTGAGAATCTGATGATTGCCGCCGAAGCGCTGGGACTCAACACGTGCCCCATGGAAGGATTCGATGGCCGCAGACTGTCCAGATTTCTCGGACTGTCGATCCGGTATCATGAAATTGTGATGGTGATTGCGATCGGGAAGAAATCGTCTGCTTATGCGGAACCGCCTCAGTGGCGGCGACCTCTCGATGCGACGGTAACCGTCCTATGATCGTCGTTCCGAAGATCGACCGGACTGTGATCACTGGTTCAAGCAAGGATGTTCCAAAGGAGGATATTCCTCAAGACATCCTACGGGACTCAGTACTTGCCCATGTTGCGGCAGCCTATTTTTCAGTCGGTAAGAGACTTGAACGAAAAACTCGGTGCTCTGCGACTCGTGGCTTCATCCTATCCACACTCCGGGGCGGTGCCGCGCTCAATCAGAATCAAATCGCCACACTTCTCGGTATCGACCGAACCGTCGTGCACCGAGCCATCAAGTCAATGGTTCAGGAAGGGCTTGTGGCGGAGAGAAAAGCAAAATCGGGCAGAGCAATTCACGTTACGTTGACTCCAAAAGGCCACAAATACAGGAAACGCCTGATCAATGCGAGGATCGCCGCTGACGATAAACTCCGAAAAGAACTGACTCCGGAAGAACGCACAACACTTCTTCGACTCTTGAAGTTGATTGCCGAATTAGAGTTCTAAGCCTCCGCGGCCGCCCGTTTTGGATGCCTATCGCACTATCCAGAAACGCTTCCACACAAGCTTATGCGCACGAAGCGTCGCGCCAAATGTTTTCCTGAAGGAATTTCGAGCTTACTCGCCAGCAGTAAGGCCGCCCACATGTGCCACAGTCAGCCGCAGATATTTGTAGGGGTTTACGGGAGCATCGTTGATGCGAACTTCGTAGTGAAGATGCGGACCCGTGGAGCGTCCGCTTAAGCCTACGTAGCCGATGGTGTCACCGCGATGGATGTATTGTCCAGCGGTGACGGCGAAGCTGGAAAGATGGCCGTAGCGGGTGGTGATGCCGTGGCCGTGGTCGAGCATGATGGCGCGGCCGTAGCCGCCCAGGAAGTCCGCAAAGGTCACGACGCCATCAGCCGGAGCAATCACCGACGAGCCGACAACGGCCGAAATATCGATACCCGAGTGAAAGGCGCCTTCTCCATTGAACGGATCGATGCGCTCGCCGAAGGAGCCCGTTATCTGCCCTTCGACCGGCCATAGATTTGGAGCCGAGTTGGCGCGGATCCAGTCGGCCGTAGTCGAGTTCTTGGTCAAGCCGAGTGAAATGCCGACGCTCGCAGCGCCCGTCAGGGCCGTATGTTTCAGTGCGTAAAGCTGGTCGAGTGAAGAGTGGACCTGCGCTTCTTGAATCTGCTCGCTGGAAGCGGCGACCATCGCGGGATCAGATTTCAGGCCGTATAGTGCCGAAACTTCGCTCGCCAAAGAGCCAAGAGAAGCTACCTGAATGTCGCGTTCCTTGGCAACCTGCTCCAGACGCGAATAACGGTCTTTGAGCTCATCCTGCTCGGTGCGAAGCTGGTTATAGTGCGAGACCTTTGCCAACATCCTGGTATAAGAGCTAGCAATTCCTGTGAGGCAGAGCGCGCCGATTGCCGCGCCCGCTAGAAGAACATACAAATACTGGACGGGAATGGTGATCTTGCGAAGCTGTCCAGCTTCGTCTCGAGCTACGAAAAATATGTAAAATCGTTTACGCAATATCCTACTTCCGGCAAAGAGATTTTGCTTCGGAATTCCTGCCAGAGCGGAACTGTCATGCTCGGGGCTAGGAATCCTGATTCCACCAGCGACGCCAGGAGCGGGCTGGCTCTACCCTAGGACCACGTGCCTACACTAACGGGTCTATCCTACGGAACCAGGTCAAGCCGAAATGCAATTCTGCTGCAACTGATTCATGTTGCAGTACTTGTTTCGGCCAGAGTTTCTGTGAACGGCGAGTTAAACGTAACAAACATGGTTCCCCCCTGTCAACCTCCCTACGTCCTTTTGGATGGTTACCAACGCCTCTGGGTTGGCAGTGCCCAGATGGCCAAATTACCCCAGTAAGAGGGGTCGAGT
>DATEBK010000046.1:0-5005 GCA_035287825.1 Terriglobales bacterium
GTCAGCGTAATGGACTGCAGTTTGTTGGTGTTTCCGCAGCCGACCAGGCTGAACACCAGCAGCGCGCAAACCGATGCGGCAAAGAGAGTTTTACGAGTCACCGCCAAGTACCTCCAAAAAGGAATCTTCCGCATCGTCGCAGCATCCGTTACCCGAGACAAGGTAACCAAAGTCATGGCACTGCACCACGGGGAGGGTCTGTCCGTTCGTCCGTTTTTGGACAGGTTCCAGGTGGCGGGGCGCCAGCGCACGCCGGAGGTCGTCTACAATCGTGCCATGCCCGACCCGGTCCCCAACCCACCCTCCGCACCTCCGCCAGCTGCGTCTGAACCGCACACCGAATTTCATATCGGCGAAGAATTCGGTACTGCCAAACGCAATCTTCCCCCGGTACGCATCGTTCTGGCATGCATTGCGGCGGTCATTGTTGTGCTGGCAATTTTCGTCTTCGTTGAACGCCCCAAACCACAGGGCAGCGGCTCAATCGACTTCGTGACCGCAGCCGAAGTGCCCGGACAAAATGCGGTACTCGCCGCGATCACGGTGACTCTGCGGAACACAACGCCAAGGTCTTTGTGGATTCACTCTCTGACCGCGCAACTCACCACAGCCGATGGCAAGACCTTCGAAGACGAGGCAGCATCGGCGGTTGATTTCGACCGCTATTACCAGGGATTCCCCGCCTTGAAAGAAAGCGCCGAGCCGCCGCTACCACCCGAAACCAAGCTGCTAGCTGGAAAAGAACAGAAAGGAACCATCATTGTCAGCTTCAAGGTCAGCAAAGAAGCCTTCGATCAGCGCAAGTCCTTGACCGTAAGCATTCAACCCTACGATCAACCGGTACCGACAATTTTGAAATGAACCGGTGTGAGGCCCGGTTCAAAATTCTCATTCACTCTCCAACTGTTTTCGCGCCGCCGCCAGAGCCGCTTTTTCCTCGCTGGTCACCTTTGGATACTTCAGCTTCATCCGTTTGAGCGCGTCTACCACCGCCTGCGCGACGACCAGCCGCGTGAACCACTTGTTGTCCGCCGGAACCACATACCACGGCGCATACTCCGTCGCCGTGTGCTGGATCATCTCCTCATACGCATCCTGATATTTATCCCAGAACTGCCGCTCCTTGACGTCGGCCGCCGAAAACTTCCAGTTCTTGTCCGGAGTATCCAACCTCGCCATAAACCGCCGCTTCTGCTCCTTTTTCGAAAGATGCAGAAAGAACTTCAGCACGGCGATACCGTTTCGCGTTGCGTAGCGCTCGGAGCAGTTGATGTCTTCGAACCGCTCCCGCCAGATATGTTTCGTGACCAGTGTCTTCGGCAGTTTCTGGTTTTCGAGAATCTCCGGATGCACCCGCACCACCAGCACCTCTTCGTAATACGACCGGTTGAAGATCCCGATCTTGCCTCGTTCCGGCATGACCTTCTGGGTTCGCCATAAGAATCCGTGGTGCAATTCCTCTTCCGACGGAGCTTTGAACGACCAGACATCCACTCCCTGTGGATTGACTCCCGACATCACGTGCTTGATCGTTCCATCTTTCCCGGCCGCATCCATCGCCTGAAAAATCAGGAGCAGTCCCCAGCGGTCCTGCGCCGCGAGAACGTCCTGCAGTTGGCTCATCTGCTTGATGCCGTCGTCGAGTAGTCCCTTTGCCTGCGGCTTCAGCTCCGATCCCAGTCCGTGCGTGTCTGCAGGATCGTAATCCTTGAGCCGAAAATGCTTTCCATGTTCAACGCGATACCGCGCCAGCAGCTTGTCGATGTTCATAGTGTCAGTTTATGCCCAATTGCGGCGCGCGCCCGGTCTTATCGCTAACCAATCGGCGAAATTCCGCACCCATCTTGCCCCGAAGATACTTCTCAATTTCCATCTTCCCTGCATGTCGCGCCCAATCTGCTGGAGTGCCATGCCAAAGCACATCTTTCATATCCAGTCGCGCACCGCGTTCCACCAGCAGCCGCACCACTTCTTCATGTCCGGCCCCCGCTGCCTGATGAAGCGGTGTCGTGTGCGAATGCCCGCCGATCGGGTTGTATCGGTTTGGATCTTCACCCGCTTCCAGCAGGAGTTGAACGATGTCCGCATGCCCGAAATCGGACGCCATCGATAGCGCAAGATGCCGGTCCAGGCCGTCAGCCGCCGGAAGCAGCCGCCGCGCGTCCTCGCTCCGTCCGAGGGCTGCCGCGATCGGCAAGTCGATTCGCGCCCCACGCCCAAGCAAAGCGCGTGCCGCTTCATGTTCGCCGAGCAAAGCTGCCGCCCGCGCGGCGCTTTGGGCTTCGGCTCCCCGATCGCAAAGCAGATCGATCATCGGGAGCTGCACTGCACACGCCGTTGCAACGCTCCCCGTCGCTACCAGCATCAGAGTCTCGTTCAACGCGGACGGCTCCACGCCAGCGTCCAGAATCACCTGCGTCACCTCAACAATGTTCGCGGGCATCTTGCCATGTCGCACTGGATTCTCCGCCACGAACTCCAGCAGCGTCGGATTCCGAAAATAGTTGCCGCCCTCGAAAACAACGTGCTGGTGCGACACCTTCGGATGCGCTTTCAAGTAGCTGCGCAATACTGCCGCGTCGCCGGCATCGAGCAACTCCACTGCACGGCGAAATGCCGCGTCCTCAATCCGCTGATCATGGCGCAAATCCAGTCTGTCGGAGAGCGTGGGCTTCTCAATGTGCCGCTTCAGTCGCGCCCAGCTCGGAAATCCAGCCTCGCGCGCGATTGCCAGTTGCGCGTCGCTAAGTTTTAACTTGGCGGCAAAAACTTCGGCGTCCATCGCGCGCTCAAACCGCGGATGGAATTCCCGCAGCCGCTGCGCCGCTGCTGCATCGCGCGCAGCATGGTCCCTGAGCAAGTCTTTTGCTTGATAGCGCAGATGTTCGAGATTAGCTTTTGATGGGAGTCGTCTTACAGGCATATCGAACTTCCTTTCCTGGGCCCGAGGTCCGCATTTGACGGGCAGAAAGTAAGTTCGTAAAACACGAATTGTGACGTCGGGTGGACTTCTGTCCTTTCCGCGGACCGGATGCGCCCCATGCGCTCCGCTGATGCTACCACAAAGCTCATCCACCTCCTGAAATAGCTTCCGCTCACGTCGACGGGGGCCAAACCCCTGAACTACCGCACGAGTACCGCCGTTACCTTGCCCGCTGAATACCTCCAAGTCACACTGGCATCGTCTGCCTGGAGGCTCTCATGCCGTCAGCACCAACTCAACTGACCCGGATCTCGTGCCCGCCAACTTGCCTGCTGCGGAATGCGCTCCTGGCTTTGACATTGGTGGCGATTCCTGTGGGTGCCGCCGCCAAGAATAAAGACAATGGGCGCACCACCTGCGCAACTACCTATTCCGTCATTCAGCAGGATGGAGAAGGTAATGTTCAAC
Source organism: Terriglobales bacterium (assembly GCA_035287825.1). Classification (GTDB taxonomy): domain Bacteria; phylum Acidobacteriota; class Terriglobia; order Terriglobales; family Acidobacteriaceae; genus Acidiflorens. Next base: position 3,392 of record DATEBK010000046.1, read on the forward strand.
AGGGGATTTCACAAGCGAAAAACCTGAAATGGACTGACAAGGATCTGTGGAAGCGCTATCCGGACGTTTGCTACGTCGCTCCTAATCCTTCGGTAAAGACTGTCTTCGTCATCACTGCGACCGATTACGAACGATTCACACTCACGGTTGAAACGATCGGAAGCGGTGGCAAACTGGTTATCCAGCGCACCTTTCAGCAGGATAGCGTTTATCGCGCCATGTACAGCGTGCCACTAACCGGCCGCGCTCACCATCCCGCCAAGGATCTGATCGCAGAAGCCGTGAAATGGATCCACGACGGCGGGTTGAACGACATGCAGTAGGGGTTTCGCTCGTCCAGCTGAAAGCTAATATTTCTGCTGCTGTTCATAGACCGAGTTATTCGGAGTCGGCGTGTCGTAGTCACGTCCATATTTATTCTTGTGCGCCATGTGCTGGCCATCCACTGGCGGAACGCGAATCACTCCCAGCGACGCCACATTCTCTCCAATCGTGATCTCGCGCGTCAGCGGTTGAGTGTTCTCCGGCCCCATGCCTTCGCTCCAGACGTGCAAAATGTATCGTCCATACGGAACACCCGCCATGCTGAGTTGCCCCTCCGCATTCGAGATGGAATAAAACCGGGTCGCAATCGTAATCACCACCGCGCTCATTTCCGGATGAATATTGCAGAAAATGTAGCTGATCCCCGGACGGTCGAAGCGCACCATCCGCGTCGTGCCCGCTTCGTACAGACCAAGATCGAACCGCTTCCCTTCAAACAACGAAAAAACATTATGAAAAAAAGGATCGCGATTGGGAAACTCCACCATCGATCCCGCCTGCACCACCAGCACGTGCGGATCGAAACTCTTGTTCCTCTGCACCAGCCGGGGAACCTGCGCCGCATCGGCGGAATTGCTGGACGAAGCCGGCCCGGACGAAGCAGGAGTCACCGAAGAATTGGGAGGATCAAGGTTCGCAGCGGCGGCATCGCCCGTCGCCGTCAACCACACGACTGTTGTCGGAGTCGTACCACGCCTCTTCTTGATCGACACCGGAGCGCCGGCGACTTCGACGCGCCCGCGCACGGTCGTGCTCGCCACAGCAGGCGAGTCGGCGTGCGTCTTCGGCGACGCCTGCAGGCCGCCCGCAGCGGCCCACGCCATCGCGAGCCAGATCAGGATTTTCTTGTAACTCATCATTTTTTCTTGCAATTCTTCACTGACGACCAAACGACCCGATAGCTCGGTGACTCGATACGGTTGCCGTCTGCTCCCTATCTCGATCTCTAGAACAAAACTCCCATCATCAGGTTCAAATGTCCCGCGCTGTTCCCACCGTCGAGCAGAGAATACGTTGTCAGGTGCCGATATTCGGCTGAAAACAACAGGTCAGATCTTGGACGATAAATCATATTCAAGAAACTCCCCTGATTTCTCGCCAGCGCCGCATCTCCGTACGAGACTGCATACGGAAAATACTTCAAGTCGCCGGCGTACGGATTATCTATGCCAAACGCAGCATTAAATTCCCATTTACTTGCCGGACGGTACTTGAGCTGCGCCCATCCGCCCATCGAATTCAGTGCCTCGATCTGGGTGCTGGCCGAGATCGGATCGCCGTTGAACAGCA
>DATEBK010000047.1:0-4808 GCA_035287825.1 Terriglobales bacterium
GCTCATGGGCCGGGGCGCCTCGCGGCATCGGTTCAGTCGTACGCTCCGCGCTGTTCACTCAATTGAGCAAAGGCAAGGCACCGTATTTCCTCACGGTTTGTTTTTCGTACCGTAACGTTCGGAATACCCTACCGGGAAAACCCTATCGCTAGTTTTTCCTATTAGCCAGAGTCTGAATATGGGATTCAGGGACAAACATATGTCGGGTGGAAAATTTACGAGCATTCTCAGACAAACAATCTGGTACTTGCCAACGATATTTTTTCTCAGCGGAGCGCTGTGGGCGGAGCCGATTGCCGTGCACTATGTAGAAGGGACGATTCACGGCTTTCTTGTGTTGCGAAACGCGGATGGCGAGACGCTGGCGTCGGGCGATCTCGTCCAAATCGCGCATGGAGATCGCATCAGCACGAAGTTGGTCTACCATTTCAAGGACGGTTCCATCGACGATGAAACCACCGTTTATTCTCAGCGCGGGGTGTTTCGACTGCTCAAGGACCATCACATCCAGAAAGGACCTTCGTTCCCTCACCCGCTGGATTTATCGCTCGACACATCCACAAGCCAAGTCATCGTCCGCAGCGTCAACAAAGATGGCAAGGAAGAGGTTGCGACTCAGCACATGGAATTGCCTGCCGATCTAGCTAACGGCCTGGTATCGACGCTGATCAAGAACATTCCGCGCGACGTTTCGGAGACGAAGGTTTCGATGCTTGTGGCTTCGCCAAAGCCGCGACTCGTCAAGCTTGCGATCTCACACGACGGATCTGAGTCGGCATCGGTTGCGGGGTCGCGCCTCGAAGCGACTCGCTATTTGGTGAAAATCGAAATTGGAGGCGTGTCTGGGGTGGTGGCGCCCCTGGTGGGGAAACAACCGGCAGACACTCGCGTCTGGATTCTTGGAGGCGAAGCTCCTGTTTTTCTGAAATCTTTGGGCCCCACCCAAGCAGAGGGCCCGGTTTGGAGCAGTGAATTGATGGCTCCCACGTGGGCATCGACGTCGAGTAAAGAACATTAGAAACCCGCTGCTGTATTACTTGTTCGCTGCCCTATTACTTGTTCAAGGATTTTTTTTCTCCTTGCCTTCGCGGTAGATTCTTCCTCAGTTCATGCGCCCGCTCGAATTCTTCGGCGAGTTGTTTTGAATCCAGGTTCTCGCGGATGTGGGCGAGGCGCTGTTCGAGTTTGTGCAGGGCGCTGGAAATATTTTTCTTGTTGGTGATGGCGATATCGCGCCACATCGAATAGGGACTGGCGGAGATGCGGGTCATCTCGCGGAGAGCGCGGCCGCCGATGTCGAGCACAGGCGCGTCGGGACCGAATTCATCGACCAGGGTTGCGGCGAGGGCGGTAGAGATCATCTGCGGGAGATGGCTGATCCAGGCGCAGAAGCGGTCATGATCGGCGGGGTCGAGGACGGCGATTTTAGCGCCAATTTTGCCGGCGCAGTGGACGAATTCTCCGCAAAGACCGGCATGGACGTCTTGCCCAGGGAGCGGAGTGAACAGCCACGCTGCGTCTTCGAAAAGATTAGCGTCGGCGAATTCTACTCCGGCATTTTCTTTGCCCGCCATGGGATGGCCGGCGAGGAATCGTTGCGCGGCGTGGCGTCCGAGCGATTTGGCGGCATGGGTGACGACTTCCTGCTTGGTGCTGCCGACGTCGGTGAGAAGCGTCTTGGCTGGCAGGGCGGGACCGAGACGATCGATGAGGTCGAGGATCGGGATCACGGGCGTGGCGAGTACGACGAGATCGCTGCCGCGCACGGCATCGGCGGGATGGATGGTTCCGGAGTCAATGGCGCCACAGTTCTGGGCGCGCTCGAGGACGGGAGCGCGATCGCAGCCGACGATGCGGCTGGCGAGGCGGCGCTTTTTGAGGGCGAGCCCGAGAGAGCCTCCGATCAAGCCGGTGCCGATGATGGTGACTTGCTTGAAGCTCATGGGAATTAGTGTTGTCATCTCGAACGTCGTCGGGGATCTGCAGTTCGTCGGAAGATGCAGATCCCTCGCTGCGCCGGGATGACAATTCTGGGAGAAGTTTACGCGATCTCGCGGCCTACTGCGGGTGCGATCATGCGGAGTTGCTGCATGAGCTCCGCGAACTGTTCGGGGTAGAGCGACTGCGCGCCGTCGGAAAGCGCTTTATCGGGCTGATGATGGACTTCGATGAGCATGGCGTCAGCTCCGGCGGCAACGGAGGCGCGGGCCATGGGAGCGACTTTATCGCGGCGTCCGGTGCCGTGCGACGGATCGGCGGTCATGGGCAGATGCGACAACTTGTGAATGATGGGGATGGCGGAGATATCCATTGTGTTGCGCGTGTAGGTCTCGAAAGTTCGGATGCCGCGTTCGCAGAGAATGATTTCGTAGTTGCCGCCGGCGAGCAGATACTCGGCGGAGCAGAGCAGCTCCTCGAAGGTAGCGGCGATGCCGCGCTTGAGCAGCACGGGCTTGCGTACTTTGCCGAGTTCGCGGAGCAGATTAAAGTTCTGCATGTTGCGCGCGCCGACTTGAAAAATGTCGATGTAAGGCAGCATCAGGTCGATCTGGGAAATCTCCATGACTTCGCTGATGACGAGCAGGTTGAAATGATCTCCAACTTCGCGGAGGAGTTTGAGACCGTCGACACCGAGGCCTTGAAACGAATACGGAGACGAGCGCGGTTTAAAAGCGCCGCCGCGGAGGACGCGGGCTCCAGCTTTGGAGATTTGTTCGGCGACGGTGAATAGTTGGTCGCGCGACTCGACGGAGCAGGGTCCGGCCATGACGACTATTTTTTTGCCGCCGATTTCAATTCCGTTGGCGAATTTGACGATCGTGCCTTCGGGGCGAAAATTGCGGCCGGCTAGTTTGTAAGGCGAAGTGATGCGGTGGACTTCCTGGACGCCGGGCAGCATTTCGACTTCGCGGGTGTCGAAATCGTGAGGGACGCCGACGCCGCCGAGAACGGTCTGGCGGGCTCCGGTGGAGCGGTGAACTTCGAAACCGAAGTGGACCAGTTGATCGATCACGCGCTGGATCTGATCTTCACTGGCCGCATCTTGCATCGCTACGATCATGAGGCTCGTCTTCTCTTTTCTTTTGGGGCTAGCTAGTCGTTCAATTGCGAATCGATTTCGGTCTCTCCGGTGGTCGGGCCGGAGTCGGGAACGATCTCGTGTTTCTGGATACTGCGCATTACGTCCATGATGCGCTCGTAAATCTGGGCGAGATCGCGTTCAGTCAACGGTCCGGTGCTGCTGCGCTGCACATTGGCGATTACCTGGCGCTCGCGCTCAGGCTCGTAAATGGGCAGGCTGGTGTTGCGTTTCAATCGTCCGATTTCGACGGCGGCGGCGGCGCGCTCGTTGAGCAAGGCCGCCAGCTTGCGGTCGAGGTCGTCGATTTTCTTGCGCCAATCAGAAATGTCCATGAAAATTCAGCGCTGCGAGTCAGGAACAGCGGGCCACGAGCGAACTCACAAATTCTGCCACAGTTGCGGCTTCCCGTCCCGGATTTTGTTCAATGGCGTGGACGATGGCGCTGCCGACGACCGCGGCCTCGGCGAATTTGCCGACGGCGGCGAATTGGTCGGGAGTTGAGATTCCGAAGCCGACGGCGATGGGAAGCTTGGTGAAACGGCGCAGGCGCTTGACCAGAGTCCTGGCGTCGCCGGTCATTTGCTGGCGGGCTCCGGTAACGCCGGTGCGGGAGATGGCATAGATGAAGCCAGTGGAAACTTGCGAGATGAGCTTCAGGCGCTGGTCGGTGCTGGTGGGCGCGGCGAGAAAGATAGTGGAGAGGTCATGCTGGCGGGCTTCGCGCAGATACTCGGCGGATTCCTCGACAGGCAGGTCGGTGATGAGGGTGCCGTCGATTCCGGCGAGGCGCGCGACCTGACAGAATTTTGCGAGTCCCATGCGCAGGATGGGATTGAGATAGGAAAAGACCACGAGTCCGACGGATTGGGAATGCTCGCGAATTTCGGCGGCGAGGGTGAGTACATTTTGCAGGGAAGTTCCGTGCTTGAGCGCGCGCTCGCTGGCGCGCTGAATGACGGGGCCGTCGGCGAGCGGGTCGCTGAAGGGAACTCCGAGTTCGATGATGCTGGCACCGGCATCGATGGCGGCGAGGATGATGTCGCGGGTGGTGGCGAGGTTGGGATCGCCGCAGGTTACGTAGGCGACCAGCGCGGGCTTGTTTTCGAAGTGAAAGGGCATCAGAGGAATTGTAGATGGCTGAGGCCGGATTGCAGAAATGTGAACCATTATGCTTGACGTAACGCGTAATTCCCAATAAGATTGGTGACAGTGATTTTAGGTTATCGGGACAAGAGGATTCGTGACTTCGCCGCGGGAAAGCGGGTCAAGGCGTTCTCTGGCATTGAAAGATCGGCGCGGTTGAAACTTGACCGTCTGGAGGCTGCGACTTCGATTCGAGACCTGGCGGCGTTGCCGGGCAATAGGTTTGAAGCATTGACGGGGGATCGCAAGGGCCAGTACAGCATTCGCATTAACGATCTTCGCGCGAACGATCAATGGCGAGTCTGCGTTGAATGGGGTGGCGCTATGTTGGGGCCGTCTGACGTGGAAATTGTTGATTATCACTAAGGAGTGTGGCTATGGCATTGATTGCGATTCATCCAGGAGAGCACCTGGCCGAAGAACTTGAGGCGCTCGAAATGAGCGCCGCTGAGCTGGCGCGGCAGATCGACGTTCCGACCAATCGGGTTACCCAAATCCTGAATGGAACACGGGCCATCACGGGCGACACTGCCTTGCGCCTCGCTCACTTTTTTGGCACGAGTGCCGAATTTTGGCTGAATCT
>DATEBK010000048.1:0-4282 GCA_035287825.1 Terriglobales bacterium
CATGCAGCCGTAGCGGCAGGGTCGAATTGGCGTGAGGCGAAAATGTGGCTCGCTTGCCAGAGTTCTGGCACCCGCGGTGGGCGAAAAAATCCACGCTAATTTACTAGCTCCAAGTCCAAAGTCTCGCCAGCATCGCCCGTAAAATCCGCCGGGAGGATGTCCCCACCCTAATCAATCTGCACCGCACGAAGATTGGCATCCGCGTTGCAACTTGTGCAACGAGGTTGGAGTCGGAATCGCTTTGCGTAGAAGATCGCCACTCCGGGAACAAAAGCGGAGAAATTGTTTTTCAATCTAAGTGGTTCTACAGGGGCATCGTGAATTTCCTAGCTCCAAGAAACTTGACTGCTGACCGTGCGAGGCTTTCTATCAAGCTGGCCGCGTTCTGCGTGGCTCTGCTGGCAGCCCCGATTTACGGACAGTCCGACTTGGCTGCTACGAGCCCAGGAACAGCGTCCTACAGCGCCACCGCATTTGCAATTCAGGACACCTCCGAGCTTCAGACGCAAAATCCTTACCTCGGAGGAGTTCCGACTGGCAAAGCCAGCCCCACGGCGCTGTCGCTTCCACTCGAAGACGCCGTAGCTCGTGGTCTGCGGCAAAATCTTGGCGGACTGCTTTCCTTCGATACTGTCTCGGGCGCCCAAGGCGAGCGGTGGCGTGCACTGAGCGCGCTACTCCCAAATCTGAATACCGACACGAGTTTCGGTGTTCACCAGCTTGATCTGAAGGCGACCATAGGCCTCGACATCAAGGGCGTTCCACCCGTCATTGGCCCTTTCGGGGTGTTCGACACACGCGCTTACCTTGACCAATCAGTGTTCAATTGGCAGTCGATTGAGCGTGCGCGGTCTTCCGCTGCGCAAGTGAAATCGGTCCAATACAGTTACAAGAATGCCCGCGAACTGATTGTGGTTGTGGTTGTGTCAAATTATCTGCTGGTCATTGCTGACCAGTCGCAAGTCGAGTCCGCTTTGGCTCAGCGCGACACTGCGAAAGTAATCTTCGATCAGACCACCGACCAGAAGAAAGCGGGGCTTGCGGCTGCGGTTGACGTACTGAGATCCAATGTCGAGCTTCAGGCGCGGGAGCAGAGGTTGATCGTCGCGCGAAATAATCTCGCTAAGCAGAAGTTGGTCCTGGCGCGGGCGATTGGACTTCCCCCGGGTCAGACGTTCGACATAACTACCGAAGTAGCTTATCGGCCGCTTACCACCTCAACCCTCGATGACGCGTTGCAGCGGGCGTACGACTCTCGCGCGGACTATAAAAGCCTGGCCGAGCAAGTACGTTCCGCTGAGTTGCAAAAGAAGGCGGCTTCAGCAGAGCGCTACCCGACACTATCGGCCGTCGCGGACTACGGCAGTATCGGGACCAATACCGCGTCGAATCATGGCACGGTGGACGCAGCCGCGGAGCTCCGAATACCAATTTTCCAAGGAGGCAGGGTTCACGGGGATAACCTTGTCGCGGACTCCATTCAGGCAAAGGCCAGACAGCGACTCGAAGACCTCCGTGCCAGCATCGACCAGGAGGTCCGTGATGCTTTCCTCGACTTGCAAGATACCGCCCAGGAAGTGTCCGTTGAGCAGAATGCCGTCCAACTCGCTACTCAAACCCTGCAGCAGTCACGCGATCGCTTCTCCTCGGGAGTAACGGACAACATTGAAGTGGTTCAGGCGCAGGAATCCCTAGCCGATGCGAACGACACGTATATTGCGAGCCTCTACCGCTATAACATCGCAAAAGTTTCCTTGGCGCGAGCCATCGGTTTCGCGGAGTCGAACTACTCGCTGTATTTGAAAGGACAGTAAGAAATGAGCGACCAAGCGACGGCCAAGAATATGGAAAGTGCATTGTCCCCAACACCCATTACCACAACGGAAAGACCCAGCGCGCCGCCGGTCACCTATCCGAGCCGGCGTTCTCATAAGCGCTGGATTATCACCGGTGCTGTGCTGGTAACTATTGTCGGTGGCATTTTTCTGTGGCACTACTTCTCGGGTTTCGAGAGCACTGACGACGCGCAAGTCGATGTTCACCTCTACCCGGTGAGCGCAAGGATTTCAGGTTACGTGCAGGCGGTGCAGGTGGGAGACAACCAGGATGTGCAGCAGGGCTCCACATTAGTGGAGATTGACCCCAAAGACTATCAGGTTGCGGTAGCGAAAGCGCAGGCGAACCTCGAAACTGCGGAGGCCGCCGCTCGTGCTCTTAATATCGATGTGCCGATTAGCTCAGTGGACACCACCAGTCAATTGAAGTTCACAAATTCGGACATTGAAAACGCCAAATCTGCAATTGCTGCCGGTGAAAAGCAAGTTGCAGCCGCACAGGCGCGCATTCTCGAAGCCGAGGCCGAAAACGTCAAGGCCCAGGACGACGTCCAACGCTACCACCTTCTGCTGGTGAAAGACGAAGTGCCCAAGCAGACTTATGACCATGCGATCGCCGCTGCGCAAACAGACAATGCTGCAGTAACAGCCGCCAAAGCCGAAGAGGCGGCCGCGGAACAGAATGTCGACGAGGCACGAAGCCGGTTGATCGAAGCGATTGCACGCAATGAATCCGCGCGGGCCGGACCGCAACGCGTGGCGTCGACGCGCGCCCGCGCGCTATCGGCGGTTGCCGACGTAGCCCAGAAACGGGCGGAACTCGACCAAGCGAAGCTCAACCTTGGGTACACCACGATATTTGCTCCGGTTAGCGGTGAGGTGACGAAGACCGTGGTGGTTGGGTTGAATGTCGACCCCGGCGAACAAATGCTCACGGTGGTGCCGCTGGATGAAGTGTGGATCACTGCAAACTTCAAAGAAACGCAACTCAAGCACATGCGACCAGGACAGAAGGTCAAGATCACCTGCGATTCCAATGGGCGTTCCTACCAGGGGCGTGTCGACAGCATTGCCGGCGCCACTGGTCCGCTGTTCAGCCTATTGCCCCCGGAAAATGCCACTGGCAATTACGTAAAAATCGTCCAGCGCGTGCCGGTGAAGATTGTTCTCGAACCGGGGGAAAATCATGACCGCCAGCTTCGGCCTGGCATGAACGTCGAAGCGAAAGTGTACTTTCGATGAGCACCGCAGCACAGACCTTCCCCTTAGAGCAGGTCGTCTGGCGTCCTAAGGTAAATCCCTGGGCGATTGGCGCCACCGTTTCGATCGCGGCATTCGTCGAAGTCCTGGATACGACCGTTTCCAATGTTGCTTTGCCCTACATCGCAGGAGGCTTGGGAGCCAGTTACGATGACAGCACGTGGGTACTCACGTCGTATCTCGCAGCCAATGCGATCATCCTGCCCATCAGCGGATGGCTTGCCGAAATCATCGGGCGCAAGCGCTATTTCATGCTCTCGCTCTTTATTTTCACCCTCAGTTCTCTGCTTTGCGGACTCGCGCCCAGCCTGCCCCTGTTGCTGCTCTTCCGAGCTGTGCAAGGCGTCGGTGGCGGTGGATTGCAACCGATGGCGCAAGCGATTCTCAACGATTCCTTTCCTCCCGAGAAGCGGGGTGTCGCCTTTGCTCTCTACGGCATCTCTGCGGTTCTCGCCCCGACCGTGGGGCCGATGCTCGGAGGATGGATTACAGACAACTATTCCTGGCGCTGGATTTTTTTTATTACCTTGCCTGTGGTTTCTCTCGCTATTTATTTGACCCATATACTTGTCGAAGATCCACCATTCTTCCGCCGGCTTAAACGCGGGGGAATCCGTGTGGACTACATCGGAATATCCATGTTGGCGCTCGGAGTTGGCTCGCTGCAGGTGCTTCTGGATAAGGGACAGGAAGACGATTGGTTGGGCTCGCATTTCATCACCACCCTGGCGATAACTGCCACGGTCTGCCTGATCACATTGGTCATCTGGGAATGGTTCCGCAAAGATCCGGTCATCGATGTCCGTTTGTTCAAAAGCTTTAACTTCGCCGCAGCGAACCTCATGATGTTCATGATGGGCTTCATGCTTTTCAGCACGTTAGTGTTGATTCCCGAATTTCTGCAGACGCTGATGGGTTACACGGCCGAACTCGCGGGTCTTGTTTTGTCCGGAGGAGGAGTGGTTTTGTTGATCATGATGCCGCTTACTGGCCGCCTTACGACAAAGATTCAGGCCAGATACCTGATTGCGATGGGATGGCTGAGTCTCGCCGTAGGACTCTTCTATTCGGCTCACCAGATCGATTTATTCATCAACTTCCGTTTTGCAACGTGGCTGCGTATCACGCAAGTAGTGGGGATTGGATTTCTTTTCGTCCCCATCACGGCGGCAGGCTATATCGGAATT
>DATEBK010000049.1:0-3650 GCA_035287825.1 Terriglobales bacterium
TGTCGATTCCCGGCGCGTTGTCGCGATTGCTAATGACGATGGGTATGTCAGCGTTGGGGATGCGGCCGGCTTCGACGCTGGCTGCCAGCGCTTCGAAATTCGAGCCGCGCCCGGACAGAAGTACGCCAATGTGCTTTTTCATGAGCAGCCGAAATTAGCATAGATCGGAAACAGTGCCAAAGGGCGTGGACGTATACTGACTCATGATTCCCGAATTCGTTGCCACGCTGGCTGCCGGCACCTTTTTCGGCGCAGCCGTTTATATCAACGTCGCCGAGCAGCCTGCCAGGCTTTCTTGCGGTGGCCGAACGGCCGTCGCGCAATGGCGGCCGAGCTACAGACGCGGAACGCTCATGCAGGCTCCGCTTGCGGTGGCCGGATCGTTGGCGGCGCCCGTCGCCTGGTGGCTCGACCGGGATGTGCGCTGGCTGGTTGGCGGATTGCTGTTGTTTCTCGTGATTCCGTTTACCTTTGTAGTGATTCTCCCTACGAACCAGCGCTTGGAGAGCCCGGTACTGGACGTGGCTTCCGAAGAGGCGATTCGACTTCTACGGCGCTGGGGGCGGCTTCATGCTGTTCGGAGCATGCTCGGTGGATTTTCCTTCGCCGTATTTCTGTGGACACTCGTCGCGCCTCGTTGATTGTCGACGAAGGGGCCGAGGCTCCGACCCCTACAAACGCAAAGGCGAAGATCAAAGGCGGACGGCGCTGGCGCTTGACACGTTGCGCGACGCGGAGCATCTTCGTTTGCACCCTATAAATTCCCGGAGGATTTACCATGCTGCGTTTCCGTTCGTTTTCGTTGATGCTCGCCGCCACGCTCGCGGCTGTCTCTCTTGGCGCTTGTTCTCATCAGCCGGCCGCTCTGCCCGATAACCGTGCGGCTGACGCAGCGGCAGTTCAAAAAGCCGATGCTGACTGGTCCCTAGCCGCGCAATCGAAACAGGCTGACACATGGCTGGCGTTTTATGCCGACGACGCCGTGGTGCTCCCGCCGAATGAAGCGATGGCTACGAGCAAGGACGAGATTCGGAAATCGATTACGGATCTGCTCGAGCTGCCCGGTCTTTCCGTGAGTTGGCAAACGACGAAGGCGGAGGCCGCACGATCGGGCGATCTCGCCTACACCTACGGCACCTACGAACTGACGTCGAACGATGCCAAGGGCAACGCGACGACCGACCATGGGAAATATTCCGAGGTCTGGAGGAAGCAGGCCGACGGGAGCTGGAAGTGCATCGTCGATATGTGGAGCTCGGATTTGCCCGTAGCGCCGGCTCCGGCTCCCCAGACGAAGCATCGGGGGGCAAAGCATTCCCGGCGGAGAAAGCATCATGCGAACTGATCGCGCTCTTTCGCTGGTGATTGCGGCGAGTCTTGCAGTTGCCATGGTCGCGGGTTGTTCAGAGGCGCCTCGGCCGCCGATGGATACGCGGAAAGCCGACGAGGCGGCCATCACCGGGGCAGGCGTCGCTCTGGCACAAGCCGCCGAAGCGAAAGACCTCGATAAATGCATGTCGTTCTACGTGGATGATCCGGTGCTGTTCGTGCCGGGGGCGCCGGCGGTCGTTGGGAAGGACGCCGTGCGCCAGGCGTTTGCGGGATTCCTCGAGGTGCAGGCGTTGAAGCTCGAAACCAGCGGATTAATCATCGACGTGGCGCAGTCGGGCGATTTGGCGTTTGAGCGCGGGAGTTATTCCAACACGATTACCGACGCAAAAGGGAAGACCACGACAGAAACCGGGAAGCTGGCGCTGGTATGGAAGAAACAGACCGATGGATCCTGGAAGATCGCGGCGGATACGAACGCGAGCGATCGGTAGGAACTATATGGAGCCCCTTCGAGCCAGGCGGTGGGGGCGCCCATCGGGAGATCGGCCCTTCAAGCGCGTTTCAAGCGCGAACTGTCCGTAGCAAGTTAAAAGGTCCGCTTTTTTGAGTACACGATATGTCCGGTTTGAGGTTGAGAGAGTACCGCCGTCGTGACTGTGGGAAAGTGGGAATCCCGCGGTTTGGGCGGGATTTCCAAGCGAGGTGGGAAAGTCCGATGGACTTTTCCACGGAGCGTCTTTTCCACAGTCTTCCCGTTTTCCTTCGCCTCGGGTAGCAGAGGCCAGCCCTGCGCGTTGTAGCGACCCACCACGTGAGGCCCGTAGCGAATGCTCCAGCTCTGATCCAGATGTTCGCAGATGATCACCGAGCATCCCGCCAGCGTTCCTCGAAAGCGTGTGGCTTCGATCTGCAGGGTCTTTCCTCTGATCACGACCGTGTTGTCCCGACTCACCACTCGTTGTTGTTGCACCGAGAACAGAACATCCAGATCCTTCCTTGGGCACCGTAGAAACGCGCTTCCCGCCTGCAACGCGGGCACCTGGAAGCGCTCGTTGAACTCAGCCCGGTACTCTTTCTCCAAAAACTCATTGGCTTGCTCCAGCGTACGGATCCCGCGCAACCGCAATTCCTGAGGCAAGCGCCCTTGCCAGGTTCCAAAGCCCCGCTCCGATCGTCCCCGCGCTTGCGGGGAGTACGCCGGTATCATGCGAATCCCCAGTTCCTGCAAGGCTCGTCCCACTTGTGTCGGCCGTTGCGGATCGACCTTCGCTCCCGCTCGAGGTGTCCAAAAGAAGTGACTGGCGCGGTCGCTGTACAGGGCGCAGAAAACCCCTTCCTGTTCGATCACCTTTCGCAAGGCCCCCAGCACGGTCATCGTCGATTCCTCCTCCACCAACTGCGCGTAATAGATCCGGCTGGTGGCATCGTCCAGAATCACCAGCAGGTCGTACCAACGATCATCCTGCAACCAGTGATGCCGGCTCCCATCGATATGCAGCAGCATCCCCGGTAGCGGGCGCCGCTCCCGCTTGCGTCGATGCACCCCGCGCTTCCGCTGCCGGCTCACCAGGCCCGCTCCTTGCAGGGCCTTCTTGACCCAGCTGTAGCTCAAGCGAATCTGATGCTGGCTTCCCAACTTCTCGTGAAAATGCCGCACGTTCAGATCGAAGTACTTCTCCCGGTATAAGGCGAACACCTGCTCGACCAGGGCCAACGGCACCCGCTTGGGACTGGGCTTCCCCAGTCGCCGATCGAGCAAGCCGTCATAGCCATACTCCTTGTACCGCCAGTGCCACCGGCGCATCTGGCGGTCGGTGACCCCGATGATCTCCGCTGCTTGCCACCAGGTAATCTTCTTCGCTAAAGCTCGCAGGATCACTTCTTGAACCTTCATCGTCCGCTCCAGGGCGGCCATCGGGTAGCAGTTCATGCCTGTCTCCAGGCATGCATCTTGCTCCCTGGCCGCTTTTCAAAAAGCGGACATATCGTGTGTTAATTAGACCGGACATATCGTGTATCAACGACACGTTTCAAGCGCGAACTTGACAGAGAGCTTCGCGAGAGGCATCTTCCTCGGGCACAAACGCGATGACGGGAGGTGTGCAATGTTCCTGCGCAGGAATCTGCGATTGATATTGGCGGCGGTTGCGGCAGCTTGCGTCGCTGCCGGCTGCATGCAGAACTTTCAGAAGCCGGCTGAGCCGGCGGCGATGCCTGACACGCGGGCGGCCGATGAAGCGGCGATCCGGGCGGGCGATGCCGATTTCGTGAAGGCTGCGGAGGCCAAGGATCTTGAAAAGTGCATGTCGCTTTACGCT
>DATEBK010000050.1:0-19023 GCA_035287825.1 Terriglobales bacterium
GTTTCCCTTCGGCAACAGTTTCGGCCATCTTGTGCTGCATCTCACCGGTAATTTGAATTACTACATCGGTGCGCAGATTGCGGGGACGGGTTATGTGCGGGACCGTCCGCTGGAATTTTCGGAAGCGGGGCGGCCGACGAAAGTGGCGGTATTGCGGAAATTCGACGAGGCAATTGAGATTGTGCTCGACACAATCAACCGTCAGTCGTCCGAGGACTGGTCAAGGGAATATGCGGCCGCAGGGGTGGATTCGCATGACCGCTTCGAAATCGTACTGCAATGCGCGACGCATCTCCACCATCACATCGGGCAGATGATGTACCTGGGATTTGAGTTGAAGCGGACGAGTTGAACGAGCGGGAACCTGATCTGCTTGACTTCTTGCAGGGTCTTGAGAGCTGAGGTGAGAGTGCGCGGTCTGAAATCAAAACGAGTCCTGATCACGGGCGGAGCCAGCGGCATCGGGGCGGCCACGGCGGCGCGGTTTCTGGAAGAAGGATCCGCGGTCTGCGTGCTCGACCGCAACGCGGAGGCGCGACGCAAGGTTCTGCGCGAACTACCCGCTTTGTCGGGGGCGATTGATGCCGATGTTACGAACCTGCGGCAAGTGCAAGCCGCCTTCGCCGAAGCCATCCGACTGATGGACGGCGTCGATGTGCTCGTGAATAACGCCGGCATCAGCATTCGGCACAACTTTCTCGACATCAGTCCCGAAGAGTGGGACAAGGTCATTGCCGTGAATCTTACCGGCGTGTTCTACGTGGCGCAGACCGCGGCGCGGCACATGATGGAGCGCGGCGGCGGAGTGATTCTGCAGACGGCCTCGACCAATGGCATCATGGGCTATCCGTTTTACGCTGATTACAACGCCACCAAGGCAGGCGTAATCGAACTGACGAAGTCGATGGCGTTGGAACTGGCGCCGAAGATTCGGGTGTGCGCGGTGGCTCCCGGATACGTGCTGACACCAATGCAGCGCGCAGAGTATACGGATGCCATGCTCGAGGAGGTGAATTTCAAGATTCCGTTGCGCCGTCATGCGCAACCGGAAGAGATCGCAGCGCTGTTTGCCTTCCTTGCCTCCGACGATGCACAAAATATTACCGGCCACGTTTACACTTGCGACGGGGGCGAGACTGCGGGAGGGCTGGCTAGCCGGTAGCCTTTTAGCGGTGGTGGCCGTGGCGGCTGAAAATGTTTTTTACGGAACCGATCACCATCGGCTTGCGTATCCGTCTAACAGAACAGACCTTTGTCAGTCTGCCTCAACGTCACCAAATTTCTTCTGGAGTTTCCATGCGATTCTTGATCGGTCTGCTAGCTATTGCCCTGCTGATTCCGGCGGCCGTCGCCGCTAATCTTCGTGTGAACGATTCGGCTCTCAACAATCCGGCCTCCGGCAATACCGCCGCTAATACTCCCTCCGACCTTGAGGCGCGGCGCAAGGCTTTGAACGACTTGCTGCACGAGCGATGGGAGTACACATTGCGGACGAGCCCGATCTACGCGTCCATACTGGGCGACAAGCGCTACAACGACCAACTCGACGATTTCTCGCAGAAAGCCATCGATGACGATCTGGAGCAGACCCGCCTGTACCTTGCCCGATTCGAGGCGATCGACATCACGGGATTTCCCGAGCAGGACGCCTTGAATCAACAGCTCATGGTGCGCGACCTGAAAATAGGCCTGGAAGGCGCGCGCTTCAAACCCTGGGAGATGCCGGTGAACCAAGAAAGCGGCATCCACATCGACGCGCCGCAACTGGTCAGCATTCTGTCATTTGGAAACACAAAGGATTATGAAGACTACATCACGCGTTTGAAGCTGCTGCCGCGGCTCTTCGATCAAACCATCGAACAGATGCGCAAAGGCATGGCCGAGGGTTTGATGCCGCCAAAGATGCTGCTGGATAAAGTGGTGACTCAGGCTAACGGCATCGCCACGACTCCAGCGGAACAAAGTCCATTCATTCATCCGTTTGATAAGTTCCCTGACACGATCCCCGAGGCCGACCGGAAGCGGCTGCGCGAGGCGGCATTGAGTGCTGTCAAGGATTCCGTAATTCCCGCTTACGTTAAATTCACGGCGTTTGTCCGCGACGAATATGCGCCAAAAGGCAGAACCGAGCCCGGCGCGTGGGCTCTGCCGGATGGGGCAGCGTGGTATTCATTCCGTGTGAAAGAAAGTACGACGACGGATTTGTCTCCTGAGGAGATTCACGAGCTCGGCCAGGAACAGGTGAAAGAAATCGAAGGCCGCATGCTCGCGTTGGTGAACCAGCTCGGCTACAAAGACCTGAAGAGTTTCAAAGCGGCAGTGGATACGGATCCAAAGCTGCACGCGCATTCCCGTGAGGAGATTCTGGACTTGTACCGCAAATATGAAGATCAGATGTATGCGCGGCTACCGCAAATGTTTGGCCGTCTGCCCAAGGCCAAGCTCGAAGTAAAACCGGTTGAAGAGTTCCGCGAGAAAGAAGCTCCGGACGCCGAATACCAGGAAGGCACTCCCGATGGTTCGCGGCCTGGTCATGTCATGGTCAATACGGGAGATTTTGCCAAACGCACGTTGCTCGACATTGAAACAACCGCATACCACGAAGGGGTGCCGGGACATCACATGCAGCTTTCCATTGCGCAGGAATTGCCGGAACTGCCTCCCTTTCGCCAGCACGAAAACTATACGGCCTATGTTGAAGGATGGGCGCTCTACTCGGAGAGACTGGGTAAGGAAGCCGGATTTTATCAGGACCCGTACAGCTATTATGGCCACATGATGGACGATATGCTGCGCGCAATTCGCCTGGTGGTCGACACCGGCTTCCACTACAAGCACTGGACGCGGCAACAGGTGGTCGATTATTTCCACGCCCACTCGACTATGGACGAGGTCACTGTGCAGAGCGAAACCGACCGGTATATGGCGTGGCCGGCGCAAGCACTCGCCTACAAAATTGGACAGCTCGAAATTCTGAAACTTCGCCAGTATTCAAAAGACCAACTGGGCGACAAGTTCGACCTGCGCGCTTTCCATGATGAAGTGCTTTCTGGAGGCGCGCTTCCCATGGACGTGCTGAGTACGCGCATCCACGGATGGGTGGCGCAACAGAAGACCCAGGCGTCGCTCACTCCATCGGAGTCGAAATCGAGCGCTGATCAGACGAGCCGGAGGTCGAGCCGCTAGCATACTCACCCCGGAGTATCGTGTCCGGATTATCATGCCGGTTATGACGATGTTGAATTCCGACGAGGAGCGCATCCGCATCGCCGGTGTATATTCGGCGATGAGCGACGAAGAACTTGACCAGGTCGCACAGAGCGCCGACGAATTAAGCGTGCCTGCCTACGAAGCGCTGCTGGCCGAGGCAGCGAAGCGCGGCCTCAAGGTCGAGATTTCTGCACCGCTGGGCGAACACGTCCTCGAGTACAACGCAGCCGTGACCGTGCGCCAATTCCGAGACCTTCCCGACGCGCTTCTCGCCAAGGGCAGTTTGGAGTCGGCGGGGATTGAGGCGTACCTGGTCGATGACAATATGATCCGCATGGACTGGTTTATTTCGAATCTTCTCGGCGGGATCAAATTGAAGGTTCGTCCCGAAGATGCGGAAGCGGCCAACGAAATCCTGAACCAGCCAATTCCGACGATGCTCGATGTGGAAGGAATCGGCAGGGTCGAGCAGCCGAAATGTCCGCAGTGCGAATCACTCGACATCATGGATCGAGAGCTCGACAAGCCGGTTGCTTATCTCTCGGCGTACGTCGGCCTCCCCGTCCCCGCGCAGAGAAGCGGATGGACGTGCCATGCGTGCGGGCACCGGTGGGAAGAGTAGAACCGGCGAAGCAGCTATAATCGCCAGCAATGCGACAATTTTTCCGCATGCTGTTTCTCGCTCTCGTCCTGATGACGGTGTCTCTTATTTCTGCGCTTACGGCCATGCAGTTGGCCATCCACGGGCGCGAAGTGGCTGTTCCTAAGCTCATAGGCATGAGTCCCGCAGAAGCCGAGCGCGCGAGCGCAGCATCTGGTCTACAGGTTGTGGTTGAGCGGCAGTTTTACAGCGCTGACGTTCCTGAGGGAAAAATCGTGACGCAAATGCCTGCGTCCGGAACCAAGGTGCGGCGAGGCTGGTCGGTACGCGTAGCGCAAAGCCTGGGCCCGCTGCGCGTGGCGATTCCCAATGTAACGGGAGGCAGCGAACGGGTGGCGGAATTAAACATACAGCGTCGCGGCCTAAGTTTGGACTGGGTCGCACACATCAGTTTGCCAGACGAACCGCCAGACCAGGTCATCTCACAGAGCCCACCGCCGAATGCCAGCGGAGTATCGGCGCCAAAGATCAGCTTACTGGTGAGCGACGGCGCCGAACCGTTGGCGTTTGTGATGCCCGATCTCACCGGGCAGCCGCTCGGTAGCGCAACCCTCGCGCTGCGGGATGCCGGTTTCAGCGTCGGCAAAGTCAGCCTACTTCCCGCGGCAGTCGCCCCCGGCGAGGCGCAACCTGTGGCAGCGGGGCCTTCTGCGACGTCGGAGCCGAGTGCAGCCAGCATGATCGTCAGCCAGTCTCCAACGCCGGGACAAAAACTTCCGGCGGGTAGCGCGGTGAGTTTCGAAGTGCGGTAGAAGCTATTTCCGCTCGATCATGGCGGCGAAGAATCCGTCGCAAGGATGCACGCCGGGAATGGTTCTAAGATAGGGTCCCGCTGCGAGTGACGCGATATCCTCCAAACACAATTCATCTGCGCGACGCAGTTGCTCGAGCTCTGGTTTGATATTGACGACTTTGCAATTTGCGGTGCCCAAGCAGTCGGCTTCTACAACCGCTTCGTTTTCTTCCGTTTCGAGCGAGCAGGTTGAATAGACGAGCCGTCCGCCGACAGCGAGTTGGGCCAACGCGGATTGCAGGATGGCGACCTGCCGCGACTGCAGATCGCTGAGGTCTTCCAGTTTGAGCGTCCACTTGATTTCAGGATTACGCGCGAGGGTACCGGTCCCAGAACAAGGAACGTCGGCAAGGATGCGGTCAAACTTCGACGAGAACGGTAGGCGCCGCGCGTCGGCTGCGACCACGTGCACGTTCGGCAAACGGATAAGATGACGCAACAGGCGCGCACGGTGCGGATGGAGTTCCGTTGCAAATACTTTGACGTCCGGGTTACGTCGCGCCAGCAAGTTGGTCTTGCCTCCAGGAGCCGCGCAACAATCGAGAATGCTTTCTCCACGACCGGCCAGCAGAGCGACCAGTTGCGAAGCTTCGTCCTGAATGGACACTCGCCCCTCGCGGTACGCGCGCGTTGACGTCACATCGCCCGAAAGCACCTGCCGGGCACTCGACAGCAGACGCCCAGGCGCGAGCTGCACGCCGGCCACAGCCAGCTCGGCTTCAACCTGAGACCGATCGCCGAAAATGTGAACGGCCGTGCCGGGCACCATCTGATCATGGACACAGATCTTTCGCGCTGCCTCGATCCCATAGCGATCAAGCCAACGAGCCACCAGCCACGAGGGATGGGCGGCGCTCGCTGCCAGCGTCGGAGCATCGGGCGATTCAGCGATTTGAGCAAAAACGTCGTCGGCTTTGGCCTGCGATACTTTTCGCAAGACTGCATTAACAAACGGCGCGGCGGAGCGCTTTCGCGCTGCTTTGACGAGTTCGACACTCTCGAAGATCGCGGCGCGGGCGGGAACTCTGGAAAAAAACTGCAACTGATACGCGCCGAGTCGCAGCGCGACCAGCACCTCGCCATCGAGGCGATCGAGTTTCTGCGATGATGCCGCAGCCAATCGCTGATCGAGCAACGACTGCCAGCGCAACGATCCCATCACGAGTTCGGTGGCAAGTCCGTGATCGCGCGGGGAAAGATTCGAAAGTGAATCGGAATGGAGGAGTTCGCTGGCGTACGAATTATCGCGTCCGACGCGACGAAGTATTTCGAAAGCCACGGACCGCGCGGCAGAGACAGCCATCGCGACTATTGTCCCAGATAGTCGCCTGATCGTGGGCGATAACCGTTGACGAATTCCTGCGCGTTCATGCGGCGCTTGCCTTCGAGTTGAAGTTCGAGGAGTTCGAGCGCCGTGGCAGCATTGCTGGGGTTTCCGCAGCCAACCAACAGACGCGTTCCCTCAACAAGCACCTGGCCGGGAGGCAATTGAAGGCCGGGTTGCGAAGGCTGTGCACGATGCACTTGCAAAGACTTGCCTTTGTAGCTCGTGAATGCACCGGGCCATGGCTGGAACCCGCGCAGGCGATTGAAGAGATCGGCAGCAGAGCGCGCGAAGTCCATGCGCCCGTCTTCCTTCTTCAAGATAGGCGCGAGAGTAGCCTGCGAATCATCCTGCGGAATCGCGCGCAGTTGTCCGTTTTCGAGTCCGCGGAGCGTCTCGACCATGAGGTCCGCGCCGATCGAAGCCAGCTTCGGGCCCAGTAACTCCGCGGTGTCTTCCAACGCAATCGAAATCTCGCGCTGCATCAGGATATCGCCGGTGTCGAGACCCGCGTCAATGCGCATGGTCGTAACTCCAGTAACGGATTCACCGCTCGCAATCGCCCATTGGATCGGCGCTGCACCCCGGTACTTCGGCAGCAAGGACGCATGCAGATTCAAATTCCCTAGCCGGGGGAGATCGATCATCCACTGAGGAATGATGCGCCCATAACCAACGACGATGATTGCGTCGGGATGAATCGCCGCCAACCGTTCGCGGAATTCAGGGTTGTTCTTAATGGCGGCCGGTTGTACAAGAGGAATACCGAGGTGAACCGCCGCATCCTTCACCGGAGAAGCAGTCATTTCCATTCCGCGTCCGCGAGGGCGATCTGGCTGCGTCACCACCAGCGGGACGGAATGGCCGGCATCGACGAGTTTCTCCAAGGTCGGGACTGCGAATCGAGGCGTGCCGCAGAAAGCCAAAATCATAGGTGTGAGGTCTAAGAAAAATCAGCGCACGCCGGCTTCCAGTTCCAGCAGCGGCGATCCAGAAAAGCGTCCGGGCCACATCGGTTTTCCCAGAGACTCAGGACCTGGCGACGAAGATCTACCTTCTACCACTCTCCGGCCTTCACCAGCTTTTTGATCTTGCGCTTGATAAGGTCCCGCTTCAAGCCGCTGATGTGCGAGATATAGAGCTTGCCGTTGAGGTGATCGGTCTCGTGGAGGAAAGCTCGCGCCAGTAAGTCTTCACCAGTGTGTTCGAAAAACTTTCCCTTCAGATCCTGGGCGCGCACGGTCACGGTTTTGGCACGGGTTACATCCTCGCGAAATTCCGGAATACTCAGGCAGCCCTCACTGCTCCGCTGGCGGCCCTCTTTGTGAATGATTACCGGATTGATCAGCACCAACTTGGCGCCGGGGTCTTCTTTGAAAGTTATATCGACCACGGCAATGCGCTGTGAAATGCCGATCTGCGGAGCCGCCAGGCCGACGCCTCGAGCCGCGTACATCGACTCGAACATGTCGTCTACCAGTTTCTGGATCCCTTCATCGAAGGTGGTCACGTCGGCCGCTGGTTTTTCCAGCACGGGATCGCCGAATTTCACTATGGGGTAAATCATTTGTGGTTTGGTCTTGGAATCAATAGTTCTTCAGCTGTTCAAGATAGCCTTGGAAGTTTCGTTTCGTTTCTCTAATCGAGTCGCCGCCAAATTTCTCGAGCGCACAGCGCGCCAGTGTCAGTGCGACCATGGCTTCTCCGGCAACTCCCGCAGCCGGCACGACACATACATCGGAGCGCTCGTAGGCCGCTTTCACCGGCTCACGCGTTTCAAAATCCACCGACTGCAGCGGACGCCGCAGCGTGGATATCGGTTTCAGATAGCCGCGAACGCGAATCTCCTGTCCATTCGACACGCCGCCCTCCAACCCTCCGGCATTGTTGCGCGTGCGGGTGAAGCCCGCGAAACCCGACTCGTTCTGATAGCCGATCTCATCGTGCACTGCCGAACCCGGCGAATGCGCCGCCTGAATTCCGCTTCCAATCTCCACGGCCTTAACTGCCTGCAATGACATGACTGCGGCCGCCAACAGCGCATCCAGCCGCTCATCCCACTGGACATAACTGCCCAGGCCGGGTGGAACATTCCGCGCGACCACTTCGAAAACTCCACCTACCGAATCACCCGTGCGCAAAACCTTATCTACTTCCGCCTTCATGCGCTGCTCGGCTTCGGGATCAGCGCATGAAAGCAGAATCTCGTCCTTGCGCGACAGTGACTCGATTTGCTCCCAGGCGATCTCCCGGTCCACAATTGAAGCCGCGCCCACTGCGATCACATGACTCAGTACTTCCATGCCCAACTCGCGCAGCAGCAGCTTAGCGAGCGCGCCGATTGCAACCCGCGCCGCTGATTCCCGGGCCGAAGCGCGTTCCAGCACGTAACGCGCTTCCGCGAAGTCGTACTTGAGTGCGCCGGCAAGATCGGCGTGACCCGGGCGCGGTGAAGCCACTCGCTTGTGTTTTGCCGGATCGCCCGTTTCCACGGGGAGCGACTCCATCCAATTTTTCCAATCCCGATTCTCCAGCATCACCGCGATCGGCGAGCCGATGGTCTTGCCATGGTGGACGCCGGAAAGAAAATGCGCCCGGTCGGTTTCGATTTTCATGCGCCCGCCGCGTCCGAAACCTTGCTGGCGCCGCCAGAGCTCGCGGTCCACAAATTGCTGATCCACGGCCAGTCCGGCCGGCAGCCCGGAAAGAAACGCGACCAGCGCCTCGCCGTGAGATTCTCCGGAAGTAAAGTAGCGCAGCATGTGGAAAAGGCATTGTAAATGAAGAAGAACCTTTGGCTGGGGTCGATTTTCGCCCATCAACGCCGCACATTTGCGCCGACAGTTCCCACGAGCAGGTACAATAATTAGGTTTGAGTACAGAAGTTGCAACAGACCGGGGTTCCAGGACTTGCCGCGCTACTTCGTCACAGGCGAGGTAAATTCTCAATGCTGAGCACGAAGACTGGACCGCTTCATCCGAACGCCGCACGCATCCGTTGTGTGATCGCGGACGATCACGAGATGTTGCGCTACGGAGTGCGGCGCCTATTGGAGGACGCTCCTGACTTCGCCGTGGTGGGCGAGGCCGGCGACGCTGCGGAGGCTTTTCGCTTGGCGCTCGAGCATCGCCCCAACCTCGTGTTGCTCGACATCGGCATGCCCGGCATGTCGTCTTTCGAGGCCGGACGGCTGATTGAAGAGCGCTGCGCCGGGACCCGCATCGTCTACCTCACCATGCACGAGGACCAGGAGTATGTGCAGCAAGCTTTGCGCTCGGGCGCGAGCGGCTATCTGCTGAAGGATACTCCCGCATCGCTCATGCTCGAAACACTCCGGGAAGTGCATCGCGGCGCACGGCGCTTGAGTCCGCAGATTGAGTCCAGATTGAAAGTCGGCGAGGCCTCGTCGAACCCGGCGGCACGTGTGGCGTTACGTCGAGGGACTTTGACGCTGCGCGAGCGCGAAGTGATGAAATTACTTGCCGAGGGATATACGGTAAGAAAAGCGGCCGCGGTCCTAGGCATCAGCGTGAAGACCGTCGAGGCACACAAATTTAACCTGATGCGCAAACTCGACATTCACAACAAGGCGCAGCTAGTCACGGTCGCCATCCAAAAGAAGATTCTCGCAGTACCGATCCCGATCAGCTAGACAGGGGGCGGCCAGGGTTGTGTGGGCGTCATAACTGCCGCCAAGCTGGCCAGATCTGGAACTTCAAGATCGGGCTTTCCGATCGAGGCTCTTACCGCGCCAACTCCCGGCCGGGCTGAAATCCGGTTCACCCACACCGTCGAGATGCCTAGTGACGCCGCGGGCACCACATCGTGATAGACACTTTGACCGGCGTGCAGCAGTTGCGAGGGAGAAATCGCAAGCGTGCGCAGGGCGATCTGGAAATTATTGAGGGAAGGCTTGTAGCTGCGTGCCCACTGCGCCGTGATGACGTTATCAAATTCCACGCCCAGATGTTTTCGCGTCTGGGCAAATAGATCATCGTCAATATTTGAAATGACAGCCAGCTTGTATCGCAACTGGAGCTGACGCAGCGCGACCACTGTATCGAGAAAAGGCGGCCACGCCGGAACGGATTCGTGCAGCGAGCAAATCTCGGCGGAAGTGGCCGTGAAGTGAAAGCGCTCCGCAAAACCCCGCACCACCGATTCCAGCACATCTTTGTAGCTCTGGTAGGATCCGCTTTCAGCCCGTGCCTCGAATTCCCCGTAGAGTTCGAGAATCCCGGCGTCTGGAAGACTTTGGCCGTGATTCGCAAGCACTCTCCGCAGCGTGGGCAGAATGCCGGCCTCCCAGTCGATGAGAGTGCCATAGCAATCAAAGCTGATCGTGGTGAAACGAGAGAAATCCATAGTTACCCATTTCAGTCGGCGTTATTGCGTCGGATTTGTTGCCACTGGATTGATGGTTGGGGGATTGACTGTCAGCGGCGATTTCAGCTTAAAGCTGAGCGCGGCGCCGACAGGAAGAACGATTTCGTCGTTGCCTGTATATGCCGCACCCGCTGTGCCTGCGCCACCTCCGGCAACCGCTCCAATTGCCGCGCCTTTTCCACCTCCTGCCAAACCACCCACGATTGCGCCGAGGGCCGTTCCCCCTCCAGCCACCACCGCTGTCCGCTTGCCCTTTCCTTTCAACGTCCGAGAGATGATTGAGCTGGTGATGGGCTGATCGATTCCATTGACGGTGATTGAGGTGAGTTTGATCTCAAGCAACGCGGCGCCTTTGAGCTTGCCGAGGGCTTTCGCGTCGATGACCCTGCCGCGAATCGCAGCCCCAGCTGAAATCACGGTGTCGCCATTCACTCTAAGGTCAGAAGCTAATGTTGCGCGGAACGAATCTCCGGGCGAACTGAGCTTTGACCCGAGAGAATCCTTCAGCTTCACGGAAAGGTTTGTTCCCGCAGGCACGACGACGGGAGGCGGTGCCGCTGCGGGCGCTCCAGACGGGGTAGGGATGATTGCCGCGGGCGCTGGTGAGGTGGGCGCTGGAGTCGGAGAATTCATTTCATTTGCGCCCGTCGTGTTCGCCGGTACTGAAGCGTTCGCCGGAGCGGCTGCATTTTGACCGGGGGAGCCGGAGCCATTGTCGGCCGGTTTACGCGAGCAGGCAGCAATTGTCAACAAAAGCAACATCGAAAGTAAGGAGAAGGCTCGATAACCCATGGCTGTCCCCAAAAGGTTAGATTGGCTGAGGTGAGAACTGTAGTCGAATCGCGGCGGTGGATGCAAACGGGAAGGGATAACGCCTAGTCTCAGTGCGAATGTCCTTTCTGCGGCTTACTATGCTTTCTGTTCGCTGAAAAGATCGAGCAACGGCGCAGGGGCTGGAGACGGGGCCGTCCCGTTCGCCGCAGGCGCATTGGAATCCTCCACACTGCTTTTGACGGGTGGTTTCTCGCCCTGCAGGAATTTCCTGGAATCAAGCAGTGGGCGTCCAAGCGATGCGTTGTAGCTGCTCCAGGGTCCTTCCAGTTCGATCTCGCGCTCAAAGTGGGCGCGCATTGCTTCCATCTTAGAATCCAGATCGTCGAGATAGTGCAGCATGAGTGCTTCGGGAAACATAGGCAGCTTAGGCGAGCCGAATTCATATTGCCCGTGATGGCTGATGATCAGGTGCTCGAGGAGGGTCTTCAATTCCACGGGGAAGTCAGGCAGCTTTGCAAGTTTGGCCTGAAGCATCTCCAGTTCGATGATCATGTGGCCCAGCAGCTGTCCGCGCGTGGTATAGGAAAACGAGCGGTTGTACGCAAGTTCCTGAGTTTTGCCGATGTCATGCAGAAACGCGCCGGTGAGCAGCAGGTCGCGGTTCACCTGAGGATAGTTCCGGCACATGAGATCGCAAGAGCGGAACAGAGACACAACGTGATCGAGCAGTCCGCCGATATACGCATGATGCAGCGTTTTGGCGGCGGGAGCATTGCGGTAGCGCTCAGCAATTTCCGCATCTGCCATAAAGAGTTCCACAAGCGATTTGAGGTGCGGATTCTGGAAGGTGACCACAAACTCCGTCAGCGTCCTCCAGAGTTCGCCGATATCTTTGGGGGTTTTGGGCAGGTAGTCAGTGAAATCGATCTCTGCTTCTTCCATGCGACGGAGCTTGTGGATAGTGAACTGGAAGCGATTCTTGTATTTATTGATCAGCCCTTTAACTTTGAGAAAGTCGTCCTGCTCGAAGACGGCGATGAATTCGTCGACGTTGTCCCACATCTTGGCTTCGATCTGACCGGAGCGATCGGCCAAAACAAGCGCCAGGTAAGGCTCGCCATTTTTCTTTGCTTTGACTTGCTTCGAGGCCACGACAAAACTGGAAGTGATAACTTTGTTTTCCTGCTTGCCGCATTCAGAGATAAAGAACTCTTTCATGAGCCTCCGCGAAATCGGCCCCGCGCAAGTGCCAGACCGGGTAGCATTCATGGGCTAGAGCAGGGTACCACCGCCAGATTAGCTTAAAAAACGCCCAGCTTCTTCTTCTTTTTGAGTTTCTTTGACTTGGGTTCTTTGTCTGTGGTTTCAACAGGTTGGGTCTGCTTGGCGCTGGCGCCCGAGTCGATATAGCCCGTCTTGACGTCGATGAAGGCCTCTTCACGAAGAGTAGTAAGGTAAGCGCGGAGCGCGGGCTGCAATTTCTGCATGTACAACGCATCCTGGATCCGGGATTCAACTTCTTTAAACGGGGGAATGCCAGCCATCTGATGCTCGGTCACCTGCAGGATTACGTAGCCCTGCTTAGTGCGGATCGTATCCGTGGTCTCGCCACCCTTCAATGCGAAAACCTTGTCTTCGAGATCTTTCGAAAGAGTTCCGCGCTTGAAATAACTGAGGTCTCCGCCTTCTTTCGCTGACGGGCCATCCGAATATTTCTTCGACAAATCTTCAAACTTCGCGCCCTTGTGCAACTGTTCGAGAACATCGTCAGCTGTGACCTTGGCTGCAGCCAAGGCCGCCTCCGTTTCAGCTTCCGTGGGCGGCTCGGGCTTACCGTCCGCGCCGTTCGGTTTGACCGGCGTTTTCGGTGCAATCAGGATCTCACTCAGGCGAACCTCCTCGGGCCGCTCCATGTCCGCCTTGTGCTGCTCATAAAACTTTCGCTCCTCGTCCTTGTTCATGGCGAGTTTTTGTCCAACCTGCTCCGAAATCACCTTTTGCGTAATGATCTGATTGCGAAGGTTCTGCTTAAAATCTTCGTAAGAAGCTCCCTGGGCCTCGGCGGCTTTCTCCAGATCTTCCATGGTCTCGAGGTTCATCTGCTTGCGCATTTCGTCGAGACGCTTGATGAGTTCGGTGTCTCCGGTAATGCCGAGGTCTTTGCCTTTTTGCAGCAGCAATTGCTGATCGATCAGGTCGCGGAGAACGTCTTTCTGTTTTTCGGTAAATGCACGGTCGGCGTTCGCGGCGTCCTGCTGCATGACTTCCTGCTTGAGCTGATCGCGGCTGCGAACATATTCCGACCGCGTGACGATCTCGTTATTTACCCGGGCAACGATCTCTTCGACGACGGTATCAGCGAGGGAAAGAGCGGGGAGCAATAGAGCGCAACCGGCTGCCAGGAGCAGGAAAATTCTGTTTTTCTTCATCAGGGCTCTCTTAAATCCTGGGGTAAACCCGGGGAAATTATCTATTCATTTTACGCTGCAAACGGGATGGAGGCCAAGCGGCAACAAGAGGTTGCGGCAAGAAGTTGAGGTGAGGAGATGGCGTTAATTTCCGCGCACCAGCGTGAGCGCGGTCACATCATTGTGTTTCGGCGCCATGTGCATGAAATCCTGGACGCGTTGCAGAATGTCCTGAGAAAGATCTTTGGCGGAGGCAGGCCGCGCTTGCATGGCGCTCTTCACGCCGTCGAGGCCAAACTCGGCGCTTTTCGATTCCGCCTCCACGACTCCACGCGAGACCACCGCCAACGAGCCCTTGGATCCCAGGCCGACAATGCGCGCATCGGTTGGCGCCAGCGAAAACAACCCCAGCGGCAAGCCAGTCGCTGGCAGCTCGACGACACTTGAATCGTCACGCAGCAAACCAGGCGTATGGCCGGCGTTGACATAGCAAACCGTCCCCAACTCCTCGTTATAGCAACCGGCAAAAGCGGGACAACTGCGAACGCCGCCGGCAGCCCGCATGATCTCCAGATTCAGGCGCCGTGCCAGCTCGATCATGGCGTCCGGTTCGTTGAGCTCTCCGGCCGCGAAGAGTTGTTCGCCGGACGCGCGAAAACAAGCCTGGGCCGCCTGCAACACCGGCGCACTGGTTTCACGTTTGCCAGCCACATCGAGCAACCCAAAAAGGAAGCGATGCGGACTGACGCGCAGAAAATCGTGCAGATCGCCGCCGGCCCGCGAAGAAAAGTAGGCAACCGCAAGGTTGGCCCCCTGTAGTGAGGGGATGTCTCCCAGGAGAATCTCCGGAGGCGCAACCGGGGAGCCGAATCCGAGTTTTGACAGCAATCCGGACATGAGCGGCGAAATTATCACAAACCGGAGGTCTGGGCAATGAGCGAAAAGTGCCACTGGACACCAATCCTGGCGGCCTTCTTCGATCGTGGCCGGCAGGGTGGGTCGCGTACAAATTGCTTAGAGGCACTTGACATCCTTCATCAACCGCCTGAAAATAACGGGAATTCAAGGAAAAACCTCCGTCTTTTTCTTCAGCTGTCGACATGCTTTATGACGCCTAGCCAGCCGTCGCCATCCCCCGAAAAGAAAGTTACTCCGGAGCAGTGCAAGCATCCGCGCGTGCAGATCGTTTCCCGCGACGAAGATTCCGAATATGTGGAATGTCAGGAGTGTGGGGACGTCTTCGAATCCAGTGAACTGAAAGACATGGCGATCGAGGAAAAGAAGGAACCCGAGGAAGAGTGAGCCGCACTTGAAGGCCTTGCCTGGCGGCGGTCAGCTGGACCTTAGTCACCGGACCTTAATGACCAGGTTATCAGCCTCATCCACCCAAAACCTCTTCCCAACCGGGATCACCGTGGTCGCGCTATATTCCGTGATCACGGCTGGCCCTCTCATCGGCCTGCCCGATACCAATTGTCCGCGATCGAACACCGGCGTCAGCACGATCTTGTTGTCGTAGATCACTGGCGCGCGTTCTGTGGGGACCGCGCGCAAAGTCTCCAGCCTATCGTCTGTCCGTGCTACCTTCAGTTGCAACTTCCGCTGCTTCAGCCGCACGCGCAGCCGCAGCGTCACCATTTCAATCTCCCTACCGGCGTGGTGATATCCGTAGCGCCGCTGATGCTCCTTATGGAACCGGGCGATCATTGCGTTCGCAACTATCTTCCCCGCAGTGGGCACATTGAGTTCGTACCCCTGGCCGCGATAGCGCAGGTCAAGGCTTCGGTCATACTGGAGAGCGCCACTCCACAGTTCCGAACGAAACTCTTCTCGCGCAGCCGCTTCCAGCTTGCGATACTCCTTTTCCATGTTCGCGCGAAATACCTGTGGGGAACGGTCCCGATCGCCGAATCGCCAAAGCACGGTGCGCGAGTAATCCTTCACGACATCGCTCGCGAGGATGCCGAACGCCGAAAGGACGCCGGGCCGCGCCGGAATCATCACTGTCGGGATCGCCAGCGCCTCGGCCAGTTCGCAGGCGTGCAGTCCGCCGGCACCACCGAACGCGACCAGTGCAAACTCCCGCGGATCGTATCCGCGTTCAATGGAAACCACGCGCAAAGCGCGCTCCATGTTCGCGTTCACTACGCGCACGACGCCGGCGGAAAATTGTTGCGCCGTCAGCCGCGAGCCCTGCTTCCGCAACCACTCCGAAATGATGCGCCGCGCTCGTTCCAGATCGAGCCTGAATTCGCCGCCAAGAAAGTGTTCGGGACGCAGTCGCCCCATCAGCAAGTTGGCGTCCGTTACTGTGGGTTCGGTCCCACGCCCGTAACAGATCGGTCCCGGATCGGCGCTTGCCGATTCCGGCCCCACCCGTAGAGCTCCGCCGGCATCGAAGCGCGCGATCGATCCACCCCCTGCGCCCACGGTATGAATTTCAAGCATCGGAACGCCGACTGGAAGCCCGGCCACTTCCGCCTGTCCGCCGACTCGCGGCTCGCCCCGCAGCGCGGCCACATCGGTCGAGGTTCCTCCCATGTCAAATGAGAGTATTCGCTGGAACCCGCTTCTGGCAGCCATCGCCGCCGCTCCGACCAACCCGCCTGCCGGTCCCGACAGCACGGTGCGTACTGGTTCTCGCGCTGCCGCTGCCAACGCGGTGATCCCTCCGCTGGATTGCATGACGAAAATCCGCGGCGCGTTTTGCTTTCGCCCAGTGGGCAAGCCCAAGCCCGATTTGTCATATCGCTGACCGACACGTTGCGCGAGTTTTTCCATGTAACTCTGCATAAGCGGCTGTAGATAGGCGTTGACAACAACTGTGCTCGTCCGCTCATATTCCCGGAATTCCGGCAAAATCCGGTGCGAAACCGAAAGCGGCTTCCCCAAGTCCGCCAACGCTGCGGCCACGGTCAATTCGTTCTCAGGATTGGCAAATGAAAACAACAACGAAACCGCGATGGCCTCGGGAGCGACTTCCAGTACTGCCTCTCGCAGTCTCTTCAACTCGGCGTCCGACGGGCGCTCCAGGGTACGGCCCTTGCAGTTCGTCCGCTCCAAGACACCAAACCGCATTTCTCGCCGAACCAACGGCTCCACTGGATCAAAGAAAAAGTCATACAGCCGAGGACGCGCCTGCCGCCCAATTTCAATCACATCCTCAAATCCTGAGGTCGTAATCAAGGCCACGCGAGCGCCCTTGCGCTGCAACAGCGCATTCGTTCCAACCGTCGTACCATGCAGTAAGGTAACGGCGGCCTGTGCCGCACTCATTTTCCCAATTCCGTGAGGCCTAATTGCAACTCCCGCAATTTGCCTCAACGCTTCGCCAATCGCGCGCGAGGGATCGTCCGGCGTCGAGAACACCTTCAGCGTCTTGAGCGCTCCCTCCTCGACCCAAACACAATCGGTGAACGTGCCACCCGTATCAATTGCGACGCGGAGTTCCGAACCCGATTCGGGATGAAGCACAGAATGTCGTGCGCGAGCCATAAACTTGGAAGACTATCACTGTAGCCGTCTCACCCTCAGATTTTTCAAGGCAGACTTCCACGCCGTCAATCCAGGAATTCTTGTTCCCGAAACATAATCCCTTCTCGCTCTAGACTGCCGTATCCTAAACATGTGAACGCGAGCAACTGGAAAGCGTGGCTGGTTCCTGGCGGGCTGTTGTTGGCGCTCGCGGCGGCGCTGGTCAACAGTTCCCTGTTCGTCCAGGTCGCGGCCTCGCTGCCGTTCTACTACATTGGAGTCTTCGCCACCGGATTGCTCCTGGCCTGGCGCTTCAACTCCGGCCGCGTTCTGTTTTCTCTGTTAACTCTGCTGCTCGCGCATCGGGCCGTCGATTTCTTTTCCGCCAGTCAGCCTCATGCCGCTTTGGCCCGACAACTTTCCTCCGGAAGCGGGCACAATGCTGTAGTTCTTGCGGCGCTCCTCATTCCGCTCAATTTCATGGTTTTCGCCACCACCCGCGAGCGCGGCATTGTAATCGCTGGAATCGCGCCCCGTCTCGGATTGCTCTTTTTCGAATCGGTGATAGTCGCGGTGCTATGCCGACCGGAAAATAGCCCCGCCGCTGCGCACCCCGACGGAGCTATCCCGCTCTGGATCTTGTTGGGTTTTGTGATCGCCATTGCTGTCTTCGTCCGCCGTTTTTTTCAAACGCGCAAACCGACCGAGCCGGGATTTGTCTGGTCGGTGGTTGCGGTTTTCTTATGGCTCCAGTTCGCTCCGGTGGGCAGAGCGTCCGACGCTTATGTCGCCACGGCAGCTCTCATACTCGCCGCGTCGCTCATCGAAACTTCTTACATCCTCGCTTACCATGACGAACTCACCGGCATTCGCGGACGCCGCGCCTTCAACGAGTCTCTGCATTCTCTTGATCATCAATATGCGATCGCCATTGTCGATATCGACCATTTCAAGAAATTCAACGACACTTATGGCCACGACGTCGGAGACCAGGTTTTGTGTATGGTTGCGGCCCGGCTGTCTGAAGTCCGAGGCGATGGACGGGCATTCCGCTGTGGAGGTGAGGAGTTCGCAATAGTCTTCCACGCCACCTCCGCCAAAGAAGCCTTCGACCATCTCGAGTCACTGCGCCAAAGTATCGAAAAATCGACATTTCAGTTGCGTGGCACGGAAAGAAGAGCGGAGAGACTGGCTGAACGCGTCGCCGAAAGCAAAAACAATTTGCGGAAGACCCCTCGAGTCGATCCGTTGAATCCTGTGCAGAGTGTTCTCTGGAACGATCTTCGTACGAACAAGTCCGATCGCAGAAAGCCCGCCAAGAAAAGGGCCACCGAGGCAATCCGCGTGCCGTCGCCGAGCAACTCATCGCCGGACCGTCTATCAGTAACCGTCAGCATAGGCGTAGCCGAGTCGAGCACGCGCTACCGTGAACCCGAGCAAGTCATCCGGGCCGCCGACCAAGCTCTCTACCGTGCCAAGCGCAAGGGTCGCAACCGCGTAGAACTAGACTCCGCAGCCCCGCTGAGTCTCGTCCCGAGAAAGCGTGCCAGGGCTTCGCGACTCTGAGCGGGCGAGTGCAAAACTGGCCATCGTTCAGCAGAGAACCGATTTTTGGCACAATATTACTGAATCCCTATCAGTGGTAAACTAAAATCCTTGCAACGCCGGAGAGGTGGCCGAGAGGCTGAAGGCGGCGGTTTGCTAAACCGTTGTACGGGCTAAAACTCGTACCGGGGGTTCGAATCCCCCCCTCTCCGCCATGCGAATTGACCGGAAGTCGTGACAGCACGGCCTCGACGATTCTTGCGGCCTGCGCGGCTTCTTGTAATGCGGGGAATGCTTTGCAGTCGGTCCCGAAGAGTTCCGCGATCGCCTTTGAAAGCGATTGGTGCAAAGCGTCAACGCGCGTCTCCCACTGAACAATCTCGGCGTGAATTTGGGCTAGCTCTTCTTTTGGCCGTTCGATGCTTCGAAATGCCGTCGCCATGAGTT
>DATEBK010000051.1:0-28272 GCA_035287825.1 Terriglobales bacterium
TGCGGCGGCCGACTTTCCAATCAGAATTCGGTCTCCATGCTTCAACGGCACCTTACTCACCTTGGCAGAGTCGGGCGAGTTCAAGAACACTCCATTCGTCGATCCGGGATCGATCAGCATCACTCCAGTCTCCAACGGAACAACCCAGGCGTGCTCCTGAGATACCGCGTCGCTCGAAATTACGACCTGGCACTTCGAGGGATCGCGGCCGATCTTCAAGCCCTGTTTGGGAACCGGAAACCGCTGGCCCGAAAGTGGCCCGCCCGTACACTGCAAGCTGCCAAAACTCTGCTGAGCATTTTCAGCCACCGTCCCCGATAAACCGCCGGGCAAGGGCTTCGGGCCGCCACGCGCACCTTGCAGTCCGGCTGGAGCCTGCGCCACTTGCGGCCCACGTCTGCGCGTCACAAACCAGATCACCGCCAGTCCAATTCCAGCAATAATTACCCAAAGAAGAATTCTCTGATTGAGCGAGGGCCCTTGATTGCGAATCGCTATCTTGCAGCGGTCGATATATTCCTGCACAAATGGAAAACCCGAGCTGTCTTCTTTGATCGCGAGGAACTCGGTTTCAGCTTTTTTATAATCGCCGGATTCATACGTCGCCAGCGCGTTTCGGTAGCGATTGGAAAGCTCGCTGTCCCGGCCCTTGATATTAAGTTCCTGTATGAATTGGTTAGCGACCGACATCGGAACCAGATCGTGAATCCCTTGAACGTCTTCTCCTCCGGGGCTGAAGGTGGCGATCCCAATGACCTGCCCGCGCTCGTTAAACGCTGGACCGCCGCTGTTGCCATGGTTAATCGGCGCGTCGGTTTGAATGGCCTTCCAGCCGCCGCGCATAGGAGTACGGCGGCTAACACGTCCGGCCGTTAGCGTCGCCTCCACGCCCGGCTCCTCGCCCGACCCTCCCATTTCCGCGGCCCCGGGGAACCCCAAAATGTAAATCTGATCACCCTGCACTGCGGAAGTGTCATCACCTAACTGCACCGTCGGCAGGTCCTCAGCTTCCACCTTCAGGATGGCTACATCTTTGCCGGGGGTTGGCTCGCCTACCTTTCTCACGTCGCATGAAAGTAACTTAGTCGTAGTCTTCATGCCGTCGAAAACCGGAATGCTGGCGGTGACGCTTTCAGCCGGCACCAGGTTATCTCCGAGGTTTACTAGTATTCCGCCGTGCAAGTAGTAAGTTTGTAAGGCTTCGGCAAAATTTCTCTGCCACGCCGCACCATTCTCCGACTTAACTCCCAGGGTCTGCAAAACCTCGGCAATTTTCTCCGGGACCAGATATTTCGCCAGCACGTCCTTTAAGTCATCCGGGCTGAGCGTAACCAGATGCGCGTTGGTTACGATGTAGCCGTCGGGCGTGATAATAAATCCGGAACCGCGATAAGGGATTTTCCGGTCGGAAACCACAACTTTATTTTTATCGGCAGTGAGGTAGCGAGCGGGATCTTTTGCGATTTCCGCCAGCTGTGCCTGCTGTATGGCTTCGTCGTTATTCGCGACCAACCCTGCCCGAACCTGCCGGTGTACCAGCATTTTGATCTCGTCGAAGTTCTGCACGATCGGAGAGTAAACGCTCACACGGACACTCCACTGCGAATGGATCAGGATCACTCCCGGCTTGTTTTGCTCGGCGATTTCGTGCCCGCTTAATGGCCGGGATGGGGCCGCATACCCGGCAGGAGAGTCGACTGCGCTCACCAGTAGAATCGCCGGCACCATCGCACAAAGCATTCGCCATCTTAGATTCATTCGTGTCCTCTCACTTCTCGCTGCCACCGATCAGGAACTCTCTTGCTGCCAAAGCGTGAAATTATACATCGGGTTTTCTGCCACCCCGCACAAAACGGATGCGGCTTTTGTGCCTCAGCATTACACTTTCGCGCTATTGCGCAGTCTTGCGATTGTAGTTTGGATACTCGGGCTTCTGCGGTTGCGGCACAGGATGCTTGGCCAGGTCCTCCAGCGCCAGGCTCACGGCTTTTTCCAGTTGCGGATCGTGACCCTCGCTCACCGGCTTCGGATCCATGTCGACCTCGTAGTCGGGCTGCACGCCATGGTTCTCAACATCCCACTGCCCTTGCGGATTGAAAAATCCAAAACTGGGCGAGGTCACGTGGCCTCCGTCCATAAGCACGGGAATGCCGCCGATTCCAACCAGTCCACCCCACGTACGCTTGCCGACCAGCGGGCCCAGTTGCGCCTGGCGGAAGTACCACGGCATCGCGTCCCCGCCCGAGCCCGAGTATTCATTCGTGATCATCACCTTCGGTCCCAAAATTGAAGCCTGCGGAGTGCGGTAGATCATTCCATAACGCGGTGCCCACCAGCTCATCAGCGTGCGCTTCATGGCGTTGATGATGTAATCGGCCGCCTGCCCGCCACCGTTGAAGCGCTCGTCGATCACGGCTCCCTGCTTGTCGAGTTGCGCAAAGTAATAGCGGTTGAAGTTAGTCAGCCCGCCCATGGCTGTATCTGGCAGATACACGTAAGCCAGTTTTCCGCCGCTAAGTTCCTGCACCTTGCGCCGGTTGGATTCAATCCACGCCAGATTCCGCAGACCGAGATCGTCGCTGATCGGCGTCACCGTAATGTCGTGCGCATCTTTTCCTTTGGCGTCGGAGGCCACCTTCAGCACTACCTGCGTTCCCGCCGTGCCTTCAAGTAAGCGCTGAATGTCATCGGAGCCGCTCAAGTCCTGCCCGCCGACCGCAAGAATAAAATCTCCTTCTTTTACTTTTATTCCCGGCTCGGCCAGCGGAGCATGCGCCCTCGGATTCCAGCGCTCGCCGTTAAAGATTCGCTTGATCCGAAAGCGTCCCTCGACGATCTCGTAGTCGGCGCCGAGCAAACCGCCGTCAACATGATTCGGGCGGGGAATCGTCCCTCCATTCCCGCGCAGGTGGCCGATCGAAAAGTCGCTGAGCATCTCCTGAAACAAATAATTGAGGTCGCTGCGCGATCCTAGCTCATCAAGGTACGGTTTGAAGTGTGCTTCTTCTGCAACCGTGTCCACGCCGTGATAGTGCGGGTCGTAGAAGAAACTACGCTCGATCTGCCAGACTTCGTGAAACATCTGGCGCCACTCGGCCCGCGGATCGACACGCACCTGCATCTTGGAGAGATCCAGTTTGCCCTCGCCAGGCTTAACAGGCGCATCGGCAGGAACAATCACAAACGTGGGCGCGGGACTATTGGCCCCGCCGCCATCGGAGTCTCCATGCCCCATCTGCAGCAGCATTTTTTCGCCATCGAAAGATAGATCGAACCCCGTGACGTGTTCAGCGAGTTTCTCGGATTTCTTCGTCTTCAGCACGAAGCGCGTCAGCGACACGCTGGGACTACCGAACCTGCCGCCGCCTTCAAGCAAATAGAGCACGCCCTCTTTGCCTGCGGTCACTCCTTCATAGTTGGCCGGAGGCACCGGAAGCGCAACCGCTCGGTCTTCGAGGTGATCGAGGTCGATCTTGACCGGCTTCGCCTTCTCGGCCTTTTCGGTTTTCTCGGACTTTTCAGCGTCGTCGGATTTCTTCGCCTCGCCCGACTTGTCTTTTTCGGCATCATCGCCGGAGTCTTTTTTGTCTTTGTTCTTAGCGGTGTCTTTGTCTTTCTTCTCGTCTTTATCTTTATCTTTGTCCTTGTCTTTATCCCTAGCGTCGGGGGTCTTCTCGTCTTCAGCCTGCGGAGCTATCGGAGAAGGCGCATCAGCCGCCAGCACCAGCGCGTACACACTGCGCGTTACGTCAAATTCGTCGCTGCTCATGTCGAGCCCGCTGGTGGATGTGCCGTAATTCGTGCTCTCGGTGAAGTAGAGATACTTTCCTCCCCGGTCAAACGTGGGATAGAGAATATCGCTCATGCCATCGGTGATCTGCGCGCTCTTGCCCGAAGCGACCGAGTATAGAAAGAGTGCGTTGAAACGGTTCGCAATGGTCTGCGTATACGCGAGCCATTTCGAATCGGGCGACCATGACGCATCGTAGGCCGAGTCGTCCACCATGCCCTTGTCTAGGACGCTCGCCTTCCCCGTCGCCGTATCCAGCATCCAGATTTGCATTTTGTTGTCATGAAAGGCGATCAGCTTGGAGTCCGGCGACCATACTGGATGGAAATAGTAGGTCGCGTCACTAGCCAGCGGAAACTTCTTGACTGTGCCGCCGCCGATTTGTTTGCTCACATGCAACGCATACTGCCCTGACTCATCGGAGAAATATGCAATGCTCTGTCCATCCGGCGACCATGCCGGATCGCGCTCCATCACCCCCGGAGTGTTGGTAATATTCCGCGTCGCGCTCTCTTTTGCCGGAACCGTGAGAATCTCGCCATGCGCCTCGAACACAGCCCGTACACCCGTCGGCGAGATAGCGTAGTTATCGATTTCCCGGTCTACCGGCGAAATGCGAGCGCGGACCTCCGGCAGGTCGGCGCTCACATCGACGTTAATTGGATGGGCCTGGCCACTCGCTGTGTCATACAGAAACAGCTCGCCGAAACGGTCGTAGACAATGCCACCCGGGCCCGCGCTCGCTGAACGAATATCGGCGCCATCATTCTTCACCACCTCGGTTACAGCTTTCGTCACGGGATCGAAGCGAAATAGCGAGATTGGGCCGTTGCGGTCGGAAAGGAAATAAACTTGTTTGTCGACCCACGCCGGACTGAAGTCGTTCGACTTGTCGCGCGGCACTTTCACCACGTCGAGCGTCCCCATGTCGGCGATCCAGATCGAGCTCGCCAATCCGCCCCGGTAGTTTCTCCACGCCACGTAATTCGAATAACTGAACTGCGATGCGCCGCCCACAGGCGAGTAAGCAAAATATTTTCCATCAGCAGAAAATTTGCCCGAGAATGCCATCGGCAGTGGCAGCGCGGTCGCCAGGCCTCCATTCACAGACACCTTAAACAGCTTGCTGTAGCGCGGGCTGTCGCTCTCGCGGTTCGAACGGAAGATCACGAACTTGCCATCCGGTGTCCACGCGACCGCCGCATCCGCCGACGGATGATACGTGAGACGCTTCGGAACGCCACCGGTTACAGGGACAACAAAGACATCGGTGTTGCCGTCGTATTCTCCGGTAAAGGCGACCATCGTGCCATCAGGCGAGAACACCGGGTCGGTTTCAATGCCGGTCCCAGTCGTCAGACGATTGGCGTGCCCGCCATTGCGGTCTACCGTCCATAAATCGCCAGCGTAAGAAAAGACGATCACATAGCCATTGAACGCCGGGCGCTGCAATAGCGGATGCGAAGGTTGCGCAGCAACGGTAAGCGGCAAGAATGCGGCAAGAATCAGGGCAAGAAGCGAACGAATCGGAAGCATCTTTTCAACTCCAATAGTGCTGGCGTTAGTGCTGGCGTTAGTGCTGGGGTTTGATCGCATGGGCAGAACCGGCGAATATCGCCCGAGAAAGTCTATATCAGTCCATGCAAGTCATGCTGACAAGTTCTATCGCTCGGTCGTTCGGATCGCTCGATCGTTCGATCAATAGATCAGCTTCAATCCGAATTGAATCTCTCGCGATGAAGTCGCGGTCGCCGTGATCAGACCGGCTGAGGGGCTGGGAGCTCCACTCGAAAATACGATTGCGTTCGGTGTGCCGAAATTTGTGTGGTTGAACATGTTGAAGCATTCCACTCGAAACTGCAGCGCCATTTTCTCGGTGAGCTTGGTGTTCTTGAATAACGACGCGTCGACTTCCGCCAATCCCGGGCCAGTCAGAGAGCCTCGCCCCAGATTTCCGTACGTGCCGGTCACTGGCAACACGAACGGAAACGCAGATGCGTTGGGATTAAACCACTGCGTCGCACTGAAACGCTGGATCGGTCCGCTGAAGTCGGGGTTCAGCGAAGGGCGATCGGGATTTCGCGTGTCTCCGTCGCCCGAAACGTTCGAACCAACTTGCGGCGTAAACGGGAATCCACTCGCCACGGTGGTGATGGTGTTCAGAGTCCAGCCGCTGACCAGATCTCCGGCCAAGCCGCTGCTTTCGGCGAGCCAGGCCTGCCCTTGTCCAAAGGGCAACTCGTAACTCGCGGAGAAGTGCGCCTGCTGCGCGACATTCAGCGCCGATGGCCCCCAATCTTGCCGCAGATCGAATCGATTCAGAACCATCTGCGCCTGATTGCTCGATTGCGCCCCGGTCAGCGCTGAATTATTGTCGAGACTCTTTGACCACGTGTAGTTCGCGCGGAATTGCAGCTTGCGCGAAAAACGCCGCACCACATCGACTTGCAGCGCGTTGTAACTGCTGTTCCCTTCCCCGTACCAGAAAAATCCGCCGGAAAGATTCTCGTTGGGCCGAGTATTGGCGCCCGAAACTCCCCACGGAATATATAAAGTGCCTTCAGACACGGTCGCCGGTTTTTTGTTCACGCCGCCGGCAATGCAGCCGCTTGCGTCACTGCAAATCTCCGGAGGAATGCTATTGGCGTCGATGCTGACCAGTTGGTGAATACCAAACGATCCCACATAACCAACGCGCAGCGAAGTATTGCGGTCGATCTGCTGTTCGACGGTTAGATTCCATTCCTGTAGCGTCGGGATTTTCGTATTCGCCTGCACTCCCTGCGGAGCGTAGATGGTGCATCCGACTGGAACTCCCGGCCCGCCCGTGCACTGCGGAGCAGCTGCCACGTCGGGCTTCACCGGGATGACGTTGAACAATGAAGTGTTGGAGAACGAAATCGATCCGTTGTACGGAGGGAGCGAATTGAGCTGAAAGGCGAGCGCGTCTAACAAAGAATAATGGATGCCGAATCCCGCGTGAATGACTGTCGTCCCCGTTCCGCGCGGGTCCCACGCCAGCGCTACGCGGGGGCCGAAAAGCCATTTGGCGTTGTTCTGCGTGAAAACCGAGTTGCCGACGCGCGGCGCGGTCTCGAGCACTCCATTTGAGCCAGTAATGAAATTTGCGGCCCGTCCCGCTTCTTCATTCCAGCCGTTGTCGAACTCATGGCGCAATCCGATCTGCAGCGTTAGATTCCGGCGCACTTTGATTGCGTCTTGCACGAACCACGCGCCCATAAAACTTCGCCAACCGAGCTCGGTGGCCGTAGGCACAACTTGAAACGTGCTGACCGTACCTTGCAGCAGGGTCGTCAAGCTACTGAAACTGGCTTGCCCCAACTGGCGCGACGCCGTGTCTTCGTTGTCCTGGAGCGGCTGAAACCAGAAGCCCACACTGATCTGGTGAATGCCTTTGCTGATTTGCAGAGTGTTGGCGAACGTAAATAAATTCCTGCGATTCCAGACGCTCGAGGCGTTATTCGGTCCAGCCGAGGTAATCGTTCCGTTGGCCGTGGTCGTAAGCCCGCCGCCCACCACGATTCCACCCGGCCCGCGTCCTTCCACAAACGGATCAGCGCCCGGAGCGAACGTTGCCTGCGGCGCGGAATTGTTGGCGAAACCGGCGCGTGAGAATCCGACAGTAAAGGTGTTGAGCATGCCCGGCGAAAAAATATGCGTCTCCTGCAGGCTGACCACCTGGCTGCGGAGAATCAGCGTTGACGCGAAGAGTGGGTCCGCCAACGGAATCAACCCATTGCCATCGTCGATGGTGTAAGCGGCTGACAGCGTGTCACGATCGCTATGAATGTAGTCGGCGCGAATCGTGCCGAAATCTTCGCGGATGTGCTGCAAGGGACTATTGAATGAGAACGCTTCGCCGCCGCTCGAGCCTTCCGATCCGCCTAGCTCTCCCCCGTTTGGCGCCGGCCAGAATGACATGTACGGCAGCATCGCGGGGTTTAGATTCTGAACCGGCATTTCAACCCCTTCTGAATTAGGCAGATTCCCCATGCGAGCTTGCGCGTCGGGAACGATACTCAGACTGCTGACCGACAAACTCTGGCGAAACCCTTCATAGTTGCCGAACACGAACACGCGATTCTTTTTGATCGGTCCCCCCAGCGCCCCTCCGAACTGGTTTTGCCGGAAAGGCGGAATCGAACCTTGATCGAAATAGTTGCGTCCATCGAGTGCGCTGTTGCGTATGAATTCATAAAGCGTCCCGTGCAGCGCATTGCCGCCTGACTGCGTGACAACGACAACCTGAGCGCCTTCGCGCTTTCCGTATTCCGCGTCATAATCGTCGGTCAGAACGTTGAACTCGCGCACCGCATCAATTCCCAGCAGGTTTCCGCTGACTCCGCCCGGGGTCACCGCCAGCTGGCTCGACCCCGTGTATTCGACGCCATTGAGCAGCATCAGGCTGTCGGCCGGACGCTGGCCGTCAACCGCGTATGCGCTGCCATTGCTGGTCGTCGTATTGGCGCTTCGCAACGCCGTGTAGTTCACCGTGCCCGGATTCAGCGTGATCAGGTTGTCAAAGCTGCGTCCGTTGAGCGGCAAATCTTTGACTTCCTGCTCGCCCACTAATCCAGAGATGGAAGCGGTTGTCGTATTGATCACCGACCCCTCATCCGAGACAACGACCTGCTGCACAACTTGTCCAACTTCAAGGTGCAGGTTGACCA
This sequence comes from Terriglobales bacterium, assembly GCA_035287825.1. Classification (GTDB taxonomy): domain Bacteria; phylum Acidobacteriota; class Terriglobia; order Terriglobales; family Acidobacteriaceae; genus Acidiflorens. The sequence continues at coordinate 8,482 of DATEBK010000051.1, forward strand.
CCGCTTCCTGCCCAACATCTAATTTCACGCCCGTACGTATCGCAGCCTTGAAGCCGTCCTTCTCCGCTTTGATTTCGTGGCGTCCCATCGGCAGCGACAGCACGCGGTAATTTCCCGCCGCGTCCGTCGTTACCATGCGCGTCGCCGCAGTTTCCAGGTCCGTTACCGTAATGGTTGCGCCACTGATTGCGGCTCCCGACGCATCCTCTACCTTGCCCGAAATGGAGGCCGAAACCTGGCCCCATCCCGCCTGTGAAGACACCAGCAGTAAAAGGATTGTGAGCAGCCGGAGTAGCAACCGCAGCCGGAACTGAAAAAACTTCCATCTCGGCGAGCTGTGCCCGATCCTGGCGCCTGGTTTCGATTCTTTAACGCGCATGTTGAGAAAATTCAAGAAATGCTGGACACGCTTGGAGGCGCGGGTCGGAATCGAACCGACGTATAAAGGTTTTGCAGACCTCTCCCTTACCACTTGGGTACCGCGCCCAGTCCTTCACAAGTAGAAACGTTGGGTGTCAGTTTTGTCCATCGGAACACACCTCGGCCCGCACCTTGGTTCACAACGGGTGCGTAAGGTTGCTGTTTCTCCGCGGCTGAACCTGTGCTACAACACCGGACATGAGTTTGCCCCCGAGTTTGCTCTCTCATTCCGTCCCGCGTCCGACTGCACTTTCGACTCCTTCACCGGCCGGCGCAGAAACCGGTCAGCCGGCAGCGGCAACCGGAATCGTGGCAACCGCGCGCAAGGATTTGGCCTCGATCTGCCCCAACTGCTCGTCTGAATTGCGCGGACATCGCTGCAAAGCGGTTTGCAAGAAATGCGGCTTCTACTTGAGCTGCTCCGATTTCTACTGAAAACGATTCACGCTGACTCCATCCACGCCCCTCAACCCGGCAATTTCCCTTCGCTCCTTTTACAATAGTTACGAACTTCTTTTTTCATCCTCAACTTCAGGAGATAGCAATGGAACGCAAAGCAAGCGCGGTTTGGAAGGGCAGTCTGAAAGATGGGCAGGGGACAGTTTCCTCCGCCAGCGGAATTCTCTCCAACACAAAATATTCGTTCAAGACGCGGTTTGAAGACGCCCCGGGAACGAATCCCGAAGAGCTGATTGCAGCCGCCCACGCCGCTTGTTTTTCCATGGCGCTTTCGGCGCAACTCGGCGGCGCCAACCTCACGCCAGAGAGCATCAGCACCTCGGCAACTCTCACCATGGAGAAACTCGAAGCAGGCTGGACCATCACCGCCGTACATCTCGACGTCGTCGCGAAGGTCCCCGGCGCCAGCCCGGAAGCTTTCAACACCGCGGCCACTAATGCCAAAGCGGGATGCCCGGTATCAAAGGTTCTGAACGCGAAAATCACCATGGATGCGAAGCTGGGCTAGGTGTGCGTTCACCGCTCGGCATTCCGCCCGAGTGCTGTTAGCTTTGCTCGCGCAAGATCTGCCGCAGTTGACGGTTAATCTTGACTGCATCCTGCGAGGCCTGATCGATTAGCTCAACCCACCGGCGCATGTTCTCGGGCGGGTTCGCCTGCGAGACCAGATACGTCCCTTGCATAATGGTTTCCAGCGCGTTGCTCAGATCATGCGCCAGAGCGCGCAGTTCCTTGGTCAGTTCGGGCGGAATTTTCTCGCGGGCGTTTTCCATAGCACTGAGCGGCTGGCGTGATGCGTGTTTGACAGCCACACGCCAGTCGGTAGAATGGTATTGTAGTTGCCCTGAAGAAGGTCCTGCCGAGATTTTCTCAAGATGCGGATATGGCGGAACTGGCAGACGCGCTAGGTTCAGGTCCTAGTGATCGCAAGGTCGTGGAGGTTCGAGTCCTCTTATCCGCACCAAAATCCAGCTGCCAGTCGCGAGCAGTCACCCCAGACCGGCAGTTGCTTTTACGCTCCCGCCGATAACCGGTGCGTGCTCCGGCTTTGCGCAATCCCGTACTGCCGGATTTTATAGAGCAGCGCCTTGTAGCTGATCTTCAGCAGCGCCGCCGCTTGTTTGCGATTCCAGTTGGTTTCTTCCAGAGCGCGGGCAATGGCTTCGGCTTCCGCCTCATCTTTAGCATTGCGCGATAGCGATTTCAGACCGCCGATCGCATCGGCGCCAGCGGCAACGGTTCTTCCCACCGCTGCGGCGTGTGCCCCCATTCCGCCATCCGGTTTCGGCTGCAGTTCAGAAGCGGCCAGCGTCTCATCTCCCAGCACTAAATAGCGTTTGATGAAGTTGCTCAGCTCGCGCAGATTGCCCGGCCAGGAATGCTTCAGGCATGCTTCCATCAACGGAGGCGAAATCGGCAACGGCGAACGCGCATAAGATTCCGACATGCGCGACATGAAATGCTTCAGCAGGATTGGAATCTCTTCCTTTCGCTCGCGCAGCGGAGGCAGCGACATGGTAAATGCGTTGAGGCGGTAATAGAGGTCTTCGCGCAGCCGCTTGTTGGCCAGTGCTTCCGGAATATCGATATTCGTGGCGGCAAGAATGCGCACGTCCACTTTGATGACGTTGCGGCTGCCCAGGCGCGAAAAAGTCTGGTCTTGCAGAACATGGAGCAGCTTGGCCTGCAACAGCGCTGGCATTTCGCCAATTTCGTCCAGCAGGATCGTGCCTTTGTTGCAAAGTTCGAACTTGCCGGGTTTCGCGTGGTTGGCCCCGGTAAACGCTCCCGCCTCGTAACCGAACAGTTCGCTCTCCAGCAGGTCGGCCGGCACCGCAGCGCAATTCACTTTGAGAAAAGTTCGATGCGCGCGCTGCGACAGTTTATGGATCAGCCGCGCCAGAACTTCCTTGCCCGTTCCGCTCTCACCGAGCAGCAGCACCGGAATGTCGACGTTCGCCACCAGCGCCGCCTGCGAGCGAATTTTCTTCATCGCCGGACTGGCCGCAACGAAAAACACATCGTCGCAAAGTTCCTCGACCTCGCCCGCATAGCTCTCGGTTTTGGCCGTGCCCACGCAGCTGCCGATCACCGCATCGAGTTCGGCTTTCTGGAACGGCTTGGTCAGGTAATCGATGGCGCCCAGCCGCATGGCCTGCACCACCTTGCGCGTGTCATTCACGCACGAGAGCATCACAACCTTCAAGCCCGGACGCATCTGCCGGAGTTGTTCGAGCGTCTGTAATCCGTCGATTCCCGGCATCAGCAGATCGAGCAGCACCAAGTCGGGATGCAGTCCCTTCTGGACGTGCTCCACCGCTTCTTCGCCCGTGCTCGCGGTTTGAACTTTGTGCTCATCCACCTCTAACAGCGTGCGGATATAACGCAGCATTCCCGGTTCGTCATCCACCAGCAAAATGTTGGCGGCTTGGCTCATTTCTTTCCTCGTCGGTCGTTTTGCGGAGCGCCTTGCGGACTGCCCGGAATTGGTTTCAAGGGAATCAGAAAGCAAAACTTGCTCCCCGCCCCGGATTCGCTTTCTACCCAGATCTTGCCGCCCATCCCTTGCAGCAGACGGCGCGCGATCGCCAGTCCTAGGCCCATGCCCTCCGCCGATTCGCTTCCCGGCAGGCGGAAGAAATCGTCGAAAATTTCCAGATGAAATTCAGGCCGGATTCCCGGGCCGGTATCGGCCACGCTTACCTTGACCGCGTTCGGCACATTCGTCGCTTGCCGCCGCCGGTCTCCATCAAGCCCCGGCTTGCTGATCCCGCGACGCTCCCACATGTGCGGCTCGGCGTGCAACCAGACCGTTCCCCCCTGCGGCGTATACTTCGATGCGTTCTCCAGCAGATTCGAAATCACGCGCTGGATTTTCGGCGCATCGAACGCAAACGTCGTGAGTTTGTCATTCGCCAGAAAATACAGCGCCAGCCCACGTTCCTGAAATCGGGCCGACCACAGCCGGCACACTTCGGAAAGACAGGCATTCAAATCGCCCTCGATGAACTGCATCCGCAGTTCGCCGGTTTCGAGCACGGTAAAAGTCAGAAAGTCGTGTATGAACTGCTGCAAGCGCTGTCCGCTGGAAAACATGTCGCTCAGCACTTCTTGCTGTCGCTCGTTCAACGGCCCGAGCTTCTGACTGCGCAGCAAATCGACATAACCGTTCATGATCGCTAGCGGAGTCTTCAAGTCGTGCGCGGCTGATGCTAACGCGGTCGTCGTCTTGCTGAATCGATCGCGTAACTGTTCGAAATCGCGCGCCATCTGATCGGCGGCTTTGGGTGTGAGGGCTGGAACTGCAACTGTCGGTGGCATACGATCCTTCGGACTCGATCCCGCCGGGGCCACAACTGGGCCTTTCTCAGATATCGAAGACATGGAGGCCTAAACCTGCGTAAATAAAGGGGAGAAGAGCGTTTACTACCGTCCAGAATGAGGGATTAGGCTGACTATATGTCAGCTACAGGCGACTGTCAATTGCAATCCATCCCCAGGCAAAGCGAAATAGTTTGCACTTTTGTTACATGACTACAAGTCACTGATCGGCGCCAAGACTTTGAGGTAACTAAGGTAATCTCCGTGCTGGATGCTAGGTTTACCGCTATTCAGGTCTACCTGGCATGCTCCCATGGTTTGGCCCCTAAGATGCCACCTTTTATGGTGCAAAGATCATCAGAGAGGTCATTCGGACACGTGTCTGCTAGGCTATCCAAGAAGGAAGAACGGAAGGGCGCTCGATTACAAGTCGCCATTCCGGTCTTTGTCCGTTCCCGGGACGAAAACGGCAAGGATTCCCTGGAGTTTGCCACCGCCATCAACATCTCTCCCGGTGGAGCTTTGGTGATTGTTCGCCGTTCTTTGCCCAAATCGGCCGTGGTTTCGCTGGAAATCCCCAGTGCGCCCATGGGTCCCGTCCACGGTTTGAAGACTTCTACCCGCACTATGCAGGCGAAGGCGATCTGGGTCACCCACCTCGATAATCATCATCTTCTAGGCCTGAAGTTTGACCGTCCCCTGGGCACCGACACGGCCGCTGTCTCAGGCAGGCACCTGAGGAAAGGGGTATCCGGTGTATGAAAACATTTTCCCTTCCTACCCGGCTTTCAGAATGGCACTTTGGTGCCATGCCCTATCTTCTCTCTTTCGCGATACCATCAGCCTAAGCTACTCATAGTTGGCCGCTTAGGCTAGCCCGCCCTAAGCGTTCGGCTCCTTCCCCAAGTTTGGTGCTTGAGATGCACTTTTAGTGCATGCGGATGGTCACTCTACCGCCGGGGTATTCACTCTTATGACGACACTTTCGGTAACCACATTGTCGCAATCGCTGGGCGAGGTTCCCCCTGATAACATCATTTTTGGCACTTCTGAAACCATGCAGGCGGTTCGTTCCCGCCTCGCGAAAGTAGCTGCCGCCAACGTTCCTGTCCTCATCACTGGTGAAAGCGGTACGGGCAAAGACATCATCGCTCGTCTCATCCATTCCCTGTCTCCCTGGAAAGTCGGGCCCTACGTTAAAGTAAATTGCCCGGCCATTCCCGGAACCTTGCTCGAAAGCGAATTGTTCGGGTACGAAAAGGGAGCATTCACCGGCGCCTTCGGTTCCAAGCCGGGCCGCGTCGAAATGGCTCACCGTGGCACTTTGTTTCTCGACGAAATTTCCGAACTCGATCCCTCGCTGCAGTCGAAGCTCTTGCAACTCTTGCAGGATGGCCAGTTCTGCCGCATCGGCGCACAGGAAGACAAGAAAGTTGAAGTGCGCGTCGTCTGCGCCACTAACCGCAACCTCGAAGCGGAAATCGAAGCTGGAACCTTCCGCCAGGATTTGTTCTACCGCATCAATGTCGTGAATCTTCGCATGCCTTCGCTGCGCGAACGTCGTGGAGACATCGAAGACCTGTGCGCGTACTTCCTCGAATACTACAACCGGAAGTTCAATTGCCGCGCGCGTCCTCTGTCCGGCGAAGTGCTGGCGGTGCTGCAGAAATATCATTGGCCCGGCAACATCCGCGAGCTGGAAAACCTGATCAAGCGCTACGTCATCCTCGGTCATGAAGAAGTCATCACCAACGATCTGGTGGCGCGCGAGCCCGACTTTTTCAATCAGGAGATCAATCTCGACGGCCCGATTTCGCTGAAGAAACTTACTCGCCAGTGCGTCCGCGAACTCGAGCGCAAAGTCATCCTTAAGGTGCTGCAACAGCACCACTGGAACCGGAAGCAGGCTGCCCGCACGCTCGGCATCAGCTATCGCGCTTTGCTCTACAAGATCCGCGATGCCGGATTGCCGTCAAATCGCGCTCTGCGTCTGCGGCAGGCGGAAAAGAATCTCGCCGCCACCACTACTCCCAGCAGCGGAGCAGCCGCCGACTGATCCCTTATCGCCGATTGCTGACTGGTGATCGCTGATTATCGTGGATGATTATCGTGGCTGATTATCGTGGCAGGACGGGCGTTCGCGCCCGTCCCATCCACGGCCCCATGACTTCTGTCTTTGATTTGTTATCGCGGTTTGAAGTAGGGTCGCAATTCGAAGCAACGTCGCCGTTTGAAGTTGAATCCCTCACCCGCCAAGTCTCTTTTCCAGATCCCGCAGAGCGGCGCTCCACTCGTTCAAGCCTTCCGCCTCCAGCCACAAATCTTTTAGTTCGGAACTGAGCCGGACTTTATTTACCGCCGTGCGCGCCACTTCAACCATCTTCGCGCTCGGAGCACCCTCGATCTTCCCCATCCATTCCACAATCTGAGACGGCAACGCCTGCGGAGGCGCGCCCTTCGCCGACGCGACGATCTCGGCTGCCGCTACAGCCACGCTGCTCTCCGGAGCTTGAACATAATCCTGCTCGCCAGCCTCGGCCAGAATATGGCTGACGTCATCCACGCTCAAGGTGTTGAGTTGCGCCAGGAACTTCTGCGCGTCTTCGTTCTCGAAGCTGCCTGTTCCCCAACCTGGCATGAGCCTCTCTCGCCGGAATTATAGACTGTGCTCCCCCCGGTGGGCAGTAGCTCGCCAACCACGCCCGATGGCGGTCGCAAATTGCACCTACCCTCATCGGCGCCCACTCACGCCCAAAACGTCCGGTCCAGCGTTCGATATTGGATCGCTTCAGCAATGTGCTTCGTTTCGAGTTGCGGAGTACCGTCCAAATCGGCCACCGTTCGCGCTACTTTCAAAATGCGGTCGTGGGCACGTGCGCTCAGACCTTGCTGCGCCATCGCGCGTTCAAGCAGACGCTCGCAATCAGCGGAAAGCTCACAGAATTTGCGAATCGACTGCGGCGGCATCTGCGCATTGCAGTAAAGCTTTTCCCGTTCCGTAGAGAACCGCGCCAACTGGATGTTGCGCGCCCGGACTACGCGCTCAAGAATCTTGGCTGAATTCTCCGGCTCCGAAGTGCTGCGCATTTCCTTATAGTTCACCGCTGGTACGTCAATGTGAATATCGATGCGGTCGAGCAGCGGCCCCGAGATCTTAGAAATGTAGCGCTGGATCATCGGCGGCGTGCAGTGGCATTCCCGGTTTCGGTCGTTATGGAATCCGCAAGGACACGGATTCATCGCCGACGCCAGCATAAAGCGTGCCGGGAAGGTCAACGACATGGCCGCCCGCGCGATGCAGACCGTGCCGTCTTCGAGCGGTTGGCGCATCACTTCCAGCACGTTGCGCGGAAATTCGGGAAGCTCATCGAGAAATAAAACGCCATTGTGAGCAAGCGACACTTCTCCCGGTCGCGGGACTGCTCCGCCGCCGATCAAGCCTGCATCCGAGATCGTGTGATGCGGCGCGCGGAACGGGCGCAAGCCGACCAGTCCGGCGCGCGCGTCCAGAACTCCCGCCACGCTATGGATCTTCGTGGTCTCCAGCGCTTCTTCGAACGTCGGCGGCGGCAGGATCGTCGGTATGCGCTTCGCCAGCATCGTTTTTCCCGATCCCGGAGGCCCGATCATCAGGATGTTGTGTCCGCCCGCACATGCGACTTCGAGCGCGCGCTTGGCGGTTTGCTGGCCGCGAACGTCTTTGAAGTCCACATGGAGCCGCTGCGCCTGGCTGAGCAGTTGAGCCGTATCGACTTGCATCCGCGAAATGCCGTTGCCCGAATTGATGTAATGAATCACATCGAGCAGCGACTTGACGGGATAGACCTCAACTCCTTCCACCATCGCCGCTTCCCGCGCATTGACCTCGGGCACGATCATTCTCTTGAGCTTCGTGCGGCGCGCTTCAATCGCAATCGGCAGCGCGCCCCGGACTCCCCGCAAACTCCCGTCGAGCGACAATTCGCCGACGAATAATGCATCCGGAATCTCCTTCTTATTCAGACCGCCATAAGCGCCGAGAATACCCAGCGCCATAGGCAGGTCGAAGCCGGAACCCTCCTTGCGGATATCGGCCGGCGCCAGGTTGATGGTGATCTGCGTGGGCGGAATGTCATAACCACAGTTTTTCAGCGCCGATCGCACCCGGTCCCGGCTTTCGCGAACCGCCGCATCGGGCAATCCCACAGTGTGGAAGTGGTCTTCCTGCATCTTGATTCCTGAAACATCCACCTCCACCTCAATGATGTTGGCATCCACTCCGTAGACGGCGGCGCTTAGAGTCTTGTAGAGCATAGGGATACCTTGAACCCACGCAGGGCCCAGCGCGAGCAATGACTCCGGCGCGAACACTGACCAAACACCTACCCGACACAGACCGAACCAGACCGAACTAATGTCCGAATTAATGACCGAGCACCGGCAGGGCACCTATAAGGCCGGCCCATCCTTCGCCGACATCATAGCCCGCCGCGAACCGTCATCGATGTGACGGCCATCACCCCTTAACCGTGATGGAACCGGCCAGAACGTTCTGGCGTAAACCGCCGCTTTCGGTGCTACGCTAGTGGACAATCTGGTAGAAACGATCGACTCGCTCAGCGATGGGTTCAGCGGCTTTTTGCCCGCTCAACAGCCGTGTGTTTGATCCATCGCCCGAGGTAAAGTCGCGCGAGTTAGGTTTTCGTTCGGCCGGAGGGGACCGACCCCATGCCCGAGAAAGATCCAGCTTCCGAGCGGCCCAACCCGGCATCAAGCCGGCTGGATCATGAAGAGAGCCAGTTGTGGCGCTGGGCGCTGGGCTTGCTCGTTCTGTTTGCCGCCGCACTCGCCGCCTTGTCGTGGCAACAACTCGAAGAACTCCATCTTCCCTACCGGTTGTGGGCGATTCCCGCCGGGTTCGTGGCTCTCGCCGTCTTGTTTGCCGCCTACGCCTTCGGACGCAAACGCGAAGTCAGCGAACTAAAAACAATCCTGAAAGGCTTTCAAGATCGCGGCGGAGTTACCCCCTCTGAAGAGCAACTCGATCAACTAGGCCAACTCATAGCCCGCTCGCAGCGCAACTTCAAGGAGCTGATCGATTCCCTCGACGAGGTCGCGCTCGCCATCTCACTCGACGGCACCCTCAGAACCGTAAACCGCCGCGCCTCGGAAATTCTCGGCGTTCCCTACTCCAGTCTGGTCGGCCACAAGCTTGAGGAATTCCTCGATGCCCCCATGCGGGCCGAAGCCTCCGGCGGTCTTGCTCATTTTCTCGAGAAGCGGAACTGGGCCGGCGTGGTTGAGATCAATCTCAAAAACGATAACCGCCGGCGTTATTACGATTGTGTGGTCAACGCCATCGTTAAGGGTGGAGACGTCACTGGAGCCAGCGTGCTGGCCCGCGACATTACCGGACAACGCGAAAAAGAACAGCGCTTCACACAACTATTCGAATCGCTCCAGGAAGGCGTCTACATCAGCGCCCCCGACGGCACACTGCTCGAAGTGAACCCCGCGCTGGTCAAGATCCTCGGATACGACAGCAAGGAAGACCTGCTGAACTTGACTCCCGAACAGCTCACCGCAGCCACCGATGGCGAGCCGGTGCTCGGGCGCGGAGGCAGTCAAAGCGGCCGCACCCGCACGCAAGAGATTCGCCTCCGCAGAAAAGATGGCGGAGTCGCCGTGTGCGTCGATACATCGAGCGGAGTGATCGAAGCGGGGAAGGTCGTGCGTTATCAGGGCACGCTTGTCGACGTCACCGAGAAACGCGCGCTCGAAAGCCAATTGCGCCGCCAGGAAGACTTCCGGCGGCATCTGCTCGAAAGCTTTCCCGACCTCATTCTGGTGTTCGACTTGAAGGGTCAATATACCTTCGTCAGCGCGCGCATCAGCGAGCTCCTCGGCTACGGGCCCGACTACCTTCTGGGAAAGAATATTGAAGATGCAGACAACACCTCGCCTGACCTGGCCGCGCTGTTTCGCGCTGTCGCCAGCGGCGAAAATCCGCGGATGTCTTGCGAGTACGGTTCGCAACACCGTGACGGCAGCTGGCGCACCATGCTCGGCATGGCCACTCCGTTGCTCGATGCTGAAGGCAAACCCTCGGGCGTAATCATCTCCGTGCGCGACGTCACCATGGCCAAGAAACTCGAAGAGCAGATCATTCAGAGCGAGCGCCTCGCGGCCATGGGGCAAATGATCGGCGGCTTCGCCCACGAGCTCAACAATCCCCTTACCAGCATTCTCGGCATGGCCGAGCTGCTGCAGGAAACCGAAACCTCCGAGACCGCTCGCAAGCAAGTCGTCATTCTCCACAAAGAGGCGCGCCGCGCCGCCGAAATTGTCCAGAACCTCCAGTACTTTGCTCGTCCCCCCGCTCCCGGACGCAGCCAGGTTAATCTGAACGAACTCGTGCAGCGCACCGTTCAGATGCAGGCCTATCCCATGCGCAAGAGCAATATCACCGTCGATTTTCTGCCCGAAACCGCCATCCCCGCCATCGTCGCCGACCCCAATCAGCTCATGCAGGTTTTCCTCAACCTGCTGCTGAATGCCGAGCAAGCCATCCGCGAAAACCGCGACAAAGGTACGATTCGCATACGCCTCGGCCGCAACCCTGAATCGGTCTGGATCACATTTCAGGACGATGGTCCCGGAATCGCACCCGAAAACCTGGCTCACATCTTCGATCCCTTCTTCACCACCAAGCGTCCCGGCCGCGGCACCGGCCTTGGCTTGAGCATTTGCAAAACCGTGCTCCGCGAACACGGCGGCAACATCGAAGCCGCATCCGCCCCAGGCGGAGGCGCTGTATTCACAATTAGCTTGCCGGTGGGGACGGAAGCGACGCAGGCAAAATAAAGGCGTCGCTCAAGGGTTTCCTTCTCGCTCGCTCTTAATTCCTAATGTGCCACGCCGCGAATGTCGCTATGTGACCGTCTGAGCCGTTCCTTACCGCTCCACCGCCATCGCCACCGCGTTCCCGCCACCCAGGCACAGCGCCGCAATCCCGCGATGCACATCGCGCCGGATCATTTCGTAAATCAAAGTAACCAGCACGCGCGCCCCACTTGCACCAATAGGATGCCCCAGAGCTACCGCTCCGCCATTCACATTGACGCGATTCATATCCAGCCCCAGTTCGCGGATCACGCCCAGCGCCTGCACCGAGAAGGCTTCATTCAGTTCGTAGAGATCGACTTCGTCTTTCTTCCAGCCCGTCTTCTCCCAGATCTTATGCACCGCTCCCACCGGAGCCATCATCACCCACTTCGGCTCAACTCCGCTCGTCGCCTGCGCAACAATGCGCACCATCGCCTTCGCGCCCATTTCTTTGGCCCGCGCCGCGCTGGTCACCACCAGTGCCGCTGCTCCATCATTCACTCCCGGAGCGTTCCCCGCCGTCACCGTCCCATCTTTCTTAAACGCCGGCTTCAGCGCCCTCAGCACTTCAATCGTCGTGTCTTCCCGCGGACTCTCGTCCTTGTCGAAGATCACCGCTGGCTGTCCTTTTTTCTTCGCCGGAATCTCAACCGGAACAATCTGCGCCTTGAATCGGCACTCCTTTTGCGCGGCTACGGCTTTGCGGTGCGAATTGACCGCGAATTCATCCTGCTCTTCGCGAGTGATGCCGTATTTTTCCGCAACGTTCTCGCCCGTCAGCCCCATGTGATAGTCGTTGTAAATATCCCAGAGTCCGTCGTTCACCATGGAGTCAACGACCTGCTGGTTGCCGAGCCGGTATCCTTTGCGCGCATTCGGCAGCAGATAAGGAGCGTTGGTCATCGACTCCATTCCACCCGCCACCACGATCGAGGCGTTGCCAGTCTCAATCGCTTGCGCCGCCAGAGCCACCGCCTTCAATCCCGAGCCGCATACTTTGTTGATCGTCATGGCGCCAACCTCGGGCGCGAGTCCGCCAAACAGCGCCGCCTGACGCGCCGGATTCTGACCCAGCCCCGCAGAGACGACGTTGCCCATGATGCACTCGTCAACCTGCTGCGGCTCCAGATTCGCGCGCTTCACCGCTTCCCGCACCGCCACCGCGCCGATCTGCGGAGCCGTCATGTCGCTCAGACTTCCCTGAAATTTTCCGATCGGCGTGCGGCATCCCGCAATGATTACAACTTCGTTTGAACCGGCCATAAGTGCGCTCCTTCAAAATCATCTTTCATTATAGATGGTGGGGAATACAGAAAAGTCGTTGGTCATTGATCGACGCCCGCTAGTCGCTTGGAGTTTTTTCCAGCGGCGAACGACGAACGACCATCGACCAACACGAAATCCGACGTGTCGCGCAAACTTTTTTCTCGCGCGACACAGCGAAGTGACTTTGGTACACCGTTGCGTGCGCACGTTGTGATCATTTTTCCCTTGACTTCGATCTGCGTTGACTCTATACATTCATTTAGTTGCAACAAAACACCGTTGCAAATTCCATGAAGAATGGAAAGGGAGAATAGATCCATGGCAACCAAGAAGAAAGCAAAGAAAAAAAGCAGCAAAAAGCACTAAGAACCTGCAACAGGCAACGACAAAGGGGACGCGATGAGCGTCCCCAAAGTTTTTTATAGCGCGTTTTAACTGGAGCGCTCAGTGACCGCGTTTCTTCTGCGCCACCGCAACACTCTTTTCCGTTGCCGGACAAAGATTGCGATACGGGCAAAACGCGCACTGGTAGCCAGGTTTCGGAGCAAACTTCCCTTCCGTGATTCCCGCTGACGCTTTTTTCACCCGCGCTTTCGCTTCTTCCAACTCGGCGTCAAGCCGGGTCGTGCATACCGGAGTGTTGTTTTCAAGATTGTAGAGAATGAGCCGGTCCGCGTTTTTCCCCAGCTTTTCTTTGGCCGCAATCGCATACAGCGAGAGTTGCAGGCTTTCGTCGGCATCATCCTGCGACCAGGGCTTTCCCGTTTTGTAGTCCACGATCGCGACCGTATTCGGCCCCGTGCTGTCGATGCGATCCACTCGCCCCGTCACTTTAGTTGTCCCTACCTGAAACTCGAACCTGTGCTCGGTCTCCACCACTTCCGGCCGCGGACCACTGCGAGCCGCCTCAAAAAACTGCCGCAACTGATCGATTCCCTGCTTCAAATACAAGTCATACTGGTAGCGGTCGGCGATTCCCGCCGCGGTCAGATCAGCCCGAAACATCTCCACCAGATCGTCGTCGCTGATCTGACGCTCATAGCGCTGCGCATCGTAGTAAGTATGCAAAACGCGGTGCATCGCGGCGCCATAATGCAGGGATGCCGACACTTCCCGCGGCAGATTCCACTCGCGTTCCAGTTTGAAGCGCAGCGGGCACCCTTCGTACGTTTCAATCGACGACGCGCTCAAACTCGTGGCAAAGCTCGCCGAAGGCGGCATCATCAGCCATGTCGCCACATTCGACTTCTGCAAGGCGATCCTCTGTTCTTCTTCCGCAAACAAAGTGTCCTGCACCGCTTCCGCCGGCCGCGCGGACCAGAACTTTCTATAGACTGGATTGTCCATCAGACCGCGTAAAAATTTTGTCGGCTTTGGATCCTTCTTGCCTTGCCCCTGATTCGCATAAATGGCGAGCGTGTCTTTGGCGCGCGTCATGGCAACATAGAAAAGACGGCGCTCTTCTTCTTCATGCAACATCTTGTCGTTTGTCGATGAAGTCCCCGACCTGCGCAGCTCCGCTGGAAACGCAATGAGCGGCTCGCGATAGGAACTCGGGAACGTTGTAGACGAACCGCGAATGATGGCAACGTGTTTGTACTCCAGTCCCTTGGCGGCGTGCGCAGTCAGCAACTGCACCGCGTCGTCCTCGCTGCGCGGCAGCGGAATCGCCCCATTCGCCTGTACAAAGTAGTCGAGGTAATCGAGAAATTCTGCGGGACTCTCGGTCTCGTTGATGGGCTTTGTGTGCCACGCTTCCACAAATTTCACGAACGCCTGAACCAGCTCCGTCCGCTGCAACTCGAAATGGCGGATCACAAGATTTACCGCATGGCCGGCGCGAACTCCGTCCAGTTCTACTTCGCCGTGCAGTCCGTCAACCTTGGCCAGCAGCGCGGGCCCCTTCGGCAAACCTTTCAGCACGCTGCGGAAATCGAGTTCATCGCGCCGCATCGCCCTCATCGCTGCACGCAACTCCGTAGGATCGATGCCGAACTGTGGCAGCGCCGCCACCCGAAACAGACTGGCAGCGTCGTTCGGAGACACCGCGGCCGTCAGGCAAGCGATTACATCGCGAACCTCTGGAGTACCCAGCACGTCCAGACCTTCGATAGAAAATGGAATGCCGCGCTCAGCAAATTCGTGCACCACTTCCGCGCGATGGCCGTGAGTGCGCGACAGCACCGCAAATTCGCTCCAGCGGCAACGCTGCTCTTTGCGTTTTTTCTGAATGCGCCGCGCCAGGTCGGCAGCCTCGCCCTCTTTATTTCCCCAGGTAACAATTTCAACCAGCGGCCCGGCCGCCGTTTCACCCTTTTGTTTCGCCTCTTCGTCACGCAGAGACTCCAGAGGCGTCCGCTGGTACGACGTCGCCGGCCCCTTCGGCGCGGATGTTTGCTCGAACACCGGCGGGTTGTCGTTAACAATCCCAAAAGCACAACCCAGAATGTTGCCCAGCGAACGCCGGTTTTTCCCCAGAACAACGATTTGCGCTTCGGGAAATTTGTTCGCAAACAATGTGAATGCCTCACTCGAAGCGCCGCGAAACTGGTAAATCGCCTGATCCGGGTCGCCCACGGCAAAAACGTTTTCTGCCGATCCGTCTGTCTTCGATCCGGCGAGAAGCGAAAGAATCTCCACGTACGCGTAGTTCGCATCCTGAAATTCATCTACCAGCAGAAAGCGCGCCCGCTTCCCTACCTCGGCCCTCAGTCCAGGATTGTCTTTCAGCAAATGGTAGGCGTTAGTAATCATGTGGCCGAAGGTGCCAAGGTTTTTCTCCTTCAGCATGTTCTCCACCGTGGCGAAAATGCGCGCAATTTCCTGGCACCGTCCCAGGACCTCCTCGGCGTTCATGTCTTCCTGTTTTTTCGAGCGCGCCACACGAGGCAGCGGGAACTCGCCGCGTTCCAGACCCGCGACATATTCGCCGTACTCTTCAGGACCAACCAGCTCGTCCTGGCAGCGGTCCATGAACTCCAGCAGGCTGTCGAGGAATTGCCCTACATTGGCTGCACGCACAAAGTGCTTGAGGTGCAAATCGCGGATGCGGCGTCGCAAAAATACCCACAGGTCCTTTTCGTCGAGTACCCGAAACCCAGCCCCGTTCTGTTGCAGCAGCCCGTTGCACCACGCGT
Organism: Terriglobales bacterium; assembly: GCA_035287825.1. Classification (GTDB taxonomy): domain Bacteria; phylum Acidobacteriota; class Terriglobia; order Terriglobales; family Acidobacteriaceae; genus Acidiflorens. The sequence continues at coordinate 23,949 of DATEBK010000051.1, forward strand.
GAAAGGTGCAGGCTTGCAGGCCGTCAATCGAAGTGCCCTTCAATATCCGGCGCACGCGGTCCAACATCTCCGCCGCGGAGTTGTCGGAATACGTCAGCGCAACAATTTCCTCCGGCCGCGCGTGCCCTTCGCGGATCAGATTGGCAATCCGCTCGGTCAGCACCGTCGTCTTCCCCGTGCCGGCGCCGGCAATTACCAGCATCGGGCCATGCACGTGCTCAATGGCCTGCCGTTGCCGTTCATCGGGAACAATTTTCGTCGCTGGTAATACGATTGAAGCCACCGGGAAGTCTCTAGCGGAGAATATCAGAGCTCGGTTGTGGCAGGTTGTGAAAGCCTGTGACAGGCGGACGAAACGTGTGCGTTCGACTTCCTCCAGCCGACTTAGCTTAGCGCTTCCATCGCCAGCGCCGTCGCCACAATCGCCGCCGTTTCCGCACGAAGAATCGTTCTGCCCAGCGAGGCTGCGAGCCATCCGCTTTCGTGGAACCAGCTTAGCTCCCCGTCCGCCCAGCCACCTTCAGGCCCCACCGCGAGCGTCACTTCGCTGGGTCGCGCTTGCAGCATGTCTCGCAACCGCTTGTTCTCTTCCATCCCCGCCAGGGATTCGTCGAGAACCACCCGCGTCAATGCATCAGGCCGCAGCGCACCGGCAAGATCTTTCAATTTAACCGGAGCGACAATCTCCGCCGCTGCCGTTCGCCGCGATTGTTCGCTCGCCTGCCGTACCATGCGCTGCCATCGTTCATGCCTCTTCGCAGCAGCTGCCGCCAGATGCGCATCGGTGCGCCGCGCAATCACCGGGACAATCCGCGCAACTCCAATTTCGGTACACTTCTCGATCGCCCACTCCATGCGGTCGAACTTGAAGATGGCAAGCGCCAGCGTGATCATCGGGGTAGCCGGTGGTCCGGCCTTTATCGCGCGGTGCGGCCTCGCGTCCAGTGCGAATTCCACCCGGTCACAGGAGATCGTTGTAATCGTCCCACGTCGAATTTCCTCGTCGCCCGTCGCAATGTCAAACTCCTGACCGATTTCCGCCCGCAGAACACGGACGAGATGAGATGCATGTTCGCCCGTCAGAGCCGCGGTGTCTCCCTCGACCTCGTCGGCAATCCAGCGGCGGCGTGTCATGAGAGCATGTCGAGGCTGTTAGGTCTCAGGTGTTAGGTCTCAGGCGTTAGGCTTCCGGCAGGTCCTGATGGTTCGAGCAACCACGCAGCCTTCGATCTGAAGACCTAAGACCTGACACCTAAGACCTGCTTTAAACAAACATGTCCTTCACGCGTCCCAACAGCGAGCGGTGCTGCGGCTTGTTCTCCACCGGAGACAACTCCCCCAGCTCCATCAGCAACTCACGCTGACGCTTGTTCACCTTCGCCGGCGTCTGGATTCGCACCTCGACGTAGAGATCGCCCTTGCCGTGGCTGTTCAGAATCGGCACGCCTTTATTGCGGATCCGGAACGACGCTCCCGACTGCGTGCCTTCCGGCACTTTGAGTTTGTGCTCGCCTTCCAGAGTTGGCACCATGATCTCCGTGCCCAGCGCGGCTTGCGGAAACGAAATCGGAACCACGCAATGCAGATCGTTGCCCTCACGCTCAAAAAACGCGTGCTCCTTCACGTGCAGCACAATATACAAATCGCCGGATGGCCCGCCGAATACACCCGCTTCTCCCATGCCGGTAAAACGAATTCGCGTGCCGTCTTCGACTCCCGCAGGAACGTTGGCTTCAACCACGCGCTCCCGCATCAAGCGGCCCTCGCCTTTGCACTTCGGGCACGGATCCGTGATCACGCTCCCTGCCCCTTGGCAGGTTGGACACGTCCGAGCAATACTGAAAAATCCCTGCTGATATCGCACCTGCCCGCGCCCGTTGCACGCCCGGCAAGCCACTGGAGCTTTACCCGGCGCAGCCCCCGCGCCCCGGCACGCATCGCACGCTTCATGGCGTCGCACACTGACTTGCTTCTCCGAGCCGAACACCGCTTCGTCGAATTCCAGTTGCAGGTCCTCGCGAAGATCGGCCCCGCGCTGAGCTCGGCTGCGCCGCCGTCCCCCCTGGCCGAACATGTCGCCAAATCCAAAAATGTCTCCGAAAATGTCGCCGAAATCCTGGAAAATCGCCGGATCGAATCCGGCCGCACTTCCCGTGTTACCGCCAACGCCCGCATGACCAAAGCGGTCATACAACGATCGCTTGTCGCTGTCGGCCAGAATCGCGTACGCTTCCGTTATTTCCTTGAACTTCTCTTCCGCGTCAGGATTATTCGGGTTGCGGTCGGGATGGTAGGTCATCGCGAGCTTGCGGTACGCGCTCTTGATTTCCACTTCGGTTGAGGTGCGCGTAACCCCGAGCACTTCGTAAAAATCGCGTTTTGTATTAGCGGCCAGAAACTCCCCCACTCTCAACCAGAAAATTAAATCTCTTGCGTCGCGCTATCCGCGCCCGTTCCGCGCCACCCGCACCATCGCCGGACGCAGCAATCGCTCTTTGTAGTTATAACCGCGCTGCAACTCTTCCAGCACATGATGGTCCGGGACCGCAGTCGTATCCACCATTTCAATCGCTTCGTGAATCCGCGGATCGAATGGCTGCCCCACCGCCGCAATTGGCTGAACTCCAACTTTTTGCAGCACATCCTGAAACTGGCGATAGATAAGCTCTACCCCATTGCGAAATTCGCTCGGGTTGGAATCGCCAGCCTTCAACGCCCGCTCGAAACTGTCCAGCACCGGCAGAAAATTCCTGATCACATCGGCCGCCGCAAACTCGCGGAACTCCTGCTGCTCGCGCGCCGCCCGTTTCCGAGCGTTATCAAATTCCGCCTGCAAGCGCGCCACCCGATCAAGCAGCGCATCCCGCTCGGCTTTCAGCTTCTCAATCTCCGATACCGCATCCGCCGCTTTCGCCCCCGCCACGGATTCCTCTCCACCTCGCCCCGCCGGAAGCTCCCGCTCCAGATCCCGGTTTCCCAGATCCCGATTTCCCAGATCAACGCTTCCTTCTGTCTTTCCGTTTCCCTTTGCCATACCGCTCAATCACTCACCTTCATTCAAAAGTTTGTCGAAAAGCCGCGCGATGTACGACACCGCCGACATGGTGTGCTGATAATCGAGCCGCGTCGGACCAATCACCGCCAGCGACCCCATCACTTCGCCGCCCACTCGCGCCGGAGCTCCGATCAGCACAAAATTCTGCAATGACGACGACGGCAAACCGCCGTCCAGTCCCTGATCCAGTCCAATCACTACCCGCACCGCTTCCTGCTTCGTGTTCAGATACGCGCTCAGCAGCTTTACAACTTTTTCTTTTTCCTCCAGCGTGCGCAGCATTTCCTGCAGCCGCTGCCGGTCTTCTTCCCCGCTTACGCCGCTCTCTACCAGATTTGCAGCGCCTTCCACGAACACCACCTGCGTCCCCTCATTCGACGCCAGCGCACCCTGCTGATAGAGCTGCTCAATCGATTTCATCAGCCGGTCATACTCGCTGCGTTCCTGCTCCAACCGCCGCGCCAGTTCCGCGCGCATGTCGCCCATCGTCCAGCCGCGAAAATTCTCGTTGATATAGCGCGCCGCCAAATCCAGATCCGACTGCGCAATATCCAGCCGCAAAACGCGATCCCGCACCACTCCCGACCGCGTAACCACCACTGCCAGCACTTTCTGATCGCCCAACCGCGAGAAATAAACGTGCTCCAGCGCATTCCGCGGACCGCTCGTCGCTACCGTCACCCCAACTCCGTGCGAAATCAGCGAGAGCACATGCGAGGTGCGCTCCATAAACTCCTGCACATCCGTCACGCCCGTCAGCGTGTCTTGGATAATGCTTTGATTCTCGTGCGAAAGATGCGCTTCACCGCTCAGCTGCTCGACATAATAACGATAAGCCTCAGCCGTCGGAACTCGCCCCGCCGACGCATGCGGCTGCTCCAGAAATCCCGCATCCGCCAAGTCCGCCATCACATTGCGAATCGTCGCCGCGCTCAACCCCTCGCGACTGGAGCGCGCCAGCGTGCGCGACCCCACCGGCTCTCCGCTGGCAATAAATGTTTCGACAATCGCGGTCAGGATTTCCCGTTCCCGTCCGCCCGCTGGCCCTGCTGGCATATCTTCCCGAGTCTTCGGAGCTGAAACGCCCCTATAAATACTTTAGATGCAGTGGCTTAGATTAGGATTCCACCACGCCTTACGACGATTTTAGGGAGCGCAGCCAAGGGTGTCAAGAAATAGCGGATAGCGCCTTGACAGGGAAAGTGATGCAACCTTCACCGGGGTTAGGCTTGGGGAAGTCAGGGCGGGCTCGCGAATCTCGTAAATCCG
>DATEBK010000052.1:0-4663 GCA_035287825.1 Terriglobales bacterium
CTCGAAACTCAGGATGCTGACACGGGCTATCGCGTCATCGGTTGTATGGATGACGATCCCCGCAAGGCGGGACTCAAAATCCGCGGTGTGCCGGTGCTGGGCCCGGTCGATGCGCTCGCGAAAGTGGCCGTGCGGCAAAGAATTGACGAAGTCCTGATCGCCATCCCTTCGGCCACGCAGACCGAGATGCAGCGGTTGGTTGCCCACTGCAAGCAGGCAGACACGCCGTTCCGCACCGTTCCCGCGATGGCGGAGCTGATTGCCGGCCGCGTCATCTTGCAACAGGCGCGCGAAGTCTCTCTGAATGACCTGCTCGGGCGCGTTCCCGTCAACCTCGACTTGGAACCGGTGCGCGAACATATTTGCGGGCGCGTGGTCATGGTTACCGGAGCCGCCGGATCCATCGGCTCCGAACTCTGCCGCCAGATCCAGATCTGCAAGCCTGGATTGCTCGTCTGTCTCGACCAGAACGAAACCGGAATTTTTCACCTGCAACGGCAACTGGCTGAAGCCAGTGGACCACACGCTGGCGCCGGCACCAATGCAGAAGACCATGAACGGACTGTATTCTGTGTCGCCGACTTCACGAACCCGGAACGCATGCGCAGGATTTTCCTGACCCACCGGGTTGAAATTGTTTTCCACGCTGCTGCCTACAAACACGTGCCGGTAATGGAAGCGAATGTGGACGAAGCGGTTGGCAACAACGTCTTTGGCCTGCTGGCGTTGCTCAATGTGGCCGAGACTGCGAACTGCTCGGCCTTCGTCATGATTTCCTCGGATAAGGCCGTGAACCCGACCAATGTCATGGGCTGCACCAAGCGCATTGGAGAATTGCTGCTCGCTGCGTGGCCCGGAAAACACATGCGCTGCGTCTCGGTCCGCTTCGGCAATGTTCTCGGATCGAGTGGCAGTGTGATTCCTCTGTTTCAGGAACAGATCCGCCAAAACCAGCCGATTACCATCACCCATCCCGACATCACGCGCTTTTTTATGACCATCTCCGAGGCGGTCAGCCTGGTGCTGCAAGCTTTCGCCGTCGGGCGTAATCGCGACATTCTGGTGCTCGACATGGGAGAGCCAGTGCGGATCGCGGAGTTGGCGAAAACGCTGGCCCGCCTCTCCGGCAAAAACAATCAGGAATTCCGGTTCGTCGGCCTGAGGCCGGGCGAAAAACTTCACGAAGAACTGTTCTATTCCGACGAGCGCGTCTCGCCGAGCGCCTGCGAGAAAATCGCCCGCACCGAAAGCGTCAAACTCGCCTGGCCCCGCCTCAAGCACGCGCTGGACGAGCTTTATGTCGCTGTCTCGGTCGGCGACACCAACTCGATTCTGGCTGGCCTGCGGCAGATCGTGCCGCAATTCACTTATGCCGCGTCCAACCCGACTACAAGCGCCCTGCCTCTGACGGCAATCGCGTCAGCCGCAGCGCTGCCCGACGCACCACTCTTGCGCACTCTCGGGTTGCCTCATCCACCCTTTTTGCCGGGCCATCTCTCCCCGCCTTCCCTGGAAAATCCATCGCCGGGAACGGTGAGCGGCGTGCCGGGAGACTAGCACTCTCGGAAACAGGTTCCGTCCCTACTTGCGCTGTACAGCATCCTCTGCCAAATTTGAATAGCCATTCGGATGAGAACGATGCCACTGCCACGCGCTCTCGACAATTGTTTTCAAATCCGGAAACTTCGGCCGCCAGCCTAGTTCACGTCTTATTTTTTCGGAGCCCGCAATGAGCACCGCCGGATCGCCCGGCCGGCGCGGCGATTCGATCACCGGAATTGCATGTCCCGTAACTTCCCGGGCCACTTCGACCACCTGCCGCACACTGAAGCCTTGACCGTTGCCGAGGTTGTAGATGAGCGGAGCGGAATTCTCCGGCTCCTTGGCCAACGCATCGAGCGCCAGCAAGTGCGCCCGCGCCAGATCACTGACATGAATGTAATCGCGGACACAAGTGCCGTCCGGAGTAGCGTAGTCGGTGCCGAAAATGTTCACCTGCTGGGCGCGTCCCAGAGCGACTGCGAGGATGCGCGGAATGAGGTGAGATTCCGGCTGATGCGCTTCTCCCCGATCGGGACGGGAAGCACCGGCAGCGTTGAAATACCGCAGGCTGGCATAGCGCAGTCCGTGGATCCGATGGAACCAGGCCAGCATGCGCTCGACCAGCAATTTCGATTCGCCGTAAGCATTGGTGGGCGCCAGAGCATCCTCTTCTTGAATGGGAGTGCGTTCCGGATTCCCATAGAGAGCAGCAGTCGATGAGAAAACGAAGCGCTTCACTCCCGCGGCGAGCATCGCTTCCAACAGCGTCAGCGCATTTGCCGTATTGTTGCGGAAGAACACCTCAGGTGCTTTCATCGATTCGCCCGCTTCGATCAGCGCGGCAAGATGTACCACTGCCTCCGGCGAGTGCAGCCGCATGACACGGTCCAGACCCTCGCGATCGGCCAGTTCGCCAACGATCAGTTCCGCGTCTTTCGGCACTGCCTGCCGGTGCCCATGGCTGAGGTTGTCAAGGACGACCACCTGGTGCCCTTGCTGCAACAGCTCCGTTGCCAGCACGCTGCCGATGTAGCCCGCCCCTCCGGTTACCAGAACCCTCATTCAGCCCTCGTCATTTTCCCGCACGTCATTCGCTTGCCCGTCAGTCTCTCGATCGTCAGTCACTCGTTCCTCTCTCGCCCGCTCATCTTTTCGTCCCCCGTCTTTCTTTGCAAAAGCACGCAGGCAAAAAAAACTTCCCGGAGACACTCGGGAAGTTTTTTATTCTACGCCAAAGCTGCTGCGCTGCGTCAGCGCGACTCTTATTGCGAAACTGCTTAGTGCGATACCGCCGCGAACAGCGGTGACTTCATCAGCGACTGGAATTTCTGGTCGTCGCTCTTGAAATGGAGTTGCAGGTTCGCGCTGTCGGAATCGACCGTAGTCGCATCAATCGCGGTTTTTTCCGCCGGGCTGGCATTCATCTTCTTGTATAGCATGACCCCTTTGAACAGAGCGGAAAGCGTTCCGGCAGTCATCGAGTCGGCCGTGAGCACGTTCAAATCGAAATTCACTCCGCTGGCGAAGTTCATGGTGTAGCTGGACGCGAGAATTCGTTTCTTCAGGCTATCGATGTCGCCAACCTTTGAAGCGTCACCCATGGCCGAGAGCATCATGGCCTGGGTGCCCTTCTGGTCGAGAATGCTCCAAAGCGGCGACCCGTCGACGGCCGCCATCTGGTCGGTCATCACCGAATTCGCATCGAGCGAGGAGCGTTTGCCATCTTTCGTATCGAGCGCGCTGTGCAGCGAATCCTCGGTACCAAAGGCCAGCGTGTTGTCGTCGAGGAACGTCATCACCATGCCGTTGTTCATCGGGTAAACACTGCTCGTCCCGTACTTGGTGGCTGAGATCTTCTTGAGCTTCATTTTCTTGAGTACGGCTTTGGCGGAAAACGATCCGGCGGCGACGCCGATGGTTTGAATGCCTTTTTTGTCAGTGCGGAACGAGGCGAAATCGAGTTGGTCGAGATCGCGCTCGGCGTCAATGCCAACACCCTTCAGGGCAGACTCCAGTTCCTTGAGATTATCGGGCAGCACTTGCGCTTTGAGCGCCATCGCCGTTGGCGAATCCTTGAGCACTCGATAATCGACACCGATCAACTGCTGGACTTCCGACGGCACCATCGAACGCGCCGACGATGCAATCGGCATGGCATAACCGAGCGTCGCACATAGCAGAAACGCCGCAAACAGCGATCCGCTGAACAACCACTTACAAAACAACGATTTCTTCATGACAGTCCTCGAGACGATATCTTCCCCGTGAGTCTGGGAGTTTAGATGCAAACCGCTAACACCGCGTTAGTACCCTGGATCGCTTCTTCGGTGGATCTATTTTAGCTCTTAGCGATCAAGCTAGGCGGTAACTAAAGTGTGTCGCCTCCGGCATAGCTCTAGAACGAGTGCGTTAGGGGAGTTTGCGCGGAAAACAGACGATCTTATGCGTCTAACCCCACGCTCTTTAACGACTGCTGTTTAAGGATGCCCGCTTTCTTTCGCGTCTCCGCCACAAATTCTGTGTCATCGAGCGATTCCACATTAATCTCGACATTGGCCAACGCGCCTTCGAGCGCGGCTTTGGCCAGCGCAAGCGCGGTCGTCAGATCCGACTTCATGTTTGGATTCGTGATCGGCTTCAATCTTTCTGCGATCTCAGCCACTTCCACCACTCTCTCGGCAACGCCCATCGGAACACTGGTCGCCTGCTTGAGCGCCGCAACGATCGCGGCTTTTCCGTCGGAAGCAACTCCATCGGAGGATTTGGCTGACTGGTAAGCCTTCATCACGAGATTGTAGGACTCAGCGTCGGCGTCAATCGCGGCCTTTAGCTCCTCGCGCAACTGGCCGAGCCGGGCAATCGCCGCACCGAGTTGACCCTCGAATTGGACATAAGCCTTCTTGCCTCGCGACATGGACGCAACCATGCTTGCGAGTCCGGCAGCCATCGCTCCGCTGGCGGCGGCAGCGCTCCCGCCTCCGGGGGTCGCGGTCGGAGCGGCCAGTTGCTCGATGAAAGGCTCGATTCCTGCGCGCAACCCGCCGACCGCCATTTTTCCGGACATTACGGCTGCCAGGCGGTTCTCAAGAATCAGCGAGGAATCGAAGTTTTCGACCTGCAG
>DATEBK010000053.1:0-23669 GCA_035287825.1 Terriglobales bacterium
CGGTTGGTGCTGGCAAAAGAGATATGACGATGACCGAAGAAACTAAATGACACTGAAAACACAAGAACAATCGCGCCCGCGATATAAGGAGCACTCCGATCATGTCCGGGCTGGCGACGGATGATGCCGACGACGAATGGAAGTGCGGCTGCGGACACGACCATGCTGGTGGCGTAAACACCCACGCAGCGGATCCATTCTTTCAGATAGTTTCCTTTGGTTCTGAAAACAAACCACTTATATCCGAAGAAAGAGAATGTGATGCTGAAAAGATTAGCCAAGAGGCTAGCGAGAACGTACCCGTAAGCGAAGACGGAATTTAGAAGCAAGGTGAACAACGCAAAGCAGCCGTACCCGAAAGCCGTATTGCACGCGCCGACGGCTAAGTACCGAATGAGCGTCAGCTTGTGTTGATGGGCTGCTCCAGCACCCGGCCCGGCGAACGGAGGCAACTGAGAGACAGCCTGATGATTGTCCATCCGCATTTGTGATTATGGTAGTTGGAGGAGCTGGGAACACACAGGTTACTATCGTTACCATCACGATTGGGTGGGAGCCGCCGCGCGCCTAGGGAAGATGTCTCCGACACGGCGGATCTCCGCGCCCACCGCTTTCAGTTTTTCCTCGATATTTTCATATCCGCGGTCGAGATGATAGACGCGGTCGATAATCGTCTCGCCGTCGGCCACTAATGCCGCCAGAACGAGCGATGCGGAGGCGCGCAGGTCTGAGGCCAGAACGGCCGCGGCACTGAGCGGAGTTCCGCCGCGAATGATGGCGCGCCTTCCTTCTATCTTGATATTAGCTCCCATGCGCACCAGTTCTTGTGCGTGCATGAAGCGGTTTTCAAAAATATTTTCCGTGACTATCGACGTGCCTGCTGCCTGCGTCGTGAGCGCCATATATTGCGCCTGCATGTCGGTGGGGAAGCCGGGATACTCTTCCGTGTTCATATCCGCGGCAGCGATAGGTCGATCTCCCATCACGCGGACAGAATCGACTTTGACCGCTGTCTTCACTCCCGCTTCGGCCAGCTTCTGCAGAATGGCGGTGAGGTGCGTGGGATCGCATCCGGCGATGTTGAGATCGCCCCCGGTCAGCGCGCCGGCGACAACGAATGTTCCCGCTTCGATGCGGTCGGGAATGATGCGATGCTTGGCACCGTGCAGTTTGGCGACACCCTTCACACGAATCGTGGACGTGCCGGCTCCCTCGATTTTCGCTCCCATGGCGTTGAGCAGCGCAGCCAAGTCGGCGACTTCCGGCTCGCAGGCGCAATTCTGCATGATCGTCTCGCCCTCAGCCAGCGTAGCCGCCATCATCAAATCCTCGGTGCCCGTGACGGTGATTCTGTCGAAAACAATTTCCGCGCCGCGCAGGCGGCCGGCAGTGGCCTCGACATAGCCGTGCTCCTGCGTGATCTTCGCGCCTAGGCGCTCCAGCCCTTTGATGTGCAGGTCGATGGGGCGCGCGCCGATAGCGCACCCGCCTGGCAGTGAGACCCGCGCACGGCCGCATCGCGCCACCAGCGGCCCCAAGACCAGCGTCGAAGCGCGCATCGTTTTGACGAGTTCATACGATGCTTCAGGAGTAGCCAGCGCGCGAGCGCAAATCGTTGTCCTATGATGTGCGCGTCCATAGCCGAGTTCGACTTCGGCACCCATTGCGGCGAGAAGCTTGCGCGTGGTCCCGATGTCGCGCACCTGAGGAATATTTTCAAGAATCACCGGCTCGTCCGTGAGCAATGCTGCCGCCATGCAGGGAAGCGCGGCATTTTTTGCGCCGCTGATGCGGACCGTTCCCAGCAGAGGATTTCCGCCTCGAATTATGAGTTTATCCATATCGTGATGCGGTCCCGCGCGGTCGAATTCAAGCTATCCGCGTAGATTCCATTCTAGCGGCGGATGCCGAGTGACGCTCGGACCTAGGTATTGATCCCAAAGGCACAGCCGGTTCAAAGCCGATCGCGTTTCACAATCGCTTTCTCTGCGTTGGCTGCCGCGATCGCTTCGCCGACATGTCCGCCGGTTCGCTTGAGTGCCCTCACGGCCTCGCCGCGTCGAACTCCCGCCTTTGCCATCACAAAAGCGATCGGCATGCTCCCGGCTGTGTCAAGCAGTTTGCGCGCACCCACACGATCGAGTCCCACCGCATTTTCTAAAATGCCGATTCCGCGCTCCCTCAGTTTTTCATTTTTCAAACGGAGATTGACCATGAGGTTGCCGTAAACATGTCCGAGGCGAGTCATAGCGCCCGTCGACAGCATGTTCAGGATCATCTTCTGTGCGGTTCCGGCCTTCATGCGCGTGGAACCAGCCACAACCTCGGCCCCAACCTCAGCCACAATGGCCACGTCGGCCGCGTCGCCAAGCGGGGATTTCTGGTTGCTGACCACGGCAACAGTTTTCGCGCCGCGAACACGGGCGTATTCAAGGGCGGCGATTGTATAGGGCGTGCGTCCGCTGGCCGCGATTCCGACGACGACATCTTTTCTGGTGGGCTTCCGCTTCGCGATATCGTGACGTCCGCGCGTGCGCGAGTCTTCGTCAGCCTCCACGGCCGATCCGAGCGCCCGGTTGCCGCCTGCGATGACGAATTGCACCGTGCGGGGGGCAACGTCAAACGTCGGAGAACACTCGACCGCATCGAGCGCGGCGATTCGTCCGCTGGTGCCGGTCCCTACATAGATCAGGCGTCCTCCGTTCGAGAGTGCCGTGACAATCAGATCGATGGCCTTCGCGATCTCCGGTAGTGCGCGCCTCACGGCAGCGGCAACCTTGGCGTCCTCCGCATTGATGATGCGAGCGATCTCGAGCGCAGACCTGCGATCGAGTCCAGAGGACGCCGAGTTTGTTTTTTCCGTGCTTAGGCGGCGAAGCTCCGCGATCGCCGGTTTACGGCGACTCGATAGTTTGTGCGCTTTTCGGCTCAAGCTTTCGTCCCCAACGCTTCCATCACCGCGTCGTAAAACGCCGGCCGCACTTGCTTGATGGCTTCGTTCCGGCAGTCGGGCCAGGTGCGGTTGGTCAGCAAGGTGATCGAAACCTGGCGTTCTGGATCGATCCACAGCGATGTGCCGGTGTAACCGAGATGCCCGATTGAACGCGACGACAAATACTTCCCGGATTGCGATGGCAGTGATGGCGTATCCCAACCAAGCGCTCGCGAAGTTCCCGCAGGCGCAGATTCGCGGCGCGTAAATATCTGCACAGTTGTCGCACGTAGAATCGGCTGTCCGCCGTTGAGCATGGAGTGCGCAAAAGTGGCCAGGTCTTCGGAAGTCGAAAACAGGCCGGCATGCGGGGCAATGCCGCCGAGCACGCTCGCATTCTCGTCCTGCACCTCGCCCTGAATCAGGCGATGCCGGAACGTACGATCGTCGGCCGTCGGCGGAATTGTACCCCTCAAGCCGGGTGCGGGATTGAATGTCGTGTGCGTCATGCCAACCGGGCCAAAGATTTCGCGCTGACAAAATGTGTCGAGCGATTCATCGGCGAGTCGTTCCAGAGCTATGCCGAGGATGATAAAGCCGATATCGCTATATTCGCTGCGCGTGCCGGGCGCAGCCGTCAGAGAAGTCGTGAATGCGGCTTGCAATAATTGCTCGCGAGTGTTCGCCCGCAGAAAAAGTCTCTCGTAGGCAGGCAGTCCCGAGCTGTGGGCGAGAAGCATGCGCAGCGTGACCGTACCGCGGCGAGGATCGTTCTCGGCAAATTGTCCCGTGAATTCGGGGACGATGGCGCTGACCGGCGCTTCAAGATCAAGCAGGCCGCGTTCATAGAGAATCATTGCCATCGTTGTCGTGGCCACAACTTTAGTGAGCGAAGCGAGATCGAAAAGAGTAGAAGTGTTGACTTCAGGCGCGCCCGCATCGTAAGTGAAACGTCCGCAGGCCTTGTGCGCTAAGAACTCGCCGTCCAACGTGACCGCAAGCGAGCAGCCGGGGAACGTCTGCTCCGCGATCGCTTTTTTTAGAATGTCGAAAGCGCCACGAAATCGCTCTTCCTGCGCGCCAAGATTGCGCACCAGAAAGGAAAAACCGGGCTCTCTATAAGGCAGCGTCGAGTCCAAGGTAATTTTGTGAACTGATGGGGTTATAGCAAACGCAGCCAGTGGTGGCAATCCGGGAGTTACTTCCAGGGCATCCTTTGTAACGTCATCCTTGAGCCCCCTCTTCGCCGTCATGTACAGTCACAGCAGACGTGAAACACCTAGCGCAAAGGTTGCCATTCGTCGCTTTCCTGCTTGTTGCCTCTGCATTTTCCCAAACCCCGCCCGATTCCCCTCTCGCCGTTCTCGATCCCATCATCAACGATGCCATCTCTCAGCGGCAGATTCCGGGCGCTGTTCTCATTGTCGGTCACAACGGACAGATAGTTTATCGTAAAGCTTACGGCAGCCGCGCGATCGTCCCGCGGCAAGAAGCGATGACGCTCGACACCGTCTTCGATTGCGCTTCTCTGACCAAGGTCATTGCCACCACGACCGCGATCATGCAGCTCTGGGAGCAGGGCAAATTCCGCATGAACGATCCCATGGCCAAGTACATCCCGGAATTTGCGCAGAACGGAAAGCAGGACATTACCATCCGGCAGTTGCTAGTGCATTACTCAGGACTGCCTGACGACCTGGACTTGATCAAGAAGTGGGAAGGCAAAGAAACCGCGTATCGGATGGCGTTCGAAATGTCCCCAGAACGCCCACCCGGCGCCTCTTTTGTTTACAGCGATATCAATTTCATCGTGCTGGGAGCCCTCGTCGAGCGGCTCTCTGGTGAGTCGCTCGATGAATATGCGCAGCGACATATTTTCGGACCGCTAGGGATGAAGGAGACTCGTTTCCTTCCTCCGTCATCGTGGGAGCTGCGCATCGCTCCCACCGAAGAGGATGAGAACCACCGCCTGCTGCGCGCCGTAGTGCATGATCCCACAGCCCGCCGGATGGGTGGCGTGGCGGGTCATGCCGGAGTATTTTCGACCGCCGACGATCTGGCGATCTTTGCCCAGACTCTGCTTGATGGCGGCCGTGGCGTGCTGACTCCTCCGGCAATCGCGAAGATGGCCGTGCCGCAGCAGCCCGTGAACAGCACGACATTGCGGGGATTCGGTTGGGATATTGATTCCCCATTTTCGACGAATCGCGGCGAACTTCTGCCCGTCGGTAGTTATGGCCACACGGGGTTCACGGGAACTTCGCTGTGGATCGATCCAACGACGAGAACTTACATCGTGCTGCTGACGAATGCCGTACACATGAATGTGGTTCCCGAGGTCTTGGCTAGGAAAGAGAAGGGAAGCGCGGTCGCACTCAGAACCAAGATCGCAACGGCAGTGACGGCGGCGCTCGCGCTCGATCCGTCCGAAGCCGAGAAGTTGCGCGTGGCCACCATCACCGGATACAACGAAATGCAAAGTGCGGCGCGCAAGCTCGCGGTTCGGAACGGCACAGTGAAAACGGGGATCGACGTTCTGGAGGATACAAAGTTCGCGGCTCTACATCCCGCCAAGGGTGGAGCTCCGCGCAGTATCGGGCTGCTGACGAATCAAACCGGTCTCGATTCGGAAGGCCGCCGCACGATTGACGTGCTCGCTGGCGTGTCGGGAATTTCGCTGGATGCGATTTTCAGTCCCGAGCACGGCGTCGCCGGAACGCTCGACACACTCCACGTAAAAAATTCAAAAGACGCCGCGACCGGAATCGAAGTTTACAGCGTTTACGGAGGGAGCGATGCCGCCCGTCGCCCGCCAGCGGATGTATTAAAGCGGTTGGATGCGGTAGTCATCGATCTGGCCGACGCTGGCGCCCGTTTCTATACCTATGAGGCGACAGTAGGAAATTTCCTTGAGGCTGCGGCGAAGACCGATATCGAAGTGGTCCTTCTCGATCGCCCAAATCCAATTACGGGATCGTTTGTGCAGGGCCCGGTTTCGGATGCTGGCCAAGAGAAGTTTACGAATTATTTTCCCGAACCCGTGCGTCACGGAATGACTTTGGGCGAGCTGGCAAAAATGGTGAATGCTGAGCGCCACATCGACGCGAAACTCGATGTCGTCATGATGGAAGGCTGGCAGCGAGGCGACTGGTTCGATTCCACCGGTGTCCTGTGGGCGAATCCTTCGCCGAATATACGCGACCTGAATCAAACGACCCTCTACCCCGGCGTAGCAATGATCGAAGGCACCAATGTTTCCGTGGGTCGTGGAACCGATACGCCATTTGAAGTGGTAGGCGCGCCCTGGATCAAGAGCAAGGAACTGGCTGTCTACCTGAACAATCGCACTGTTCAAAGCGTGCGCTTCGTGCCGATTGCTTTTACACCATCAGCAAGCAATTTTTCCGGCCAACGATGCGAAGGTGTGAACCTGATCGTCACGGACCGCAATACGCTCGATTCGCCGGAGCTTGGCATAGAACTGGCAGCGGCGCTCCACAAGTTGTATCCGAACGACTTCAAACTCGAGAGGATGGCTGACCTGCTCGTCAATCAATCTGTGTTCGACGCAATCGAAGCGGGCGAAGATCCCCGGCGGATTGCCGAAGACTGGCAGGATCGGCTCACGGAATTCGTGCAACTGCGGGAAAAGTACTTGCTATATAAGTAGCGCTCTTCGACACAAGAAAGTATTCTACGACTCCGGTTCTTATAGCCACATTTGTTTCATATCGCCTAAGCTAAACCCTCGGTTACAATGCGGTGTAAGCAGGCTCCCTATGACCGAAAATGTGGTTCAAATCCCGAGTGCGTTTTACCGTTGCGCCGGCCCGAATTGCGGGGTTCTAAAAGGCGCGAGCGACCGCTGGTGGGTCATGTGGAGTTCCTTCGACGACCATGATGCTCCCGTCATGCATCTGGCTCCATGGGACGACAAACTGGCCGTCCAGGCAGGCGCATTGCACGTTTGCGGCGAGGGTTGCGCGCACAAATTGCAGTCGCAGTTCATGGGCAATGTTCTGGAGAACCGGTCGCGGAAAAGCGCCGGTTAGGCTCCCAACAACGCAGATCGGACGAATAACGGTCTCACAGATAACCGCCACAATCACTGGAGCATCTGAAATTGTGAGCGTGCTCCATGGTTCAGGAAGGTTGATATTCGATGAACATGCGTGCTGCTTTGACGTTCGTTCTACTGGCGGGCACTGCCGTCGCTCAGTCTACTCTCGCCCCCGATCTCGCTAAGCCCGCGGTGGAGGGCGAGAAGCCTACGTTGACCATTCCAGCGGGAACTACGATTCCGTTGGCGCTAAAGCAGGCGATTTCGACCAAGAACGCTAAGGACGGAGACCCTGTCTACGCGGTAACGGCGTTTCCCTATGTGGTCAACGATCGCATCGTGGTGCCCTCGGGCACCTATATCCAGGGAAAGATCGAGCATGTGCAGCGCGGCGGCCACATCAAGGGACGTGCCGAAGTTCTGATCCATTTCACTTCGATGATTTATCCCAACGGCTATACCGTCATGCTCGGCGGATCGGTCGAAAACACTCCCGGAGCCGAGAAAAGCTCGATGAAAGACTCGGAAGGAACCATTCGACAGGACAGCGATGCAGGCAAGAAAGCGGAGACCACCGCGGCCACCGCGGCCACAGGAGCTACGATTGGCGGCGTCACCAACGGCCTAAAAGGAGCGGGCATTGGCGCCGCGGCCGGAGCCGTGGCCGGCCTGGCCATCGGAGTGCTTTCCCGGGGAGCCGATGTAAGACTCGAAGCGGGGACTTCGATCCAGATGGAAATTCAGCGCGACGTAACCGTGGACGCAACCCGTATCGCTTCAAAACACGAAGCCGTCGCCCGCAACGACTAGCCCCGACGTGCAAACAGGCTTCGAAAGGCAAGGTTCTAGCCGGGCCGCGCACAGTCTACTTCAACGAAAACACAGCGTTGACGTGAGCGGTGACGGTCACGTTCTGAGGCGAAAACTCCTCGGTCGGCGCGGGCGCTTGCGCAGTCATCGCCGCCTTGGCATGGAACGTCCTGGGCCCGAGCACGCGAATGTTCTCGAACGTGTCGACTGAAGCGTAAGAAAGCTCGCCGAGCACGCGTCCACTGGCATTGGCGAGAGACTGCGCCGAAGTGCGTGCCCGGCGATAGGCGTCGGCCACAGCTTTCCCTTTCGCTTCTTCCGTCGCATCAAGCGTATAGCTCAGCGTTTGGCTTTCACCGACGCTGGCGTCGGCCAGTTGCTCGGTGACCGGACCGATCTTCGAGAAATCCTTAAGCTTCAGGCTCACGCTGGTGGTGACCTGGTAGCCGATTACCTTGTGCTTCACGTTTTTCCAATCGTATTCAGGATTCACTGAAAAAAAACCAATCTCCGCGGACTTGGGATCGATGCCATTGGCCCGCAACACCTGGCGCGTGGCCTCCGCCTGTTTGGATGCCTGGTCGTAGGCGTCTTTGGCGGTATCGGCCTGGGTCGAGATGTTGAACTGGATAAGCGCCGTATCCGGCGCGGTTTCATACTTGCCGTCGGCGCCCACGAGAATCGTATTGGGCTGAGTATTGACGGCAGAATTTTGCGCAACGGAAAAAGCGCTCAGAACGAGTACCGCGCAAAACGTGATTAGGCTGCTTTTCATCGGCGCTCTCCTCGGATTTCTGTCGCGATGTTCGTCGATTTTACCGGATGTTACGAACTGATGTTCTGGACCGCAGATGGCAGGTCCGCGCCCTATAGTTAGAACGCTTCGAGCCTGCCAAATTGCGGTCGAGATTGCACTCGAAAGAAGCGAGCTACTAAGTTGGAGGATCCGGAAGCGGCTGCGGGTTTAGAGCTTCGGTAGCGGCGAGTCCGGGCCATTGATGTCTTTTCGCAGGTCTTCCCAGATATTGTCGGGCATCTCGAGGAAGATTTTGACGATCTTAGGATCAAACTGGCGCCCCGACCACAGTTCGATCTCTTTGCGTGCCGCCTGAAAACTTTGTGCCGGACGGTAAACCCGGTCGGAAGTCATTGCGTCAAGTGTGTCCGCGATGGAGAACATGCGCGCTCCGAGAGGGATCTCATCACCCTTCAACCCTCGAGGATAGCCGAGTCCGTCATAGCGCTCCTGGTGGGAATAAACAATCTCCGCTGCTTCCGACAGAAACGGTATGCGCGAGATGATCTTGTAGCCGCGGTAGCAGTGCTCCTTCATGATGGCCATTTCGTCTTCGGTGAGCTTCCCCGGTTTGCGCAGGATGTCATCGGGAATAGCCATCTTGCCGATATCGTGCAAAAAAGCGCCGCGGGCGATGATATTGATTTCTTCCTTGGGTAATCCCATCTTGCGCGCAATCGCGATGGTGTAAGCCGTCACGCGTCTGGAGTGACCTTCAGTTTCGGCGTCTTTCAAGTCCAGTGCGTCTCCCAGAGCTTCCAGCGTGATGTCGTAGGATCTTTCCAGATTGGTGAGCGCCGTCTTCCATTGCTGGGTGCGTTCGGCAACCAGAACTTCCAGGTTCGTGCGATATGCGTCATTCTCGCGCTTCAGGCGGCGATTCTCCAGCGCGCGCCGCACGGTGGCCAGCAGTTGCTCGCGCTCGAAAGGCTTAGGCAAATAGTCGTAGGCACCATTGCGAATCGCCTGCAGAGCAACAGAAATGTCATGGACGGTCGTGACCATGACAATCGGCATGTCAGGGTAGAGCTCTTTGGCGCGTTCCAGAAGGGCGATCCCATCCATTTCGGCCATCATTAGATCCGAGAGGACGAGGTCGAATTCGTCGCCCGATTCCAGAATCGACAGGGCTTCCACGCCGTTGGCGGCCTGACGAGTCTGAAAATGGGCGCCGCCCAGCATGGAACAGACAATCTCGCGGATTGTTTCCTCGTCATCCACGACAAGGATGCGTTCATTTGGCATAGGCCTGATTGAATGTATCGCTCATTTTAGGCGTCGACTACACATTCCGAAAGTAACCAATTGGAGGCCGAAATCCGGCAAGTACGGATGGTGCGCGTGATATGTAAAAGACTGGGTGTTCGTGCGCCTATTGGCGCCCCTCGTCTCTTTATGGGTCCTGCCTGGCTGTTTGGGAATCGGATTGGCTTGATGACCGTCCCCTGGCTGACGGCGCGGGAAACTGCCACGTTGGTTGCTGTTGCCTTGAGTCTGCTTTTCTTTCGGGCCTTTCGCGAAAAATGTCTACTGGTGTGGGGCGCGGGCTGGGTCGCGTACGGTTCGTTTCTCTGGGTAAGCGGGGGAGCAACTGGAGGAGTGGAGTTGCCCGTCCTCTCGAAGTCGATGGCGGCTTTCGCCCAGGCCGACTTTGTTCTGGCGATCGGGTTGTTTGCCGCAGCGGCATTGATGTCGGCTCAGGCGCGGCGGGAGTTGACCGTGTTGGCCCCCATCTGGTGGGTGCTGGCGGTCTTTGCAGCCATGCGGCCGATGTATTTTCCGGACGCGCTCTATTCCGTCAATTCGAAAACGCTCGGAATGGGAGTGGATGTGGCGTGTCGGCTTCTGGCTGCCTTGGCTGTCGTCGAACTCGTGCGCCACCGCGCCGGCCGGATCGGTCCGGGTGCATTCCTGTTTGGCGCCGGGCTGCTCACGTTGAATCTGAACTGGCCGCTCTTTACCAGCCACATTCCAAGTGAAGCGTATCTGTTCGCGGAAGTGCTTTTCGGCGCGAGCCTCCTGTTGATCGTTCTCGATGATTCCCGCGTGCGCACCCGCCGGCTGGCGGTCCTCAACGAGTTGACGGCAACCATCGCGCGGGGCCAAAATCACGCCCCCATGATCCAGACCGCGTTGGAGAAACTCAAGACCATCGCAGGGGCGAAGGCAGCATGGTTCCAGTTGATGGATGGAGACCGTCTGGTACCAACTCAACATGCTGGCCTGTCGGGCGAATTTCTGCGCGCTATTACTCAATTTGAACCCGAGGAAGCGCAGACCCGCGTCCTGCAGGAAAATCGGGCAGCGGTCCGAAAACTCGCGGAAATGCCCCTCGCGGAGCGCGAACAACTGAGCAAGCACGGAATTCGTCACGCCGTGCTGTTGCCGGTGGTCGGCAAGAAAACCGTGATCGGCCTACTGTCGTTCGGTTATTCAAGCAACCGCCGTCACGCTCACGATGAACTGGAATTCCTGGAAACCGCGGCGCAGGCGCTAGGAATCGCAACAGAGAATCTGCGTTTGCTGGAGCAGGTCCTGCGCTCCCAACGGCAATGGACGAATACTTTCGATTCCATCCAGGACCTGATTCTGGCGCACGACGCGGATTTCCGCATTCTCAGAAGCAATCAAGCCCTGCTGCAGCGCCTGGGAAAGGCGCCGGCCGATGTTTTGGGCAGTCTTTGTAAAGAGGTTCTGCCCCAACGCCGTGCCTGGAGCGGATGCCCCTACTGCACGCATGGTGAAGGAGTGACCGAAGCTCCGGATCCCTGTTTCGGCGGCCAGTCGGTGGTTTCGACCTCATCCTATGCCGAGCAGGGAAGCGGGCAGAAAGGCACCATTCACGTGGTGCACGATGCTACTGAACGTCAGGTGGCAGAAGAGAAATACCGCATGCTCTTCGAGCAAGCGCAGGAAGGCGTGTTCGTGGCAACGCCGGAAGGAGATCTGCTCGACTGTAACGACGCCTTCGTCACCATGCTTGGATATAGCAACCGGGACGAGTTGATGGCGCTTGATCTGGGGAGCGTGTTGAGCGCGGTTCCCGAAGAGCGAGAGGCTTTCCGTAGAGAGATCGAAGCGCACAACTATGTGCGCAACTTCGAGGTTACGGTACGCCGCAAAGATGGCACTCTACTGACGGTCGCGCAGAGCTGCTTTGCGACCCGCGACACGAAGGGACACATTGAGCGCTACCAAGGTTTCGTCCTGGACATCACCGAGAAAAAACGCTCGGAAGATGAGATGCGGCGGCGCAATCGCGAATTGAACGCGCTGAACGCCATGGCCGTGATCGCGACGCAGTCATTCGATCTCGATGAAATTCTGAATCTGACGCTGCGCCAGGTGATCTCGCTTTTCGGAGCCGAGACCGGCTCGGTCTATCTCGCGATCGAACCGGAAGGAACCTACCGGCGGCGCGCCGGTTGGGGCCCACGCAGCGAGGCCCGCGTGCGCATGGCGGAAGTTGTTTTTCCCGAGGGATTGGGCGATCTGGTCATGCGCTCACGAGCGGAAGTGGTGACGCAGGATTTTGTTCCGCACCTGCCGCCATCGGTAGTGGAGTTTGCCTGCGCCGATCGTCTGC
Organism: Terriglobales bacterium; assembly: GCA_035287825.1. GTDB lineage: Bacteria > Acidobacteriota > Terriglobia > Terriglobales > Acidobacteriaceae > Acidiflorens. Next base: position 12,185 of record DATEBK010000053.1, read on the forward strand.
CGTGCTGGATCTGGGTCGTGCTCTGGGGTAAAGAAAAGCCCATCGGCATCATGGGCATTGCCAGCAAAGAAGACCGGCACTATTCGAGCAATGATGAGAATCTGCTCGTCGCCATCAGCAGGCAGTTGGCGACCACCATCGAAAAAGTTCAGCTCTACGAAGAGACTTGCCGTGCCTACGAAGACCTCCGCCGCACGCAGGAACAACTACTGCAAAGCGAAAAAATGTCCGCCGTCGGCCAGTTGATCGCCGGAGTAGCGCACGAATTGAATAATCCGCTAACCGCGATCCTCGGATATGCGCAACTGCTGGAAGGCGCCGGCCTCGATCAGCGTTCCGCTGAGTACGTACGCAAACTGTTCAAGCAGGCGCAAAGGACGCATCGGGTAGTGCAGAACCTGCTTTCCTTTGCCCGCCAGCGCAAGCCGCAGAAGCAGGAAGTCGATCTCCGTAAGGTGCTGGAAGAATCGCTCATGTTGCGCGAGTACGATTTGAAAGTAAACAACGTTTCGCTCGAGCGGGAGATCCCCGAGGATATGCCTTCGGTCATCGGCGATCCTCATCAGTTGGAACAGGTCTTCCTGAATATCGTGAATAACGCGCTCGATGCCATGGTCGAGAGCAGCAGCAAAGGGGTTTTGAAGGTGCGCGTGTTCAAGAAGGACACGTATGTCTGCGTGGAATTCGATGATAGCGGTCCCGGGATCAAGGACCCGAGTCGAATTTTCGACCCTTTCTACACCACCAAATCAGTGGGCAAGGGAACTGGCCTTGGCTTGAGCATCTGTTATGGCATTGTCAAGGAACATGGTGGCGAGATCGTGGCGCGCAATCGCGATGAGGGCGGAGCGACCGTCGAAGTCCGCCTGCTGGCGAGCGATAAATCCGCAGTGCCTGAGACGGTAGAGCCCACGCGGCGCGAGTCAGTCCTCAGAGGACGCATCTTGCTGGTGGAGGACGAAGAGGCTGTGCTGGAGTTCGAACGCGACGTTTTGGTCGGAGCCGGCGCGGACGTCACAACCTCCATGAGCATCGAAGACACGCAGAACCGATTGCGCAACGGTCATTTTGACGTCGTCGTGATGAACGGGCGCATGCCTGGCGGATGCACCGCCCGCGAGATGTATGATTGGATCGCGCAACAGTGTCCCGGACTTGAGAAGGGTGTACTGCTGACGTTTTCAACTGTAATCGACGAGGAGACCCGGACCTTTTTGCAAGAACACGGCGTGCCCGCACTGGCCAAGCCTTTCGAGGTCGCGGACCTTATTTCACAAGTCCGCTCCCTCAGTCAAAGAGAAGACAAATTGTCAGTGAAGGCGAAAGAAAAATCCGAAGACAAATCCGAAGACAAATCCTACGCCACGGGTGCGGGAGCGTAGCCATTTTCCTACGTCGTTTCTGCTCTGAAGATTCTTATTAAGAAATCACGGCGATAAGTCTTTACGCTAAAGCAGGTTTTTCAGCCGCCGGGTCATGTCCGTGATCGACTTCTCGTTCCGCCGATACCAGCGCCAGTGGCCTTCCCTCGCGGCTGCCACCAATCCGGCCTTCTCCAGAATCTTCATATGATGTGACACCGTAGGCTGCTTCAGCTTCACGCGTCGTTCAATATCGGCTGCGCAAAGCCCAGCGTCTTTGCCGATAGAGGACCCTCCCTTCTCCTTGAGCGCCTGCAGAATCCGCCGACGAGCCGGGTCGGCAATGGCATGAAGAAAGCGGTCGAGATGGGGCGAAGAATCAGACATGAAAGAAACTGGGAATCTCGCGGCCAAGTAATCTTGTAATCTCGCAAAATTACCAAATGCTCGCTACTTCTTCACAATCGGATTGTATCCATCGCCGATCAGCCGAGCCCGCATTGCCTCGGCCTCCTTTATGTCCGCGTAGGGCCCAACCTGAACGTGATAGAACTTGTCCGCCGCTGGATTGTTCGCCGTGAAGGCCGGATACTGTTTTTTCTTCAGCGCCTCGACCAGAGCTTCGGCGTCCTCCTGGCGACTGACCGCTGCCACCTGCACGAAGTATCCGCCGGTTGCGGGCGCTGTTTCGGTAGTCGTATTTGCCGGAGCGTCCGTCGCTGGTGTCGTGGCCGCCGCCGCAGTCACAGGGAGCGTTTGTGTCTTCGCATCCGGAGATGTTGGGGTAGCCCCAGCATTCTTCTCTCCTACAGCCTTGTAAAAGCTAAAGTCGCTGGGCTGGGGCGACTGGGCCCCTGCCTGTGCCGCGTCGTTCTTGGCGGCCGAGGGCCGCACAATTGTTGCCGGAGCCGCGCTGCCTGCGCTCAGCAAGTTGCTTGTTGTAGCCATCGTAGTTTTTCGGCCCAGCGAAAAGCCGATCGCGAAGAAAAATGCACAAATCAGCACGAACGCAAAAAAAATCGCCAGCATGCGACCCGTGCCCAGCGTAATCTCAGTATCTTGTTGCGCCATTGCCATGGAAATTTACTTTGACCTCTAAGTTTTCGCCGGTGAGGCCGCAGCTTTTCCGCCCGCCAGCAAATTCTGCATGCCTGAGAAGAAATCAATCGGCACAGGAAAAACCACCGTCGTATTCTTCTCCACACCAATTTCCGTCAGCGTTTGCAAATACCGCAACTGGATGCTGGCCGGCTCCGAAGAAAGCAAATGCGCCGCGTCCACCAGTCGTTGCGCCGCCGAAAATTCGCCCTCCGCGTGAATGATCTTTGACCTCTTTTCCCGCTCCGCCTCTGCCTGCTTGGCCATCGCCCGCAGCATTGATTCCGGCATATCTACCTGCTTTACCTCCACGTTCGCAACCTTTACACCCCACGGCGCGGTGTGCGTATCGAGAATGCTCTGTAACCGCAGGTTGATTTTGTCGCGGTGCGCCAGCAGTTCGTCGAGTTCCTGTTCGCCAAGCACTGATCGCAGTGTCGTCTGCGCAAACTGCGAAGTCTGGTAAGCGTAATTCGAAACTTCCACCACCGCTTTATTCGGGTCGATCACCCGCAAAAAAATCACCGCATTCACTTTGAGCGTTACATTGTCGCGCGTAATAATGTCCTGCGGAGGAACTTCCAGCGCCTCCTGCCGCAGCGAAACCCGCACCATGCGGTCAATCGGAGCGAAAACGAGAATAACGCCTGGCCCCTTGGACGCAATCAACCTTCCCAGCCGGAAGATCACGCCGCGCTCATATTCCGCCAGGATCTTGATGGAACTCAGCATGTAAATGACAACAATGATGACCGCGATCGCGATCACCGGTAGCCCAATATCCGGCATAACCGCCTCCGTCTCTCTTTTGTCTTCTGAGCGGATTGTAGCGCACGCCAGCCCCCTTCGCTGTCCTGAACACCAGGGTGGAGTATTCAGAATGATTCGGGTAGCCATTTACTAACCGGCTGGCTATGGTTTAGTTTGTCAGGCGTGATGCGTACCTCGCACGCCGGCACAAATAGGGAGGTATAAATTATGGGCATGACAAGGCACCCTCGATTCTTGGCCGCACTCGCAGCTATCGCCATTTTTTCCGTTTCGCCCATCCCCAAGATCGGACCGCAATTGGCTACAGCGCAAGTACCATCCGGCAGTGCGGCCGATTCTGCGGCGCAGATTCGAACACTCAAAATCACTCTCCTTTCCACGATGCTTGTCGCAGACATGACGGGCATGGGCGAGTGGGGTTTCTCTGCGCTGGTCGAAGCCGATGGCCATCGCATTTTGCTCGACACCGGAGCTCATCCCGATACGGTGCTTCAGAATGCGCGCGCTCTGAATATTGACTTGTCAGACGTCAATGAGGTCATTCTCACTCACAATCACTGGGATCATGTCTCTGGCTTGCTCACGCTGCGGCGCGAGATGATGAAGAAAAATCCCGCCGCGCTGTCGGTGGTGCATGTCGCCAAGGGAATTTTCTATAGCCGGCCGTCGCCGCAGGGCGAAGCCAACACCATGATTGCCATTCGCAAAGAGTATGAAGCCACAGGCGGAAAAATTATCGAGCACTCTGAATACTCCGAGATTTTTCCCGGCGCGTGGTTGACCGGCCCAGTGCCGCGCAAATATCCGGAGCACAATTGGTCCGCGAGCGGAAAAGTGCAGACGCCCGAAGGCTTGGTCGAGGACAATATTCCTGAGGATCAATCGTTGGTGCTCAATACAACTCGAGGATTGGTCGTAGTGACGGGTTGCGGGCACGCCGGAATCGTCAACATCCTCGCCGATGCGACCGGTAAATTCGGCGACCGGCCGGTCTATGGAGTTGTGGGTGGCCTGCATCTATTTCCGGCCACCGATGAACAACTAAATTGGACCGGCGATGAGCTGAAGGAATTCAAGGTGGCAAATCTCCTGGGAGCGCATTGTACCGGCATAGAAGCGGTGTATCGACTGAGAGAACGGGTTGGTCTGACGCGTAAGTCAGCCGTCGTTGGCAGTATCGGCTCCAGCTTCACGCTGACCGACGGGATCATCCCAGGCGCGTTGGCCAAGTAATCTGAAGCCGTTGTCTTTAGCCGACGCCTTTCGCCGCGGGACTTACGCCGTCGTCGGCTTTGCGCCCGCAATCGGATCGACTCGCAGCGTGAGTCCCTCGATCTGGCGAACCACGATCTGGTCTCCAGCAGAAACGGGAATGGCGGAAACAGCGTCCCATAACTCGCCATGAACAAAAACTTTCCCCGCAGGCGCAAGCGCCGTTTCAGCAATTCCGATTTCGCCTATTAATCCTTGTTCGCCCGTAACAATTTTGTTGCGGCGTGCGCGCACCGCAATGCTCATCAGGAACGCCGTAATAATGCCGAGCGGAATGCTGACCGCAAGCGCCGTCGTAAGGTGAACCCGCATCTCAGGGATCGGCGCATCCACCAGAAAAAGCCCACCCAGCGTCAGCAGCGCGATTCCTCCGGTGGTAAGCACGCCATGACTGGCGAATTTTGCCTCGGCCGCAAACAACGCAAAAGCCCCGGCAATCATGGCAATTGCGGCGAAACGTACCGGCAGCAGGTTGAGCGCAAATGCCGCAAGAAGAATAAAGACCACTCCCACAGTCCCCGGAATGACTGCGCCAGGATGGTTGAACTCCGCATAAAGCGCCAGTGCTCCAATCGCTAGTAGGATGAATGCGATGTTCGGGTCCATCAGATAGCTGAGAATGCGCTCCTTCAATGTCATGCGGTAGTCGCGCACGCTTTCGTTGGTCAGGTTGAGCGTGACGCTCGTCCCGTTGAAGCGCTTGAAGCTGTTCCCGCGCATCTGCCGAAACAAATCCTGCTCGGTCGGAGCAATGTACTCGATCAGTTTCTTGTCGAGCGCCTCCTGTTCGGTAAACGACTTCGACTCGCGCACCGTGCTTTCGGCAACTTCGACATTGCGTCCACGTTTGGCGACAACGGAACGCATTAGCGCTGCTGCATCGTTCTCCAGTTTCTGTTTCATCACGTCATCCATCTTCTCGCCGAGGATGACAGGGTGTGCCGCGCCAGTATTCGTTCCAGGAGCCATCGCGGCAATATCAGCCGATTCAAGAATGAAGAAGCCGGCAGAAGCAGCGCGGCTCCCGCTTGGCGTCACATAGATGATGACCGGCACAGGCGAAGCCACGATGGATTCAATGATCTTACGCGTCGAATCAACCAGACCTCCCGGAGTATTGATCTCGATCAAAACCGCCTGATCGTGATTCGCTGCTGCTGTCTCGAGCGCGCGCGCGATGTATTCCGCAGTAATGGGTTGGATAGCGTCGTCAACCGAGATTCTCAGGACATCGGCCGAACCGGACGCGGTCAGAGCCAACATAGTCAGCAGCGCGAAAAGCAGACGCGACAGCCGTCTGCTTGCGGACCCCGACAATTGGCCGCGGACCCCTGAGAGCCGACGATTGATGCCCGATTTCATTGCTGTGATTTCTCCGCGAGCTTGGCCGTGAGGGCGCGCTTTAACTCTTGTCCGGCAGGATTCGATGGCTCCAGTTGTAATGCGCGCTCGATGTCCTGCGTGGCCGCGCCAATTTTATTTTCCTGTAGATCAAGGCGCACCAGAACCAGATAAGCGTCAGCGGACTCGTGAATCCGCAGCGCGGCTTCGGCCTCGGCTCGGGCGGCTTGCATATCGCCACGCGCCTCGTAGTCTTCGGCCAGGGCGGTGAGAGCCGCGGTGCTCGAAGGATCGACGGCAGCTGCGTGCCGGAATTCGGCGTCGGCTTCGGTGGTGAATCCGTGGGCCATGAGTTCCTTACCCAGTTCAATGTGAAAGTGCGCGTGGGCACGGGGATCGGAGCGCGCGAATTGCTGCTCCGCCCACCCTTCCATCTGTGTGGTCATCTGGCGAAAGGCGTTTTCCTCGTAGTTGCGCTTCACGCGCTCGGCCGGGATCTTCAATGTCGCACTGCTCGGGACAATATCGCCGGGAGCGGAACTGCCGGCGCCCGGAGCGAGCGAATCCAGCAGCATCCTCGCCTCTGCGTCGTTGGGGCGTCGATCGAGCGTAGCCCGCATCTCGCGAGCGGCCCCAGTGCGGTCACCGGAAGACGCCAGCGTAACTCCCAGGTTAAAGTGATAGTCGGCATCGCTGGGATCGTCTTGAATCGCCCTTTCGAAATCGTCAGCCGCATTTTTCTGGCCGCGGCGGGCAGCGACCACTCCCAGGTTGTTATAAATTTCGGCCAGCGGCACGCGCGCCGCCACGAATTCGAAGGCGCTCTCGGATCGCGCCAAATCTCCGTGCGCGTAGGCAGCGAGCCCGAGATAAAAGTTGGCTTCACGGACCACTGCTCCCGAAACCACCGCTCCTGAAACGGCGCTCGAAACTACGGAAGCCTGCTGGCCGTTCTGCCGGATTTGGCTGAGAGCCGCGATTGCCTGTTCGTAAGCGCGTTGTGCATAGTACGTCTTGCCTAGCTCAAGCCAGGCTTCGGAATAATCGGGATTGAGGCGAGTAGCTTCACGAAAATGCTGTTCTCTTTCCGCCGCCTTGGTGGCAATTACGCCATGAATATAGTTTTCCAGCGCGTCGAGCCGTATCGGACCAACGCTGGCGATGTATCTGTCTTTCGACTGAGAGAAATCGCTGCGGATGAGGCGAAGCAAGTCCCACGCCAGCGCTGATTGCAGGCTGCCAAGCTCGGCCAGGGGCGCGGATTCGGTGGCCGGGGACGATAGCTTCTGCGCGCGCATGTCTAGCAACTGCGCCGTTGCCGAAAGACGTGCGCCGTTGTAGCTGTAGGAGCCCAGGACCGCGTAGTCGACATCCATTTCTTCGGCGATGCGGTAGAGAGTCGCCCGTGACGCGTACACGCCGGCGGGAATTCCGCAGCGATCGTAAGAGCGCAGACGTTCGTCACGGCTGGCTACGTACAACAGCGGCGAATTGAGTTGCTGGTATAGAGTTTCAGGAAAAGATTCGCCGAGCCATTCCAGGCCCGGTGTCGGAGAAGCATTTTCAAAGGGCAGCACGACCATTGTTCGCCCAGCAACGGTTTGAGTCGGCGCGTGGCTCTCCTGACCGTGGGACGGCCGGCAGAAAAACAGCGAAGCCACAAAGACGAAAACAGCAGCGCGTTTCACGACACCATGATTATATCGGGGCAATTGGCCGCTGATCCTTAGATTCGTCGGTTACCTGCCGGTTGTGGTTCGCCGGCAACACCGGCCGAATCGCGGAGCAATCCAAGCCGCACCAGACTTTCGGCGGTAGCAACGATGGCCTCTTCATTCGAACGCGGTCTCCAGCCAAGCAGATCCTTGGCCTTGGCGTTGCTAGCGTTTTTCGTTTTGCCAAGCTCAGGCACAACCAGCTTCAACGATGAATCGAAAACTACAGCAATGCGCATCAACCAGTCAGGCAACTGTCGCGTCGGCACGCGCTTGGCCGCTGTACCAAGGCGCTCCTTTAGCACCTTCGCCATGCTGACGAGCGAGACAAATTCGCCAGCCACAGCCAGGAAGCGCTCGCCCTTGGCGGCGGGCTCAAGCATGGCGCGCAGGTGAAGGTCGGCGACATCCCGCACATCGACAATGCCAAAAGCAATCCGCGGCAATCCTGGCACTGCTCCATTCATCATGCGTTCCACGATGGCTATCGAGGTCGAATAATCCGCTCCAAGCGCTGGGCCAAATACCCCGACCGGATTTACGACGGAAAGCTCCAGCCCGCCACCCTCGTTGACGATGAAGTCCCAAGCCGCGCGTTCGGCCAAGGTCTTCGATTTAGCATAGGCGCTCACATCTTTGCCATTGACGTCCGTCCAGTTCGTTTCATTAAACGGTGCCGCTTGCTGCGCGTGTCCATAGCCGATCGCGGCAAACGACGAGGTCAACACAACCCGCTTTACGCCAGCTTCGCGCGAGACGCGCAGCACCCGAAGCGTACCTTCGCGCGCGGGCACGATCAGGTCGTCTTCGTGCTTTGGGATGTTCATGGGGAATGGCGACGCCACATGCAGCACATAGCTGCATCCCGCAGCTGCCTCTGGCCAGCCCCCATCAGACGTGAGATCGGCCTCCACAAAAGAGAGCGATTCCCCGGGCGCGGCGCCGCCAACCTTGAGCATGGCGCGCACGTCAGCTTCGCGCGTTAGGGAGCGCACAGTCGTCCGCACGCGATAGCCGGCGCTCAATAGCTGCAAAATGCAGTGTGCTCCGATAAAGCCTGACCCGCCTGTAACCAGAACCAGCTCGTCACTCATGGATTGCCATTTGTACCATTGCCGTTCGTAGCAGAGATTCTTGCGCCGCTGCCGTTCGCTTCAATGCTCGCTGCGGCTTGGGTCCAACCCGGCAGATCGTCTCTGCCCGTGATCAGCCGCGCGCCGCGATCATAGGTAATGTACGACCACGCCCACTGGATCATCACCAGGAGGCGATTGCGAAATCCGATGAGAAAAAGAATGTGGACCAACAGCCACGACAGCCACGCGAAGAATCCGGAGATCTCGACCTTGCCGAACTGGGCAACGGCGGCGGCACGGCCGATAGTCGCGAGACTTCCTTTGTCGTGATAATGAAAATTGCTCCGAGGCTGATCTTCAAGGTCGCGTGCGACGGTTCGCGCCACCCATTCGCCCTGCTGAATCGCAACCGGCGCGACGCCCGGAAGCATTTTGCCTTGCTCATCGTTGAGCGCAGCCAGGTCGCCGATCACAAAGACTTCCGTATGCCCCGGAATGCTGAGATCAGGGCCAACCAATACACGCCCGGCGTGATCGACCGGAACTCCCAATCGCTTGCCGAGTGGCGAGGCAGCAACTCCCGCGGCCCACAGGACGACTTGCGCGGGAATCTTTCTATCCCCAGCCAAGACCGCTCCCGGCTCAATGCGCGTTACGATGTGGTCGGTGAGCACGTCGACGCCAAGGTGCTGCAGTTGTAGCTCGGCCTTGTGCGAGAGATTTTCACTGTAGGCAGGCAGAACTCGCGGTCCACCTTCGATGAGCAGGATGCGGCTCTGTCGCGGATCGAAGTTGCGAAACTCATTCGTCAGGGCATGCCGCGCAATTTCCGCCAGCGTTCCGGCGAGCTCAACGCCGGTGGGACCGCCTCCAACCACTACGAACCGCAGTGGAGATTCGGCTGGGGAGTCACCTCGATTGCCTTCGCCTCGGTCGTCGGTCTGCCTTACAGCGCCTTGGCGTTCTGCGAGTTCGAACGCGAGTAGGACCCGTCGGCGGATTTCGAGCGCATCCTCAATCGTTTTTAGGCCTGGAGCCAGCGGCTCCCACTCATCATGGCCGAAATACGCGTGCGTGGCCCCGGAAGAGACGATTAAGTAGTCATAATCGATAACCTGCTCCATGGTAATGATCTTCTTGTTTTGCAGATCGAAATCGACTACTTCTTCAAGCAACACTTCAATATTAGAATTTGCTCGCAGAATCCATCGAATCGGCGCGGCGATTTCCCCCGGAGAGAGTCCTGCAGTCGCCACCTGATAAAGCAGCGGCTGAAAAGTGTGATGGTTCTTGCGATCAACCAGCGTGATTTGCACGGGCAATTTGGCCAGTCGGCGAGCCGCCGTCAAGCCTCCAAAGCCGGCGCCGACGATTACGATTCGGGGTCGAGCCTTGCCGTCACTCGGTGGTTTCATGGGGTATCCGCATCGGCCCTCCACTATAGAGATTCACGGGATTCCGACGAGGGTTCATGTATTCCTGGTTTTGAGGAGCCGGACTTGAACTTGAAGCGAAATCGTGAAGCCTGAAATCTTGAACCTCGAAACCCTGAAGTCTTGAAACCTTATACACTGCTTCTTCACCCTTTTTCCTGATCACGCGTTGATGACTCCGGAGCAGCCCAGCTCGTTCGCTATGCGTTTCTTGCTGCCTTCCGTCCGCAATATTATTTTCATTTTTCTTTTCTGGTCTCTGCTGGCAGGTCCTTTATCGTTGCGGCCGCTCGCCGATGCCGATATCGGATGGCACATTCGTACCGGCGAGCTGATTCTAGACAGCCGCGCACTTCCTCGCACCGATCCGTTTTCGTCTACTATGCAAGGCCAGCCGTGGTTTGCCTGGGAATGGTTGTACGACATCCTGCTGGGAGTCCTCGACCACGCCTGCGGATTGAATGGAGTCGTGTGGCTGTGCGCTTTGCTGGTGGCCTCGATCTTCACGTTTCTGCTCTCCGAACTCATACGGCGTGGTACCGGTCTGCTGCTCGCCATCGTCCTCATGCTCCTTGCGGAAGCCGCGGCGATGATTCATCTCTACGCCCGTCCGCATATCGTGAGCTGGCTCTTTTCGTTGCTCTGGTTTGTCGTGCTCGAGCGATGGGAACGTTCCGAAAGCAGCCCTCCGCCCCGCTGGGTCCTATGGTTCTTCCCCGTCTCGATGTTGCTGTGGGTCAACCTGCATGGCGGCTGGCTGTTCGGATCAGCTCTGCTCGCGACCTACTGCATCGCGGCGTTTATCGACAGCATGCGCGAGCCGGATGCGTTGGCCGCGATTCGTCTCGCCCGCCGAGCCCGCGCCATGGCGATGGTTTGGGTGGTTTCAGCCGCGGCAACGCTGGTAAATCCTTACTCCTGGCGGCTGCACCTGCATATTTATCGCTATCTCAGCGATCGTTACCTGATGAACCACATCAACGAATTCCAGTCGCCTGATTTTCATGGCTGGGCGCAGCGCAGCTTTGCCATGATTTTGCTTCTGGTGCTGATCGCCTTTGCCGGAGATCGAATTGCGAGTAAACCAAAACTCCATCTCAGCCAGATATTGGTCGTGCTGCTGACGGCGTATTTCGGGTTCTACTCGGCTCGCAACCTGCCGGTTTCTTCCATGCTGCTGGTGCTGATTGCCGGGCCGATTCTGTGGACGAACTTCGTCGCGCTAGCCGAAAAGCCGCGTGCCTGGCGGTGGCTGCGCAATGGCGTGCGACGAGTTGCAGACTTCTCGGAGCGCATGAGCGAGCAGGAAATGGAACTTCATGGCCAGTTGTGGCCAGTAGCAGCGGTTGCGCTAGCATTTGCGATTTGTCTGCAAGGGGGAATACTCGGCTCGCATCGGCTGATCTATGCGCGGTTCG
>DATEBK010000054.1:0-14229 GCA_035287825.1 Terriglobales bacterium
GCGCACCCGACCTTCCGACAGCCGCAAGAATGCGTCCCCAATTCGGATCGGCGCCTGCCCAGGCGGTTTTGACGAGCATGGAGTGGGCGATTGTGCGCGCGACCAGCAAAGCTTCTTCCCTGCTGCTCGCCTGTTCAACAACAAGACGGATGACGTGCTGCACGCCTTCACCATCGCTGATGATCTGTTGGGCGAGCGACTGGCACACAGTGTTCAAGGCAACCGCAAACTTTTTTTGTGAGCCCGCATCTCTCAACCGAACGCCGCTCGCGCCGCTCGCCAGCAATAGCACAGTGTCATTCGTAGAGGTGTCGCCGTCGATCGACATGCAGTTAAGCGAGGAGTCGCAAGCTTCGCGCAGAAGAGGCCGCAACTCGGCCGCGCTCGCGCGAAGATCTGTAAACAAATACACGAGCATGGTCGCAAGCTGCGGGTGAATCATTCCCGCACCCTTCGCGATTCCCAGCACGGTGACATCATCGTCCCGCACGCTGAAGCGCCTGGATGCGATTTTCGCCCGCGTATCGGTCGTCATGATGGCATGGGCGAAGGCGAGAATGCCGCGCCGGCTGGCAGATCTGGTGGCAATGAGTTTGGGCAACTGGACCGTGATTTTCTCGGCCGCAAGCGGCACGCCGATGATGCCGGTTGAAGAAGGAAAGATTTCATCGGCGAGCGCTCCGAGTGCGGTCGCCGTTTCACGGCAAACTTGTTGGCATGCGTGAATGCCGGCGCGACCGGTGGCGCAATTGGCATTTCCGGAGTTCACGAGGACAGCTCGAACCCGGTAGCGCGAGGAAAGCAGGCTTGCGCGGCCGACCTCCACGGGAGCGGCTACCACGCGGTTCTGCGTGAATAAGGCAGCCGCGGTTGCACCCTTGGCGGCTTCCGCCAGGGCCAAGTCCGGCCTTCCGCTGGCTTTAATACCGGCAGCTACGGCCGAAAAAGAAAAGCCCAGCGGCAGACGAACTTTCTCTGGAGAGCGGCGCAGCGAGGTCATGCGTGGATCTTCAGCCAGTTTGTGGGCGGCGGCAAAATGGCAAACGTGGGCAACTCGCCACGTACCATCGCGACTTCGTCACAGCGGTAGAGCCGGGGACATTGATGACAATCTTTATGAATTTTATCCGGCAGATCCTGGTGGTTCGCAACTGAAAATCCCATGCGCGAGAAAAAATCCGGGATCCGCGTGAAAAGGCACACGCAACTGACTTTGTGTTTTTTCGCCTGGGCTAGTAGCGCTCTTACCAGCCGCCGACCTCCGCCAATGCTTTGGCTGGCGGGATCGACGGTAATCGAACGGATCTCGGCGAGATGCACGCCATAGAGGTGGAGAGCGCCACATCCGATAATGCGGCCCTCGTGCTGGAGCACCACGAAGTCACGGACGTTCTCGCAGATTTCCGCGAGCGAACGCGGCAGCAGGGTGCCGTCACCGGAGTAAGCCGAAATCAGCGAATGAATCTGCTCCGCGTCTGGAAGAACCGCCTCACGCACGCGCATGAGCTACCTCCGGCGTGGTTGAGGTTTTCCTTTTCGGGAGCGCTGTTCCAGGACGCCCGGATTCCGCATGTTTGGCTAATGCTGTGTCCAGGGCCTTGACCAGCTGATCGACGTGCTTCTTCTCAATTATGTAGGGCGGCAGAAAACGCAGTACATTTTCGTGCGTGCGATTGATGATGATTCCTTCCTGCAACAGCTGTTTGGCAACCGCTTTGGCCAAATCGGACGAGTCCAATTCAACGGCCTGCATCAGGCCTGCGCCGCGGACGTCCTGGATCGACTTATGGGTCTTGTCGAGTTCTTCGAGCGCGACGCGAAAATATTTGCCCAGCGCGCCGACCTGCTTCAGCAACTTCTTCTCCTGACGCAAGAACTCTATAGCCACGGCACAGGTCAGCGGACCTCCGCCAAAAGTCGTCCCGTGCATACCGGGATGCATGCAGCTGGCAACCCGCTCGGTCGTGAGAATCGCGCCGAGCGGCAAACCGCAAGCCAACGGCTTGGCGACCGTGACCACATCCGGAATCACGTCGTAGTGCTGATAGGCAAAGTGCCGTCCAGTCCGTCCGAGACCACATTGAATTTCGTCGAGCAGAAGCAGAGCGCCACTCCGCCTGGTCAAATGCGAGGCAAGTTCCAGAAACTCCCGGCTCACCGGGCAGATTCCTCCTTCTCCCTGAATGGTCTCAATACATACAGCGCCGACGGTCGCATCAAATTTTTGTCGCAGGTCCTCTGGGTCGTTGAACTTGACGAACTCGACGCCCGGTACGAGAGGAACGAACGGAGCTTGATACTTGGGCTGACCAGTGGTGGCTAACGAGCCGAATGTGCGTCCGTGAAAGGAATTTGCCATCGCCAGAATGCGGGTCTTTGCGCCGGACTTGAGCACGGAATCATGACCGTTCTTGCCGCCATCATTCTTGTCGTTCTTACCGTTCATACGCGCGAATGCGCGCGCGAGTTTGAGCGCTCCCTCCCAAGCCTCGGTGCCACTATTGCAGAAAAAAGCGCGGTCAAGCCCGGAGATTTCCGTTAGCAGGCGCGCGAGTTCTCCCTGATATTCATGGAAGAAAAGATTGGAAATGTGGATCAGCCGGCCCGCCTGGCGTTTGATCGTCTTCTGTATGGCAGGATGGTTGTGGCCAAGCGCGTTGACTCCGATTCCACTCAAGAAATCGAGATAGCGCTTGCCCTCTGAATCCCAGAGATACACGCCCTGTCCGCGGGTAAAAAGAATAGGCTGGCGCTCGTAGGTGGGAAGCAAAAGCTTCGATTCCAAGCGCGAGACAGAAGCCAGGCTCATGCTCTTAAGACCTCCGTACCGCATTCGATTTTTTCAAAATAAAACAACGGCAGCATTTCGACTTGTGATGCCGGCAGAATGCGTACGCGGCCAACGCCCGACTTGAGGGCCTGAGTGCAGGCTTCGAGCTTGGGCATCATCCCGCCGCTGATCACCGATTCCTCGATGAGTCCAACAACTTGCTTCGTGTCCAAGCGCGGCATTACCTCGCCATCGGCCTGTTTTACGCCGGCTACGTCGGTGAGAAAGATCAGCGCGTCGGCTTCGCAGGCAATGGCGCATGCAGCCGCCATCTGGTCGGCATTCACGTTGTAATACTGACCGTCACCTCCGAGCGCAACCGAGGAAAGAACTGGTATGCCACCCTCGGCCCAAATGGCTTTCAGCCACCGTGGCTCAGAAAAACAGATTTCGCCGACAAATCCCAGATCGCGTTCCGAGTCCTGTTTCTTGCGGGCGCGAAAAACTCCGCCATCTCCGCCACAAAGACCGATGGCCGGATACCCGGCGGCCGAGATGGCCGCGACCAAACTTTTATTCACGATGCCGGCAAGCACCATCAGGGCGACATCGCGCGTTTCGGCATCGGTCACGCGCAATCCGTGGACGAAGTCGCTCTTCTTTCCGAGCAACTGCAAGGTTCGCGTAAGCGCACTCCCGCCACCATGGACCACAGTGACCTGGTGTCCGTCCTCCGCAAGCTGCACTACCGCCTTCGCGCATTTCTGCAACGTCAGCTTGTCCTCAAGCGCCGCACCGCCGATTTTGACGACAATTTTCACTGCAAACCCTCCGCTTCATCCCAGCCATACATCAGGTTCATATTCTGCACTGCTTGACCGGCCGCGCCCTTCAGCAGATTGTCCAGACAGGAAACCACAATGAGTCGGCGGCCATCGCGGGCCAGACAGAAACCGAGGTCGCAGTAGTTGGTGTGCACGGAAAATTGAATTTCTGGCAAGCTCGACGCAGGAAAAATCCGTACCCACTTCTTTCCCTTGTAGAGCTCGTGAAAGCAGTTCTGCACTTCATCTGCCGTCATCGCCTGTTTCAAATACACATAAATCGTCGACAGGATCCCGCGTGGAATCGGCAAAAGATGCGGAGTAAAAATCAACTGGCAAGAATTGAGACGCAACTGCTCGAGGATTTCGCCGGTGTGTCGATGCCCGAAAACCGAGTAGGCCGAAAAATTGTCGGCTACGGAAACAAAATGGGTCCGTGCGGTGGGTTCTTTGCCAGCGCCAGAAACGCCCGATTTCGAATCGGAGATAATGCCGCGATCGCAATCTACGATTCCCGCCGAAAGCAACGGCGCCAGCGCGAGAATGACCGATGTCGCGTAACAACCGGGATTCGCCACCAGAGCGGCTGAAGGTATGCGGTCGGCGTTGAGTTCCGGCAAGCCGTACACGGCGCGCTCAGTAAGTTCGGCCGCGGTTTGCGCGCTGGCATCTTTGAAACCGTAAATGGCGCGATGCTGTTCCTGTTTCAACCGCCAGGCGCCGCTGAGATCGACAATCCGCAAGCCACGAGCGATCGCTTCCGGAACAACTTCGCGAGAAACCGCGTGCGGAGTGGCCAGGAACAGCAACTCGACTCCGTGTTGATCTAGCGCAGACCACGAAAATGGCTGGATCGAAGCCTCGACCGGAGACTTGCCATTGCCGTTGCCGTTGCTTGATGTGGGCATCGATTGTGGCGCCGGGTTCGTTTCCGCAGCGCGTCGCAAAAGCAAGGGTGCGTCGGTGTGCGGATGGCGGACAAGAAGGCGAGCGAGTTCGAGGCCGGAATATCCGGTCGCGCCGAGCACCGCCGTCTTAAGTTTCGCTGCCATCAGACTGTCTGCCGAGTTCTCCCTTCCTCCTGCCGGACCATCGCATAAACTGCTTTCTCCGTGGAGGCATATTTATCCATCATAATGCATAAATATTCATCCATGGTAAATGGTTTGGCGGCGGTGTCAAGTATCAAAATCGCAGATTGGAAACCCTGGTTCGCTCGTTAGTTTGCTAGACGCCAGAGTTTGCCAGGCGCCAGTTTCTCAGGCGTTTTTTTCGAAAGCTTTTCTGATGCCCGCAAGAAGAAATTTCTATTGGACTCCGCCGATCACGGGCGTTTAGTGTGAGGAGCGATTGTGTAACGGAACGCGCGTCTTCACGTGAAGATGCAGCGAGCATGTTTTACCGCATAGAAACAGGAGCCATGGCATGACGAAGCATGCAGAGCGGCGATTCCCGCGTCGATCACCATTATTATTACTGTCATGTTCTTTTCCATCTATTCTGGGCGTCTTTCTCGCCACCGCGATGCTGGTGAGCCTGACGGTGCCGTGCCGGGCCGAAGACCAGCCCAAGCCGGACCCGGCAGGCATCGCCACCGGCGACAAAACGAATGCCGCGGATGCCGCCGGGAACGCTTTTGTCGTTTCTGAGCCTACCGACAAATCCGCTCCCGATTATGCTGCGAACAAAAGGGCGTTTGACGAGTATCAAGCGCAGGCGGCCAAGGAACCCCTCGCCATCAAACTGGCGGACAGTGTCGGCCATGTTCGCGTGGCTACCAACTTCGCCTGGACGCTGAATACCGGGTACCTGGTCCTGTTCATGCAGGCAGGGTTTGCCCTGCTCACCTGCGGACTGGTGCGCAAGAAAAATGTCGCGCACTTGATGATGCTCAATTTTGCCGCTTACGTGTTTGCCTTTCTTGCCTACTATGCCGTCGGATATGCCTTCCAGTTCGGGGCAGTCGCTATCAATGCCGCGCCAACCAACCTGGGCGGCATCCCCATGCTCAACAAGTTCCTGATTGGCAGCGGCCAATGGGGATTTATCGGTGGTAAAGGTTTTTTCCTGGTCGGTCCGGCGTATGACAGCGCCAGCAATTGTCTGACTCTGTTCGAAGTCGTGTTCATGGAGACGGCCGGATACATCATCGTCGGCGCCATTTGTGAACGCATCACGTTCTGGGCATTCCTGCTGTGTGAACTTTTTATCGGCGCGATTCTTTATCCCATTTCCGGCTGCTGGACTTGGGGCGGCGGTTGGCTGTCGCAAGTCGGATCGACGCTGAATCTCGGCCATGGATATGTCGACTTTGCCGGATCGAGCGTGGTGCACGCGGTTGGCGGTTTCGCCGCTATGGCTCTGGCTATCATCCTCGGCCCCCGGCTCGGGAAGTACGGACCTGGCGGCAGGATCCGCATTTTCCCCGCCCACAATATTGTTTATGTCGTGACCGGAACTTTCATTCTGCTATTCGGCTGGATGGGCTTTAATCCCGGCTCGACACTAGGAGCGACCGACCTTCGCATCTCCGTGGTTGCCGTCAACACCAATCTGGCTGCGGTGACGGGATCGGCGGCAGCGATGCTGCTCTGGTATTTCCTATTCGGCAAGCCCGACATCACCATGGCGTGCAATGGCATGCTCGCGGGCCTGGTCGCTATCACCGCTCCCTGCGCATTCGTCTCTCCGACGGGCGCTGTCATCATCGGCGTGCTGGCTGGATTGCTGGTATGCGGAGGAGTGATCTTCAACGACCGCGTCCTCAAGGTCGACGATCCCTGTGGAGCGATTTCAGTGCATGGGTACTGCGGCTGGCTGGGCGCAGTCAGCGTGGGCATCTTCGCTGACGGCACGTATGGCGCGGGATGGAACGGCGTCGGAGCGGCAACTTACCTGGGACGCACGGGTCAGGGAGTGACCGGGTTACTTCACGGCGACGTGCGGCAGTTCCTGTGTCAGCTTATGGGAGCGACTTTGTATGCCATCTGGGCTTTCGGCGCAACTTACATTGTTTTCTGGTGTGTCAACAAGGCAAAGAGCATGCGCGTGGCACCTGAGGTGGAAGAAGAAGGACTCGATGTGCCGGAGTTCGGTATGGCTGGATATCCGGAGGACGCGGCGCTTCCGGCTGGATACTAGCGCTGTAATTTTGTGGCTGCGCCTATATCTTGAGTCGCAGGTCGCTGGAGGTTCCGCCGGCTGCGGGAACATAGCACCGCAACGTGTAATCCATGACCATACGATCGGCGTTAAAGCGCCAGCCGAGAGTGCGGATGGTGCGCTTCATGCGCTTGATCCAGCCGCGTGGAAGGCCATCGCGATCGCGCTGATAGTAAAGTGGAATCACTTCATCGCGAAGGACGCGCATGAGGTCATCGCCGTCGCGGGTGTCGTGAACATTCATGTCGGAGTGCGTTCTGCCGTTCCCGATGGCGAAACCATTCATGCCGTCGTAGGCTTCCGCCCACCAGCCGTCGAGCACGGAGAGATTCAATCCGCCGTTTAGAACGACTTTTTGACCGCTGGTGCCAGAGGCTTCGAGCGGACGCCGCGGATTGTTGAGCCAGACATCGACACCTTGCACAAAATGACGGCCCACGTTGATGTCGTAATCTTCTATGAAAATGATCTTGTCGGAAAACCGGGAATCCCGCATCAACTGCGCAATCTGCTGCAGCACGCGCTTGCCAGGCTCATCCAGCGGATGGGCTTTGCCGGCAAATACAAATTGCACCGGGCGTTTCGGATCGTTGACCAGGCTCACGATTTTTTCGATGTCGGCCAAGATCAGATTGGCGCGCTTGTAAGTCGCAAAGCGCCGCGCAAAACCGATCGTGAGCGCATCAGGACTGAGCGCGCGTTCCAGTTGCTGCAACACGTCGCGAGATTCGTCGCGGCGCGCGGCCTGCCGGACAGCACGGCGTCGCACAAACTCAATCATCCGCGACTTGAGGTGAAAGTGTGTCTCCCAGAGTTCACCGTCATCGACGTTCTCAATGCCATCCCAGATTTTGGCCTCGCTGCTGCGCAGATGCCATCCCGTGCCAAGATGGCGATCGTAGAGCCGGAACATCTGCGGCGCCAGCCAAGTCGGAACGTGGACACCATTGGTAATGTGCCCAATGGGGACGGAATCTTCCGATTTCCCTTGAAAGAGATTGGTCCACATCGCGCGTGAGACTTCGCCGTGCAGCGAGGAAACCGCGTTGGCGCGGCGCGAAAGCCGCAGACCAAGCACGGTCATACAGAAACGCTCGTCGCTCTCGGGATTCTCGCGGCCGAGCGCCATGAAAGCTTCTTTGGAAAGGCTGAGCGCGTCGCGCAGAGGCCCCAGGTGTTCTTCGATCAGATCGGCATCGAAACGATCGTGGCCGGCTGGAACCGGGGTGTGGGTGGTGAAGACCACTTCGCGAGCTACGCGGGGAACGGCTTTCTCAAAGCCAATACCTTCTTCTTCCATTCGTTGGCGAATTGCCTCCAGAACGGCAAATCCGCTGTGTCCCTCGTTGAGATGAAGCACTCCGGGGGTGATTCCGAGTGCTTTCAGCGCGCGCAGACCGCCCACGCCGAGCAGCAGTTCCTGATGCACCCGCACCCGGCCATCGCCTCCGTACAAACGCGAGGTCAGTTCGCGGTCTTCGGGAGTATTACCTTCCACGTCGGAATCGAGGAGAAGCAAATCACAACGCCCCACCTTCACACGCCATACTTTTGCGTAAATTGCGCCGTGACGAGTATCAACCTGGACCAGAACCGGCCGGCCGTTGATCCCAATGGCCGTTTCCATGGGTAGTTGGCTGACGTCGGTTTCCAGATATTCTTCTCGCTGCCAACCGTCGCGATCGAGGCGCTGGCGGAAATATCCCTGGCCGTAAAAGAGGCCCACGCCAACGAGGGGGATCCCAAGATCGGAAGCGCTCTTGATATGGTCGCCGGCCAGAACTCCCAGCCCTCCGGAGTAGACCGGCAGAGATTCGTGCACGCCAAATTCGGCGGAGAAATACGCCACCGGGCGAGGCCGCAAAATTCCGGCATGGCGCGCGCCCCAGGTGCGTTCCGCATCCTCGTACTCGCGGAGGCGCCGGTAGGCATAGTTGATCCGGCCGTGCAGCGCGAGCTCATTGGCTCGCGCTTCAAGTTTGGGAAGAGGATACTCGCTCAGCAAGGCGACCGGACTGTGGTTGAGCTGGCTCCAGCGCAGTGGATCAATGTCGCGGAACAAACCGGAAGCATCCTGGTCCCAACTCCACCACATGTTGCGGGCCAGAGCCCACAGCCGCTCCTGAGCGGGCGCGATGAAACGGTCGAGGGTGCGCGCTTCGCTGACCACGTTGGCCACGCGGTTCGCGGCTTCCGTGAGCTGACGAATCTCGTTTTCAGGGAAAACCCGTGCCTCGGCCGTTTGCACGACCAGCACTCCCTGCAGAACGCCGCGATCGATAAGCGGGACTCCGAGAAAGGATTGATAGAGGTCCTCACCTGAATCGGAGAAATATTTAAAACGGGGATGATTCCTGGCCTGTTCCACAGCCACAGGACTGACCTGTTCGGCGACCAGACCGGCGAGTCCTTCGCTGACCGCCATGCGCAGCTTGCCGACGCACTCCGGGCGCAACCCGAGTGTCGCGGCCAGCACCAGATTGGCGCGATCGGGCTCGAGCAGATACGCCGAGCAAACGTCGGTGCCAAACCGTCTGGCGATCAAGGCAACGACGTTCATCAGGGTCTCGGCCGGTTTGCCCGGTTCCGCCGCCAGATTCGCGATCTCCTCCCATGTCAGCACATAGCTGGCATCAAGCGAGCAAACATCAGGGTTGCGGTCCTGAACTAGCTCATCTGATCGATCCAAATCTTGCCCCCGCTTGCTCGAAGTTTAGAGGTTGCACATCTGGCTGGCTAGAATCCCGGCCACTTGAGAGCCATCCCATAGCCACCCCTACAACATTCTATCGGTAGCAGACGCAGCGTCTCCACATCGTCGATGGGCCCATCGATTACTACGGTGCAAAATAGAATGGCGCGAGGTCGCACATTTAGACCCATGCTCTCGCCAACACTCAACAAAAGAAAAGACTTTAACCTCCACAGCGTTTCAAGTCCAACTCGAATTGTTGATGGAATCCATCGGCGATGACGGGTGGGCGACGTTTGACGGAGAGCGTGAGAAAGAAGCGCGCCGCCTCCAATCCCAGAGGGGTGGAAGGCGGCGCGCAATCTATGCCAGCATCGGCGCTAGATACTCAGCGCTCAAAACCAGCGCTAACTATTCGCCGCTGGTCTGTGCAGGATGCAACACTCGGAACGTGCTGCCCCCGTTCGACCATACGAGCACCAGCGCATCCTGACCTGCCGGTACGCTCGACAGCAGGTTTGCTACCTCGGATGCGGATTTCACGGCATGCCGATCGACTTCCATGATCACGTCCCCGCGTTGCAAACCGGCATTGTCTGCCGGACTGCCGGGCTGGACGTCCTCAACGACTGCGCCGTGGACTCCTCGCAGATTGTCAGATTGTTGCCCGTCGGATTGTTCCCCGTCGCCTTGCAGTTGGTTGCGAACATCCGCAGTCAAGTCTGCGAGCCGCAGTCCCCAGCGACCCTTCCCATGTTCGCCGCCAGCCACTTCCGTGCCTTTGTCACCCCCGAGCACTTCGAGAGTTACGGGAACACTAATCGTTTTGTTGTCGCGTGCCACTTCGAGATGGATGGTGTCACCCGGCCGCTTCTGGCCGACCAGCATTTGCAGTTGACCGGCGTCAGTCACAGGCTTGCCGTCGAGTTCCGTTATGACGTCTCCGGTTCGCAGTCCAGCTTTTGCTCCCGGCGCGCCCGGTTGTACATCGCTGACCAAAGCTCCTTCGGCTTTTTTCATCTGAAAGAACTTGGCGTTGTCGGGAGTGACGTCGGCAATCTGAATTCCGATAAACGCGTGGGTTACTTTTCCGTCGCGAATCAGGGTCTCGACCGTCGGTTCAACGATCTGCGCGGGAATTGCAAATCCCATACCTGAGAACGACCCCGAGGACGAAATCAGGAAAGTGTTGATGCCGATCAGTTCGCCGCGCGCGTTCACCAGCGCTCCGCCGGAGTTTCCGGGATTGATGGCCGCGTCAGTCTGAATGAACTCACCAGGCTTGCGGCGATCACTCGCGTCAGGATTCGGACGGTTCAGAGCACTGATGATCCCGCGCGTTACCGTAAACCGATAACCGTAGGGATTTCCGAACGCCAGCACCGTCTGTCCCGGATGCAGGTTGGCCGAGTTTCCCCAGGGAACGCTGGGCAAGCTCTTGCCATCAACCTTTATGACCGCTAGATCGGTCAGCGGATCGGCGCCCACCAGCTTCGCGGACATCACTTCACGATTACTCATCGTGACCCGAATGTCGACCGCTCCATCAATCACGTGATTGTTGGTGACGATGTAACCGTCGGGCGAAATGATCACGCCGCTGCCTAAACCACGCTCAATTCTGTTCTGGGGCTGTGACGGGATATTGAACTGCCTGCCGAAGGGTCCGCCCGGACCAAAAAATTGCTGCATGTCGGGCATGCCTTCCTGTTGACTCTCCTGCGCATTACCTTTCGACACTACCGTTACGTTGACTACAGCCGGGGTGACTCGTGCCGCAAGTGTTTCCATTGCCTGGTCCAGGGTGAGCAACGCCGCAACGCTGTTGTCATCAAGCGGAGCTGCCGCCGGAGCCGGCATGGGAGCAGCCGCTGCTGTCGCCGACTTCGCGAAATTGAGGGTTGCAACCGACCCCACGACCGCGATGGCAAGTAACGCCACCGTCAGACGACGGGTCAACAGTTTCTTACAACTTGCTTTACAACTTTCTAGCCACATTTTCATTTTTCTTCTCCTTAAAGTTCAATCAAAAACGTTCAACCAATCCAGCAACTAATCATGTAGTTGTTCAGGGCAAAAAATTTTTGCTCCTAGATCGAATTCGTGACCGGCACTCTCGCCCGCCGTTCTTGCACTGGGCTCACCAACATCACGCGCCATACTTGTACGCTCCACACTGTCGCGTCGGAGGTTCTGTACTGTGTGGCTTCAAAAAAAACAAGAGTCTGAAATTGCGGCACCAATTCCTGGTCCGCACTGTCGCTAATAGCGACCACACGCTCGCGAGCCGCCTTCGTGTGGAGTGCCGCAACGTCAACACGGACTGAATTTCGGGGCGCCACCTTCGGGCGCGACACTCGAGCACTTGGCAATGATTCTTCCATTCGCAGTCCGGCTGGAATGACCGAAGGATTCGCCAATCCGGCATTTTCATGCTGCGAGGAAGTCCAAGGCGACTTCGGCAGTGAGGCCGGCGCGACCGCGGCTGAAAGCGCATGATCCGCGTTATTCAGTGCCCTGCTCTGATCAAAGCCAACCAATTGCGGCGCGACCGGAAGCACCGCGAGGCAAATGAGCGAAAAAGCTCCCACGATGCCCAGCACTGGCTTGCAGACGCGTGTAGCCATGGGACGGTTGGCGTCGAGAATCCGCGCGAGCCGGAGCGAAGCCTCTCGCGCCCGATCAATGGCTGCCTGCGCCATCGACCATCGTTTATCCGCGAAACTCTTCTCCATGCGATGCGCCAGACTTTTTTCCAGAAGTGAGACCAGACAACTGGCGTATCGATGCGGGTTCGACGTCTCGGCCAACACGGCATCGTCACAAGCCATTTCACGTTCCACTGAGAGCCGGTTGTCGATCCACCACACGGCAGGATGAAAGAAAAATACAGCGCCGACGATCTTCTGAATGAGGTTGGTCCAGTCGTCCCCGCGCCGCAAATGTGCGGATTCATGCAAGAGGATTGCGTTGAGATCTTCGGGCAACAGTTCGCGCAACGCCCAGGTCGGAAGAACGATGGTCGACTTCCAGAAACCGATGGCGGCTGGCACACGCACCGCATCAGAGGTGGCGATGGTTACGCGACCTGAAGCGGTGATGGTTTCAATCGTCTTTCGCACAGTTGGATCAAGGTCGGCTAAGTCGATTTCACTGCAACTCTGGCGCAGAGTACGCAGACGCCAAAAACCAACGCCGAGGCGTGCCATTGCCAAGCAAGCTCCAATGAACCAGATGACGAATATGACCACCGTCCACCGGGCGGGGATGTTGATCGCGGGCCGCATGCTTCCCCATGCACCCGGCGACATCCCCGCCACCGATATTGCCTGACCCCGGTTGAGAACGGCCCATACGGGGAGGGCCGCGACCGCCACCAATGCCAGGAACCAGACGGCAAACCGTGTCCCCGAACTTTGCTTGCGCAAAACACGCAGCAGCGCCCAGGCGAAAAACGCGATCAGCAATCCTTCGGGGAGCGCGTTGAGAAATCGCTCGATCGAGATCTGGGCTAGCGTCTGCAGAGAAAGCCAATTCATTTTGCGTTTTTCCGGATCGGATCTTTATTGACCAACATCTCTCGCAGGCGTCTGATCTCTTCCTGCCCTATTCCCTGGTCTTCAAGGAGGTTCAGGACCAGTTGTTCGTGTGAATTCCTGAAGAAGCGGCTCACCAGATGGCGAATTTCCGAGCGTGTCGCTTCGGTTCGTCCTACGAGCGGCGTGTAGACGTGCGCCCGTCCATCTTTTAGATGCTCGAGATAACCCTTCCTCTCCAGCACGCGGATGGTCGTTAGAACCGAGTTGTAGGCCAAGGTAGGAGTTTCTGTAATAGAATCAAGCACTTGCTGGACCGTGCCCGATCCCTTCACCCACAACACGTTCATGATCCGAAGCTCAGCTTCGGTCAATGTTCCCGATTGTCTCGGCGGCACCGGATCTCCTCCTGCACCTTAGACGCTCGACCCCGCGAAAGGTAACTAATCATTTAGTTGCAAGCGAAAAGGCGCGGGTTGCATGGCCTGGAAAATCGAGAAATTGATCACTTCACAGCCTAACGACCCAGGTGAACCCAATGGAAGGTAGAATTCTTTTACAAATCTGGCTTCGTGTAGCTGTGATTTGCAACTTCGTATTATCTATCGGCGCGTGAGGAGAGCTTTTGACCTTTTGCCCAATCACAACCGCTGCCCCCAAGGACTCGGGAGCGGCAGGCCGTCCGAAATTGTCGAATCTTTTCAATGATGCTGGAGATAACCTCCGCCACCGGATCGTCGCCATCTACGGAATCTTATTCGCCTTCAACATGGGCGCATGGATTTGGGCTGGCTTGGCCTTCCATCATTACCCGGTGCTGCTGGGTACCGCGCTTCTTGCTTACAGCTTTGGCCTGCGTCATGCCGTAGACGCGGACCACATTGCCGCAATCGACAACGTGACCCGCAAGTTGATGCAGGAGGGCAAACGTCCGGTCGCAGTCGGCTTCATGTTCTCGCTCGGCCACTCGACGGTAGTAGTCCTCGGCTCAGCGGCCATCGCCGGAGCGGCGCTCGCATTGCAACATCGGTTCGACGCCATCAGAAACGTAGCATCGGTCGTGGGGACGCTGGTTTCGGCCTTCTTTCTTTTCGCCATCGCCCTAGTCAATCTGATCGTTCTGCGGTCCATTTACCGCACGTTCGTAAGGGTCCGTCGCGGCGAGCCTTACGTGGACGAAGATTTTGATCTGCTCCTCGGCAGCCGCGGATTCCTCACTCGATTATTTCGCCCAGTATTTCGCAT
>DATEBK010000055.1:0-2526 GCA_035287825.1 Terriglobales bacterium
TGACGTTTCTCTTCCTGGACTCAACGGTCTGGACCTCCAGGGCCTCGTCGCCCACGAACGCACCGACATGCCGATCATCTTCATCACGGGCCACGGCGATGTGCCTATGACGGTCCGAGCCATGAAGGCCGGAGCCGTCGAATTCTTGACCAAGCCGTTCAACGATGACGTGCTTTTGGCCGCGATCCGGACCGCCCTGGAGCGTAGCCGAGTTGCGCTTAGTCTGGAGGCGGAGATGCAAATACTCCGGGCCCGTTACGCATCACTATCGCAGCGAGAACGGCAGGTTATGGCATTGGTGGTCTCGGGCCTGTTGAATAAACAAGTCGGCGGCGAGCTCGGTATCAGCGAGATCACGGTCAAGGCACACCGGGGAAAGGTGATGCAGAAGATGAAGGCCGACTCTCTCGCCGACCTGGTGAAAATGGCCGCGAGACTGCGCCCCGAAGCCGGAGCGATCATGGCGGCGTAACGGTCATATTCACCGTCGTAGTGATTCGAGAAGAACAGCATGAAGAAGACCACAGCGCCGATTTCCCTTGCCGGCGAACTCGATCAGCAGGTCGCGCAACAAACGGCCGAACTTGCCGCTGCCAACGCAGAGCTCAAAAAGCAACTTGCTGAACGCAGACTGGTAGAAGAAAAGCTCGAGCAAGAAGAGAGGGAACTGAAGCGCAGCGAGGTTCGCAAGGCAGCGATCGTGGACTCGGCGCTCGACTGCATTGTGACGATCGATCACGAGGGCTCGATCACCGAGTTCAATCCAGCGGCGGAGCGTACCTTCGGCTACCGTCGGGACGAAGTCCTGGGAAGGCCTCTGGCAAACGTCATCGTTCCATTATCCCTCCGCGAAAAGCATCGGCAAGGTTTTGCCCGCTATCTAGCCACGGGCGAGGCGCGAGTGCTTGGGAAACGCATCGAGATGACGGCAGTACGTGCCGACGGAAGCGAATTTCCCGTTGAGCTCGCAATCACACGCATTCCGTTGGAAGGGCCGCCCTCCTTCACCGGCTATCTGCGCGACATTACGGAACGCAAACGGGCGGAGCATGAACTACGACGCAGCGAGGCGTTTCTCGCGGAAGCCCAGCATCTTAGTCGAATCGGCAGTTTTTCCTGGCGCGTAGCGACAGACGAAATCACCTGTTCAGAACAGCTTTATCGCATTTTCCAGATTGACAGGGATGCGCAGGTGACCTTTGAACTCATTGGTACTCGAATCCACCCTGAAGATTTATCAGTATTCCAGGAACATATTGAGCGATCTCGCCGGGACCGCAGCGATGTGCAACTGGAATTCCGCCTGCAGATGCCGGACGGCGCGGTCAAGTACGTACACGTCGCTGCTCACTTTCGGGGTGATCACGGTCGACGGGAGTACTTCGGCGCAGTTCAGGACGTGACCGAACGCAGGCTCTCCGAGGAGGCGCTCAGCAAGGCTCGATCGGACCTCGCACGCGTCGCCAGGGTTACGAGCCTTGGAGTATTGACGGCATCCATCGCACACGAGGTCAACCAGCCGCTTTCGGGTATTGTCACCAATGCCAGCACCTGTCTGCGGATGCTGGCCGCCGATCCGCCCAACGTGGACGGCGCTCGTGAGACCGCTCGGCGCACGATTCGCGATGGCAACCGTGCCTCTGAGGTAATCACTCGATTGCGCGCACTCTACGGCAAGAAATCTCCCACCGCCCAGTCAATGGACCTGAATGAAGCTGCACGAGAGGTAATCGCGCTGTCACTGAGTGAGCTTCAGAAAAATCGCGTGACCCTGCGGCCGGAACTTGCCCCTGACCTCCCGCTCGTCACCGGCGATCGCGTCCAGCTCCAGCAGGTCATTTTGAACCTGCTTCGCAATGCTTCGGATGCCATGAGCACCATCGAAGATCGTCCGAGAGATTTGCTGATTCGAACTGAGCCAGATGATACTGATCCCAATAATCATGATCGGGTGCGCCTCAGTGTGAGTGATGTTGGAATCGGCTTCGAGCCTCAAGCTACGAGCAAGCTTTTCGAAGCCTTCTACACGACGAAGAATGAAGGCATGGGAATCGGATTGTCGGTCAGCCGTTCTATTATCGAGCGTCATTATGGCCGTCTGTGGGCGACGCCAAATAATGGTCCGGGAGTTACGTTCTCGTTTTCCATCCCCTGTAACCCGGAAGGTTTGACGAGCGATGCTACTCACGCCAGTCGCATTCCTTCCGCGTCGGATGCCGCATGAGGCATCCGTGGTCGTTGCCTGGCCGCAGTTGATCTCGGCCCCCAGATTGATACCAAGGTCTAATAGACTCCCTCCCACGCGAGGCGCATTCTTATACCATGGAATTGCGCCAGGAAGGGCGTGCCGTAGAACGTCCACTGGTATCGGTCGTTGATGACGACGAGTCTGTTCGCGAATCGCTGCCCGACCTCCTTGGCGAGCTCGGCTTTGCAGCCCGTACATTCTCATCCGCGGAAGAGTTCCTTACTTCCGATTGCATCGACCAGACCGGTTGCTTGATCCTCGACATTGCCATGCCGGGA
>DATEBK010000056.1:0-9755 GCA_035287825.1 Terriglobales bacterium
AGGGCGCGGTTTGATTCCGCGCCCTTCTGTAAATCGCCAGTCAGCAACGATTCTTAATTCACCGTCAGCGTAATGGGCGACGAAGTGTTTGCCGTCGGTCCCTCGGTCGCGGTCACCGTGATGCCGGAATATGTCCCCGGAACCGTCGTTGGCGTGATGTTCACCACTGCCGATGCGACTTTGGTCGTATCAGCCTGCGAAGTGGCGGTGATGGTTGCCGTCGTCGGAAGGTCGGCGGCGATGGTGGGAGCCGTGTACACTCCGCCCGCGCTGATCGTGCCGCCGTTTGTCGTGGTCACCGCCCAGGTTACGGCTGAGTTGTTGGTATTCGTGACCGTGGCCGTAAACGTCGCCGTTTGCGGCGGCCAATTGTCAGTCGAGTCATTCGGATACAGCGTCGCCGCCGAAGGACTTACGGTGATGGTAATCGGCGGTGTGTTGTTGCTGCTGCCGCAGGCGATCAGAAGTCCCAGGAGCAGCAGCGAAACTCCCAGCCCAGCCCACGCCGAGGGCCTCCAGAATTTCCGTCCCGCAAAGCCGGCGGCAACAATGCCGGCCAGCGGCAACGCTAACGGCAGCACTGGAGTGTGATTATCGGCGCGTCGGCGAATTCCTCCTTGTACGTCGGAGTTCGGACCCGTGGTCTGAATCTTTAGCGTCACCTGCGTCGCCCCTGCGCCCGCTGCGATCTGCGTCGGGTTGAAGCTGCAGGTGACCGTCGAGTCGGGAAGTCCATTACAGGCGAAGGTCACATTTTGGGCAAACGTTCCGCCCCCGGGCGTCAGGGTGAAGGTAGAGGTTGTGAATCCGCCAGAGAGTACCGGAGCAGGGGTGGTCGGCTCCACTGAGAAGGTGAAAGTTGGTGCTTGGATGACTTGGCTCACGGTGTTCGACGTGCTGCCGGCGTTGTTCGCGTCTCCGGAATACACGGCCGTGATCGAGTCCGTGCCTACCGGGAGAGCGTTTGTGATGATGGCGGCGGACGACTGCGTGCCGTTCAGCGCGGTCAGGGTGACGGGGCTGCCAAAAATCACTCCGCCGTTCTCAAACGATACCGTGCCAGTCGGAACGTGTGTGCCGGTAGTAGTTACCTTAGCCGTGAAGGTCACCTGTACGCCGTCGCCAGCCGGGTTCAAGCTCGAAGTGAGCGCCGTCGTTGTCGAATCGCCGTTGATGACTTCGATCAACGCCGACGACGTGCTACCCGCGTTGTTGGAATCCCCACCATACACGGCTGTAATCGAGTCCGACCCGGCAGGCAGCGAAGAGGTCGTCAGCGTCGCCACCTGAGCGCCGCCTACAGTTGCCAGGGTCCCGGTTCCGATCGATGTGCTGCCGTTATAGAAGGTAACCGTGCCCGTCGGAGGGTTGGATCCGGTCGTAGAAACAGTAGCCGTGAAAGTGACATTAGCGCCGACAGCCGCCGGGTTGAGGCTGGATACCAGGGTTGTGGTAGTGGTTGGTAGCCCCGAAGTGATCGTCTCCGTCAGCACCGGCGATATGCTGCCGGCATTGCTCGAGTCTCCGGTATAGAGCGCCGTAATCGAGTGGGCGCCCATAGCGAGGCTCGAAGTGGAGAAGGTCGCTTGTTGACCGCCGCCCGTAGTGCTGATCGTGCCGGTTCCGAGAGTAGCACCCAGATCGCTGAAGGTTACCGAACCGGTGGGTGCCGCGCCACCGCTGTTGGCGACAGTGGCAGTGAACGTCACGGTCACGCCGCCGCCCGCCGGGTTCAGGTTCGAGGTAACGGTGGCAGTCGTAGCGTGGTACGCTGCCGCTGCGCTCCAATTCGTGGCCAATTCGTACGCGTTGACCGAGCCCAGGCCGTCGGCCATGTTATAACCGCTAACAGAGTAGTCAGTAGCTGCGTAGTAGCCAAAAAGTCCGTAAATCGCTGGGGGAATTGCATCAGGGCACTCCAGCGCCACGGGCGGAAACCCGGGAGAGCCAGGAGAGCAATAAACTGTGTTAGCGCCGGGAGCGTCCGTTCCGGCCGTGACTTGATTAAACGCCGAAGGAGTAGTTGTCGCCATCAGGTAAAGAATCGGATTGATGTTGCCCAATCCGCCATCTCCCACGTATTGATTGAGTAGCGCCACGATCCCGGCGAAGACCGGCGACGACGCCGAGGTGCCACCGACAATCGAAGGGTCAACCACGTAATTCCCTCCGCTAACGACCCCGGCTACCGCCCCCGCGACGCCACTCGCGCAACTGCTCGTGGTTTCGCTATCGTATGGAGGAGTATTCGATAGCTCCTCGACTGGCGTGCACCAGATATATCCCGGCCAGTCCGGAGACGCCAGCAATGAGACGTCGGGCACAAGCCGTGCTCCAGCCTGTCCTGCCACGGTGACCGCCTGCCATGACGGTTGGGCAAAGCCGCTGAGGCAGTCCCCGCTCCCGTCAAGCGTGGTGCAGCCGCTGTATCCACCTCCGCCCGCCCCTATGTCTAGGGCTAACTGCGCAGATTCTTGGTCCGTGATCCCGTAGAAAGTGCAAAAACTATTACTCGGGAAAGCAGTGCAGTACGCGCCGAATTCCACCGAATCGTTCCAGGCGTTTTCTGGAATGTACGACTTGGCCGATCCGCCATTGCTATTGTTGCCCGAATTCCAGTAGGTGCTGCCGTAGTAGGCGCCGTCTCCTGCGATGTCGTAGGGAATCATCGTCCCACCGACGCCGGTAACATACTGGCTGCTGGCGGGATAGGCTACAGCCAAACCTTCTCCTGACAGATTCGAGTCAGGATCGCACGCCGCCGCCCCGGAGTCGCCCGACGAATTCATGAACGTGATGCCCTCGGCGTTGGCCTCCCGCAATTCGCTTTCGTCGGATGCGAAGGTTCCCTCGCCGGTATTTCCGTCAGAGTAGCCTGCTTCGATCGGCTCGCACGGTGCGGTATAACTCATGGTGATGACCGGTGCCACGTCGTGGTCAACGGCGTAATACCACGAATCCCAGACGCCAAACTCGGTGTCGGGGGCGTTCACGTAAACAATTTGCGCGTTCTTCGCCACCGCTCCCGACCACTCCAGATCGAGGTCTGCCTCGGGCAGATCGCCCAGAGATGGCGAACCGGGGTCGGTGCCAATCAGTATGTATTGCAAATAGTTTGTTGAAGCGGTACCGCAGCTGGTGACCAGTCCGGAAGTGGTGTTGCAACCGGTAATTGCGGGCAGCGCGAAACCCGTGGGACTCGAAGTGCTGCGGAAATCAACCAAGTCGGCCAGGTAAATGTCGGTCTGGCCCATTACCGCCAGTTTCTGTCCGCTGCCGTCGATCGAAGGCGAAAGGCCGTAAAGCTGATTGATACTGTAGATCGTCGAAATATCACCAGGTGCTAGATAGCGATTGCTCCCGCCCGACGTCGTGTAGGTGTATTGCGGATTTCTGAGCTTGAAATTCGCTTTCGGCTTGAAATTGCTGAGCCCACGAACGCCAGTGACGATGCCCGCGAGCGCGGCGGGAACCGAGGGCGAACTGGTGTTCCCAAAGTTCTTCGTGCCGCCAACCTCAAAATTGTGGATCTGCGTCTTGAATGCGACTTCAGCCTGAGCCGCAGTCCCGCTGAAAACGACAAAGTTGCCGCCGCGGGCAACGCTAATAATACTGAAGCCCTCTGACTGCAGCCAGGCTGTGATCTTCTGCAGATCGTTGGGGCTCAGGCCGAAGCGGTCGGCGTATTGTTCCGGGGTAAGCCACTGGTGGTACAGAGGCGAGTGGCGGTCCTGCTGGTCAACCAGAAGTGCCCTGAGAGCCTTCTTCTGGCTCGCCGACGGCACCGTGAGCAGTGTCATGTAACTCAGTGGCACCGATGAATCGACCGCGCCCTGGTCATATTGCGGTTTCGCCTTCAGAGAAACTCCCCCGTGCAATTGCACCATCTTGCTGGAGTCGATCGGGCTGGTAATGCGGTCCGGCGCTGCGCCGAAAGCGAGATTGGACGAAATCAGAAGGCAAAGAATAATCGCCGAAATACTGATCGTCGAGACGCTGGTCGCTCGAACAAAAGACGAAACTCGCAAGGCCGGGCGCGGACTTCGCATGGACACTCCGTGGTGCAATAGATTGATTGCGGGGCTTGAAGCATTATCTATGCTTCTTGTTGTCTGATCAAGTAATTCCGCGCCGGGTTGTATCCCCGGGGAATTACTTTGCTACTAAGAAGGTAATCCCTGCGAAATTACCTTATACCGAGAATGCAGGGGCACCCATCCAAGCGGCCTACACTTCGGCCAGTTCTTCCTCCAGAAGCTGTTTGTTATAGAGGTCGGTGTAATAGCCGCTTCGGGCTATTAGTTCGTCATGGGTGCCAAGTTCGACGACGCGTCCCTGGTGGAGAACGGCAATGCGATCGGCATTGCGGACGGTCGAAACACGGTGGGAAATGAAGATGGTCGTGCGTCCGCGCATGATCTCGCGAAGGTGGTTGAGAATCTTATCCTCGGTGTGGGTATCGACGCTCGACAGCGCATCGTCGAGGATGAGAATGCGCGGACTGCGCAGCAGCGCGCGAGCAATCGCGGTACGCTGCTTCTGCCCTCCGGAAAGCGTGATGCCGCGCTCGCCAACCATGGTTTCATAGCCGTCAGGGAAGCCGTCAATGTCGTTCGCAATGTTGGCGGCTTCGGCCGCGGCTTTGATCTGGTCGAGCGAAGCTGTGCTGTCTTCCTGCGAGAGTCCGTAGGCAATGTTTTCGCGAATCGTGTCGCTGAACAGAAATGTCTCCTGCGGAACAAAGCCAATCTGGCGGCGCAAGGAGTCAAGTGTGTACTCGCGGATGGGACGTCCATCGATCAGAACTGAGCCTGCCGAGGCATCGTAAATCCGCGGAATCAGACTGACCAGCGTCGTCTTGCCTGAGCCCGTCGGCCCGACGATGGCCAAACTGGAGCCGGCAGGAATTCGCAGGTTGACGTCCTTGAGGACGGGCACTCCGTCATAGCCAAAGTTGAGATCGCGGAACTCTACTTCTCCCTCGATTTCGCGAATAACGTCAGGTGATCCGGCTCCGATCTGTGGGTCATCCGCAATCTCAGGCTTCTGCGAAAATATCTCCTGGATTCGCGCCATCGAGGCCGTTCCCCGCTGAAACAGATTGATCACCCATCCCAGCGCGATAACCGGCCACATCAGCTGCGCCATATAGGTGTTGAAGGCCACAAAATCGCCCACGTCCATTTTCCCGGCCAGAACCTGCCGCCCGCCGAGCCACAGAACGATGACCACGGCGATGCCGAGCATCAACTCCAGCGTCGGCCACAACATTCCCATCAAACGCACCAGGCCCAAGCTGCGGCGAATGTATTCCTGGTTGGCACCTTCGAATGCGGCGATCTCAGCCTGTTCCTGCACATAAGCGCGAATCACGCGCGCGCCCGAAAAATTCTCCTGTGCGCGAGCCGAGATGTCGGAGAACATGGCCTGAATACGCTCGAAGCGCTCGTGAATGCGGCGGCCAAAATACTGGATCACAATGCTAACGATCGGTAGCGGCAGAAAAGCGAAGATGGTCAGCTTGGGGCTGATCTTGAGCATGTAGCCGACGGCCAGCGCGGTGAAAACGATGGTGTTTGCCGAATACATGATCGCTGGTCCGAGCAGGTTGCGGACGGCATTCAGATCGTTGGTGGCGCGGGCCATGATGTCGCCCGTCCGGTTGCGCTGGTAATAGGAATGAGAAAGGCGTTCCAGATGCGCAAACAGATCGTTGCGCAGGTCGAATTCAATGTCGCGGGAAATGCCGATGACGATCCATCGCGTGAGGAACTGGAAGATGCCCTTGGCGACAAAGACGGCGATGATCGCCAGAGCGTACTTGAGCAGTTTCTGGCTGGTGACGCCGGAATGAAGATCGTTGATGGCGTGCCGCAATACCTGCGGAAACTGGACTGCAATTCCGTTGGTCAGCAGGACGCACATTGATCCCCAAATCAGGCCGATCCGATATCGTTTGAGATAGGGAACAAGCGGGCGTAGCTTCTTCGGCACCATGCTGTTGGGAACGAAAATCCTCGGAGCGCCGATCCGCGAAAGAATGATCTACGAAAAAACGATCAGCGAAACTTCGATCCGCGAACCGCTCTGCGAGACTTCTGGTAGATGAGATTGTAGCAGCGACGGTTGCGGATTTTCGCAGCCGCGGCGCCAGCACTACAAAAGCTGCGGTGAGCAGAACAGCGGTCCACAGCGATAACATGCCGGCAGCGAACATCAATCCCGAGTACAGCAGTTCGGCGTGTTCCATCCGGTTTCTCCGTTCGGCCTCACTACATTTGAAGACCGGGTAAAAAGCCGGGTGAGGGACGGAGATTGCAGGTTCCGTTTCTCACCCGGGTTGGAGAGAGACCCTAAAGCAACAAGCTAGTCGTCAGTGTTGGTCAATGTCAGGGTTAGTGCTGCTCGATCAATGGTGGTTAATCCTGGTCGGGCGGAGCCGGAGCATGCTGGCCCATTCGCGCCTGATGATCGGCCTGGATCTGCACGAGTTTCGCCTTCTGATCGGCAGTAAGCACCTGCATGATTTCAGACTTAAGGCGAGCATGTTCCACTTGCAGTTCGACCATGGTCTGCGAATTCTGCGTGGCTAGCGCGCGAGTCTTCGCCTCGTCGAACGTGCCGCTGGACTCAAGTGCGCTCATGGCGGTGTGATTGGCGCGCATTGCCTGCATCAGCGGCTGCAAGGTGGGCTTTTCTTTTTCAAAGATCGCCTTGACCTGGCTTTGCTGGTCGCTGGTCAGATCCAGTTGTTTGAGCATGCGATGGAAGTCGCCATCCGGGCCGCCGAATCCGCGCGGGCCTTGCGCCATCGCGGCTACCGTCAACAAAACCGTAGCCACCGCGGCGAAGATACGAATTGATTTCATGATGTTTCTCCTGTTCAGACTGTTTTCGATCTCAACTGGTTCGGGGGCCCCGAACACTTACCGCCCAAACATTTACAAAGATAAGAACACTATCCACGAAAATATGCGGTAAAGAGTCGGTCAATCGCGGTAAAGTTTTGTAAAGAGCCCTTTGAGAGGAAAATCAGAACTGCCGTTCTGGCTTCCGGTTTCCGCCCAAATCGCTTGTTCGAAAGCCAGCAACTAGTGGCCAGGCGCCAATTTCGGTAATCACAAATCTTTACTGCGTAGCGCCAATTGAGGGTGTTAGATGGTTAAGAGAATGGATCACGTACTGGTCGTAGACGACGACATCGAATTGTGCTCTTTGGTGCAGGAATACCTGACCGCCGAAGGCTTCAGCTTGAAAGCCGTCCATGACGGCGAACAGGGGCTGCAACAAGCATTGACCAATAATTATGCTCTCGTCGTGCTCGATGTTATGTTGCCGGGGATCAACGGCTTCGAGGTACTGCGGCGAATTCGCAGCGTCTCCAAGATTCCAGTGCTTCTGTTGACCGCGCGCGGCGAGGACGTAGATCGAATTGTTGGGCTCGAAATTGGAGCCGACGATTATCTTCCCAAGCCATTTAATCCGCGAGAACTGGTCGCGCGGATCCGCGCCATCTTGCGCCGTGCCAAACCGACGCGGGCTGCGGACGAAGTGCCCGAGGTGCTCAGTGTAGGCGATGTCGATCTCGATCCAGCGACGCGAAGTGTGCAGCGGGCCGGCCAGCCGGTCGACTTGACTTCGGTGGAATTCAATCTGCTGGAGGTGCTGTTGCGCGAAGCGGGACGGGTGGTAACGCGGGAGAGATTAGTGAACGCCGTGCTCAGCCGGAAATTCATGCCCTTCGATCGCAGCATCGATATGCATGTCAGCAAAGTGCGCCGCAAACTGGGGGATTCCGAAGAGGACGGCGATCACATCAAGACGATTCGCGGCGTCGGCTACATGTTCGCGCGACCGGCGGCGAAGCCGAAAAAATAGCGATCCAATGAAAAGTCTTTTTCTCAAGATATTTCTGTCGTTTTGGGCCGCCTTGGCGCTGTCGTTGGTGCTGGCGATTCTGGTGACGATCGCCTTGCAGCCGCCGCGTCGCGGGATTGCGAGTCAGGGTCTGCAAACCTTGGCGGAAACCGTGAATGCATATCAGAGCGGCGGTGAGCATTCCGCTCACGACTATCTGGAAGCGCTGGGGCACACTCAGCATGTGCGCGCATTCGTCTTCGATCCGTCCGGCCACGAACTCGGAGGTCGGATGGTTCCACCCTGGATCGAAGACGTCCGGCAGGGTATTCCACCTCGAGATAGCTCCCTGCACCATCGAACCTGGATGGATAGCCTGCTGCCCGATCGCATCATGCGGGAAGCCCTGACACTGGATGGAAAGCGCTATACCCTGATTTTGGAGTTGCCACCGGGGCCGGGAGTATTCTTCGGACGCCACGACATCCCGCTCCTCGGAATCTCGATTGCAATTATTTCTTCAGGATTGATCTGCTACCTGCTTGCCTGGTCGATGGCGAGTCCGGTGACACGTCTGCGCAGCGCTGCACAGAGCCTGGCAGCAGGAGACTTGAGCGCGCGCGCCGGCGCGCCTGCCAGTGGCCGGCACGACGAACTGACGGAGTTGATGCGCGATTTCGACCGTATGGCGGACCGCATCGAACGGCTGGTGGAATCGCAATCGCGACTGCTTAAAGATGTTTCCCACGAGCTCCGATCTCCTTTAGCCAGACTTAGCGTGGCGCTTGGGCTGGCGCGCCAGCGGGCGACCCCTGAAATTGAGAGTTCACTGAATCGCATCGAACTGGAGGCCGACCGGTTGAATCAGTTGATCCAGCGGCTGCTGACCATTTCGCGTCTGGAGTCTGGGACCGATGGTTTGCGCAAGAGCCAAATTTCGCTCCGCGACCTGGTGGAAGAAGTGGCACGCGATGCCGAGTACGAAAACCCAGGCCGTCGCTGCTGTGTCACTTCGTCGTCCGATCCGGAAGATGAATTTCTGGTCGAAGCTGACCCCGAGTTGCTTCGCAGCGCCGTCGAGAACGTAATAAGGAACGCCACGCGCTATACTTCAGAAGGAACGACGGTGGAGGTTCGGTTGGAACGGAATTTGGAATCGCATTCGAAACAAGAGTCGATCGGCGGCGCCGGCCAGGACGGGGAAATTATCGTCCGCGTACTCGATTCTGGTCCGGGTGTACCCGATGAGGCGCTACCGAAGATCTTCGAACCCTTTTATCGTCTCGACGATGCCCGCAATCGCCTGACCGGTGGAGCGGGACTGGGCTTGTCGATCGCGGATCGCGCCATCAGGCTGCACAACGGACAACTTCGCGCATCCAACCGCAAGGAGGGTGGGTTGCAGGTGGAAATCCGTCTTCCGGAGGGTCGTCCTCCGGTTCAGGGGTTTGCTCTTCCCGCTCATTCCTGATAAACCAATATATTTCAGCCATAAGCTTTGGGTGCGATGACACGTGCGGGGTATCGCCTGCGCAAGCCGAGCCCGAAGCAACTGAGCACCCGAATCGGAGCAGAATGCGCCGATCAGGAATCCCGCAGGAGAATAGATGTCGAAGAAAATCTGTGGAGTCGCGGCACTCGTCGGCCTGTGCGCCCTGAGTTTGCTTTTACTCAATTGCGGCAGTTCATCGTCCCGTCCATCGGGACTCTTATATGTACTGACTCAGGGCCTCAACAGTAATGGTCTGGGAAACAACGTGAGTTCCTTTTCCATCAATCTGAACACCGGCAATCTCTCGCTAATCAATTCCAACGCTTCGACTTGCCCCACAGAGGCGACCCAGCAAAACCCCTTACCTTGTGGAGCGCCGCTGCAAATTGTGCTCAATCCGAACGAT
>DATEBK010000057.1:0-3994 GCA_035287825.1 Terriglobales bacterium
CAACTCATCACAAGGGTTGACAATGGCTGGGTGGAGTGGCTGTCTTCCGAGGACGACCGCGGAGAGTCAAGTCTGGGAGGTCTCCGTCTTGTCCACCGAGGCGGCCCGTTCGCACACGGGCTAGAGGGCTCTTGCCAATACAACGCGCGCGAAGAGTTCCGCAACAATCGGACCATTGTCGAAGGTCTGAGCCTGGAACGTCTGGTGGGACCGGATGGGCTCATGGTGCTGTTGTCGCTATTAGCGGCGGGGGACCTCCCAAAAGCGCAAATCATCGAACTAACGAAACGGTTGCATATTCCCGGCTACGAGCTAAGCCGCAACCTCTCTGGTGCAACCACGCAAATTGCGTTAACGGCATACTTGGGGGAGAGCTTTTACTTGCAATCCGAACTGGAGGAACTAATCGCGCGTGCCATTGAACAGTACGCCGAGCCAAGTTCTAATTTCCGATCGCTCTAGATCTCGCTCTGTTTCTGACGATGTCAGTCAGCCAGAACTGAACTCGCCGTGCAACGGTACCGGTCGATTTGTTCGTGTGCATCTAGCGAAAGTTCCGACCACGTCGATAGAGCTGTGAGACGACACACAATGGCATCCGATCGGGGCCGCAACATATTGAACGGGCTTTGCCGGTGCCGAACATTGGGGCAGAAATTGGTGAACATACCGTTTGGGGGGAGCACGAAAGAAATGGCGCAGAGCAGTGCAAGCCACGTAGTTCCGATACAAAGTGTGGGGGTCCTCCCCGCAGGGGCGGTGGCCCCAAATTTCACGTTGCGCGCGACGCCCGATCAAACCCTGACTTTGAGCGACTTGCTGGGGCGTCCCGTGATTCTGGCGTTCTATCCTGCGGACTGGAGTCCGGTATGCGGTGACCAGATGGCTCTTTACAGCGAGATCCTCCCCGAGTTTCGAAAGTTCGGAGCGGAACTGCTGGGAGTGTCCGTGGATGGGGCCTGGTGTCACGATGCTTTTGCGCAGAATCGTCATCTGCATTTCCCGCTGCTCGCAGATTTTGAGCCCAAGGGAGCCGTCGCCCACCAATACGGCGCCTACCGTGCTGCGGACGGCGTCTGCGAGCGCGCTCTGTTCGTCATCGACAAGAAGGGAATCATCGCCTGGAGCTATTGCTCGCCGATTGCCGTCAATCCAGGTGCGGACGGCATTCTGCAGGCGCTCGAAGACTTGCCGAAATAGGAGGAGTTTATGGCCACACTTAAGGTGCCCGTCACTGCCGAAGACCACGCCCAAGGTCCTGCAAGCGCGGATGTGACCCTGGTGGAGTACGGCGACTACGAGTGTCCGTATTGCGGACAGGCCTATCCCATCGTCCAGGAAGTTCAGAAGCAGTTTGGAAAACGCTTGAGGCTCGTGTTTCGCAATTTTCCCTTGAGCGAAATGCATCCTCACGCCGAAGCTGCCGCCGAGGTGGCGGAGTTTGCCGGCGCGCAAGGCAAGTTCTGGGAAATGCACGATAAGTTGTACGAAAATCAGGCCCGCTTGGGCGAAGAACTTTATTTCGATCTCGCCGACAAGCTCAAGCTATCGAGCACTGCATTGCGTCAGGCATTAGAGCAGCGAACGTTCGAAGCCCGTGTCCGTGCCGACTTCAAGGGCGGTGTCCGAAGTGGAGTGAACGGAACGCCGACGTTCTTCATCAACGGGCATCGTCACGATGGTTCCTTCGACTTTGAAACGCTGGTTTCAGCGATTCACCAAGCCATGGGAACGCCGAAAAGCGCATCGGGCAAGCTAAAACCGCGCATCTTTGCAAAATCCGGGAGTTCGTGAAGTAGATAGACCGAACGAGATCAAGCAAGAAAAGAAACAAGAAAGAGGAAACTATGGCGCCAACAGCACTCTCAGAACTCGGTTCCGGAAAATCAATCGTCTGGGCAATCCTGCTCATCGCCTTTGGGTTCTTGGCGATTGCGCTTCCGTTCGCGACCTCATGGGGGGTCGTCGTAATCATCGCCTGGCTAATCGTCTTCAGTGGTGGGTTCCAGTTCATCCATGCCTTCCAGTCCAAAGGGATTGGGAGCATTGTCTGGAAGCTGCTGGTAGCAGTCATCTATCTCATCGTCGGGCTCTATCTCCTCATCAATCCTTTACTAGGAGTCGCCGCATTCACGTTTGCGTTGGCGATCCTTTTTATTGCCGAGGGCTTGGTGGACCTGGTGGCCTACTTCCAGAATCGCAGCGCGACAGGGTCCGGCTGGATTCTTTTCGACGGAATCGTCACTTTGATTCTCGGTCTGATGGTTTGGCGGCAATGGCCGTCGAGTTCACTGTGGGTGATCGGGACGTTGGTGGGTATCAGCATGATTCTGACCGGCACGACGCGCCTCATGCTCAGCGTCGCGGCCAGAAGCCTGCAGCACAGCACCGCTGGATGAACGATGCTAAGAAGGGAGAGAGGGAATGCCGGTTCCCTTCGAGAGGGACATGTGCTCTTCGAGTGCGATTTCTCTCTTCATTGCTAATTATCCTTTGTGATGTGTGAGCTGTTCGCTCTACTTCCCGCTTGGGGGGTGGCCCGGCCTTCAAACTGCAGAAGTCACAACCTCTGTGGGAACGGTGCAATGCAAAGATGGGCCAGCCGCCCAATGGGGTTCTTTACATGTAGCCGTTGCGACGAAGAGCATCAATACATAAGGAGAATACTTTGATGAAAACTCAATCAGTTCTTATCTCAGGCCTGACTCTGATCATTGGAGCCGTCGGCGCCCTCGCAATCAGTGCACACGTCGCGGCCGCTGGGCCGAATTGGCCGGCAAGTAGAGTCACCGATCTTGCCCAACCGACTGCGGCGATGACTCCCGTGTTGGCAAAGAATCTCGCCGACTTCGATGACCTAGATTTCCACGTCTACACCGGGCAGCACTGGGAAAATCTCCATAAGAGCCATGCGGAAGACATCATTGTTTATTACCCGGATGGCCATACGACGAAGGGAATTCCCGCGCACATCAAGGAACTCGATTTTATGTGGACGTTCGCACCGGATAATCGCATTGTCGAGCACCCAGTGCGTTTCGGCACTGCGGACGGCGAATGGACCGCCGTCATGGGTTATCTCGATGGTACGTTTTCCAAACCCATGGTTCTCCCCGGAGGCAAAACCATTCAGCCTACTGGCAAGCGATATCATCTGCCGATGACGACGCTCGGACATTGGAATCACCAGGGAACAATGTCCGAGGAATACCTCTTCTGGGATAATGACACCCTGATGAAACAGATCGGCGCGGAGTAATCTCATTGCACGCGCTATGCCCGCGGACTGAGTTAGGGTAGCCAAACCATCGTGGCTTATGGCTGCCCGCTAGATTCGCGGCGATTAGAACGCGCATAGGTTCTTCAGCAGAGGCTAACCCTGCTCCCGCATGAAGACGCTCTAGTCCTGCGACACGCGCATCGAACAAGGTATTGTCTGGACCGGCATCGGCCCGCTCATGAGCGGGCAGCAATCCAGGATGTGTGAGCTTTTCGCTGTATATCAGATAACGTCCACGCTGCTTCCTGGCACTCGGCGTGCTTAGGTAAAGAGCGTAGACGTACACGTGCGAAACGCACGTCGGAGATGGCAATGGAAGAACACTACTCAACGGAGCAATGAGATGGGCACAGTACATGACGCAACCTACGAAGTTCTCCGTTCGCTAGGAATGACAACCATCTTTGGCAATCCCGGGTCGAACGAGCTTCCATTTCTCGATCGACTGCCATCCGACTTTCGATACATCTTGGCTCTCCATGAAGGTGCCGGCTTAGCTATCGCCGATGGCTACTCGCAAGCGACTGGGCGGCCGGTTTTTGTCAGTTTGCATGCAGCCGCCGGTCTAGGCATGGCCATGGGATCGTTGGTCAATGCACAGGTTCTTGGGACTCCCCTGGTGATCATGAGTGGGCAGCAATCCAGGGCACTCTTGACCCTGGAGGCACAGCTCACGAATCGCGACGCTATCGTATTGCCTCGACCCTTGGTCAA
>DATEBK010000058.1:0-10122 GCA_035287825.1 Terriglobales bacterium
AGCGTGATTGGGGGCCGCGGCGATTCATTGAGTGCTACACGTTTTGCGTGGTGGGCGCGGCGTTGGTCACGATTGCGATTGCCTATACGCATTTTCTGGGTGCGAATCCGGCGATTGGGACGGTGGGCGCGTCGGGGGGGATATTCGGGCTGCTGATGGCTTTTGGCATTCTCTACGCGGATCAGGAAATGTTTCTGTTTCCGCTGCCGTTCCGGATCAAAGCCAAGTATCTGGTGGGCATCTGGGTGGTAGTGGCGATTGTCGCGGTTTTCGAGCCGGCGAACGGAGTGGCGGTGTTCGCGCATCTTGGCGGATTATTGTTCGGATTTCTGTGGGTGAAGTTCATGCCTTCCCGCGGCATGAGCTATGCGGCGACGGAGCGTTATTTCGGGGCACGCAATTCTTACTACCGATGGAAGCGGCGGCGCGCGGCGAGAAAATTCGAAGTCTACATGCGGGACCACGACCGCAAAGTCACCTTCGACGAGCACGGGAACTATATTCCACCGGACGATAACGAAAAACCGAATGGCGGCTCGAAGTCGGGGTGGGTGAATTAGGCGCGGGTGCCCTGCCTTGCGCGGCAATTTTCATCGAAAAAACGAGACAAAGCTGCTGACTACGAGCTGGGGGAGATCGCTGCTTTTTGTTTTTGTGGTGAAACCCAGGTCGTGGCCGGCTGCTTCTATTGTTACTAACTCAGTTTTAGCTGGGATTAGTTGCAGGGCTTTGGTCATTTCCTGAATGCTGCCGAAGGGATCGCGCGTTCCGTGGATGAAGAGGCTTGG
This sequence comes from Terriglobales bacterium, assembly GCA_035287825.1. Classification (GTDB taxonomy): domain Bacteria; phylum Acidobacteriota; class Terriglobia; order Terriglobales; family Acidobacteriaceae; genus Acidiflorens. The sequence continues at coordinate 789 of DATEBK010000058.1, forward strand.
AGTGCGCAGGTTTGGTAAATGCTGGGTGCGCAGCTGTTCGGGCTTGCGCGGAGGATGCAGGGGGTAGGAAAGCAGCAGGAGTCCCGAGAGCTGGTCGGGTTCACCGGAATTGGCGCAGAGCATAGTGGACTGGCGCCCTCCGTAGGAATGGCCGCCGAGAAAAAGTCGGCCGGCTACGGTTTTGCGAAGGGCGGTTACGGCGTTGCGCAATCCCATGCGATCGCGTTCGGCATTGCCGGGAAACGGCGGTCCGGTGCGCCTCTCCTGGCGAAAGGGGAGATCGCAGCGGAGAACGATGTAGCCATTCGCGGCGAAGCTTTCTCCCAGCGCCACGAGCAGGGGAGCATTGCAATTCGAGCCTGCGCCGTGGGTCAGGATGAGGGCGTCGCCGTTGGGATCCGCAGGCGAGTGCAGGAAGCCGCGCACGGCGGGCACGAGCGAGTCGTCGAGAAATGGGACAACGGAGTTCATCACGGCTCGGAATTCGGAGATGAGAAAGTTGGTTGCTTCTTGCCTCTGGTCATTGCATTGGTCGTTGCCGCCGATCGTTGCATCGATCGTTACCCCTGATCGTTATCTGATCGTCAGCGCGATGCGGTGTCGATCCTGGCTTCCGAGATTTTCGCGGGGCAGCGAGGAAAGAGCATGGCGTTGAATTCAGCGCCGATCAGCACTACCAGCGAGATGATGTACATCCAGAGCAACAATGCGATACCCACACCAAGCGAACCATAGATGACGCTGTAGTCGGCATAGTGCTGCAGATACCATCCGAACATGGCCGTAGAGATCAGCCACATGGCGGTCGAAAGGACGGCGCCGGGCAAAACGGTGTGCCAGGGCTGGGTGCGAGGTACGGCGTTGTGATAGATAAGCTGGATGACGGCGATGCTGGTCAGGATGGCGATGGCCCAGCGGATGGCTCCCCAGAGCAAGAGGATGACGGGGCCGAACTCACCCCCTCCGATATGAAAGAGAATGCGGGTTTCGATGCGGCTGCCGAAGGCGACCAGCATGGTGGAGAAAGTCATGGGGACGCCGGCCATCAAGACCAGCGAAACGGCAATGACTCGCTCCTGGATCAAGCCCCAGGTTTTGGGCAACTGGTAGGCGCGGCGGAAACCGTCCATCCAGGAAATGATGACGCCGGAAGCGCTCCACACGGTCAAAAGAGAAGTGGTGATGAGCAAGCCGACGGGCCGTTCGGTGCTGCCTCTGAGATAGGAGAGCGCGGCGGAACTGCCGGCGGGCAGGATGGTGCCGAGAGCATAGGACACTTCGCGGAGGTAGATTTGGCCGCGGCTCAGCGTGGCCAGAACGGCTCCGAGTACGAGTAAGGCAGGGAAGAAAGTAAAGATGGACGAGTAGGCAGAGGCTTTAGCGGTGCCGAAAGCATCGTGCTCGAAGGCGCGCCAGATGGATAAACGGAACAAGCGCCAGAAGCGGCCGAGGGCCGGGGCCACGACAAGTCCGCCAGGAATCGGCTCCGGAGCGGAGTTCGGATCCCGAGCTTGCCCGGTCAGCGGCTGCGGTTCCAGTGCTAAGGCCATTGGTTTCAGATGCTGGGTTTCAAAAACCTGCGTTTCAAGATGCTGTTTTGCAATTACGCGTCATTCTATAGCGAATTTGATCGATAGCGAACCCTGATCTGCGCTCGGCCAGAATGAGCAAAGGGGCGATTTGTCGTTGTGCTGACGAATCGCCCCCGTTTGGATTCGCGCCGCGTTACTCTGCGGCGAGTTCTTCGGTCTCGCCTTCGTGGCGCATGAGCTCGAGCGCACGCTCGGCATCCTCGTAGGCTTGAGAGACTTCCTCCTGCACCTTGCTGGCGGCCTCTTCCATTTCGGGAGAGAGACGCACGTTGCGGTAATACTCCATGCCGGTGCCGGCGGGAATCAAGCGGCCCACGATTACGTTTTCCTTCAGGCCGCGCAGATGATCGACTGCTCCCTGAATGGAAGCTTCGGTCAGCACACGCGTGGTCTCCTGGAAGGAGGCGGCGGAGATGAACGAATCGGTGGAGAGCGACGCCTTGGTGATACCGAGCAGCAACGGGCGCCCGGTGGCCGGTTTGCCACCATTCGCGATGGCGCGCTCGTTCTCCTCGTGGAAGCGGAACTTATCCACTTGCTGTTCGAGGAGGAACTGGGTGTCGCCCACGTCTTCGACTTTTACCCAACGCATCATCTGGCGAACGATGACTTCGATGTGCTTGTCGGAGATGTTAACGCCCTGTAGGCGATAGACTTCCTGGATTTCGTTGACCAGGTAAGACTGCAGCTCTTTTTCGCCGAGGACGGCCAGGATGTCGTGCGGGTTGAGCGGGCCGTCCATCAAGGGTTCGCCAGCTTTTACGCGCTCGCCTTCCTGCACATTGATGTGGACGCCGCGGGGAACGGAATATTCCTTTTCCGTGCCGTTGTCGGCTGCCACGTAGAGTTTGCGCTGTCCCTTGGCCACTTCACCGAAGCGAACCACGCCATCGATTTCGCTGATGACGGCGGTTTCGCGCGGCTTGCGGGCCTCGAACAATTCAACCACGCGCGGCAGACCGCCCGTGATGTCCTTGGTCTTGGTGGTTTCGCGCGGGATCTTGGCCAGCACGTCGCCGGGATAGACTGTGTCTCCGTCTTGCACCATGAGGTGAGCGCGCGACGGCATGAGGTAGCGCTTGCTGGCCTTGCCCTTGATGACGATCGCGGGCTGGCGCTTCTCGTCGGGCGAGTCGGCGACCACATGACGCGAAAGGCCGGTAACTTCGTCGACTTCCTCGTGCAGCGTGATGCCTTCCTGCAAGTCCTTGAACTGCGCCGTGCCACCAATTTCGGTGAGGATGGCGAAGGTATAAGGATCCCATTCGACAAGAGCCTCGCCCATCGCGACCGGTCCGCCTTCGGTAACTTTCACCTTGGCGCCGTAGACGACGGCGTAGCGCTCGCGTTCGCGGCCTTTTTCATCCACGATGGCGATCGAGCCCTGGCGGTTCATGACCACGAGGTCGCCAGTTTTCGATTTCACCGTCTGCAGGTTGATGAAGCGCACGGTGCCAGCGTTCTTGGCATCGAGGCGCGACTGTTCGGAAACCCGAGATGCGGTGCCTCCGATATGGAAGGTACGCATGGTGAGCTGGGTTCCCGGTTCACCGATGGACTGCGCGGCGATGACGCCGGTGGCTTCGCCGAGTTCGACGAGACGGCCGGAAGCGAGGTTGCGTCCGTAGCACATGACGCAGACGCCGCGTTTGGACTCGCAGGTGAGCACCGAGCGAATCTTGACGCGCTCAATGCCAGCTGCCTGAATTGCGCCGGCGAGGTCTTCGGTAATTTCCTGGTTGATGTCGACGACGACCTGGCCTTCGTAGTCCTTGATTTTTTCGAGCGACACGCGGCCGACGATGCGGTCACGCAGCGGTTCGATGATTTCTCCGGCTTCGACGATGCCGGAGACGAAAATTCCGTCGACGGTGCCGCAGTCGTATTCGCTGATGATCACGTCTTGCGCGACATCGACCAGACGGCGCGTCAGATAGCCTGAGTCGGCGGTCTTGAGTGCCGTATCGGCCAGACCCTTGCGGGCTCCGTGGGTGGAGATGAAGTATTCGAGAACGGTCAAGCCTTCACGGAAGTTAGCCGTGATTGGAGTCTCGATAATTTCACCGGTCGGTTTGGCCATCAGTCCGCGCATTCCGGAGAGCTGACGAATCTGCTGTTTCGATCCGCGAGCGCCGGAATCAGCCATAACATAAATCGGGTTGAGCTGGCCTTCTTTGTCGCGGCGCTGCATCTGGCCGAACATTTCATCGGCAACTTTTTCGGTGATGGCCGACCAGATTTCGATGACCTTGTTGTAGCGTTCGCCGTTGGTGATAGCGCCGTCCAGGTATTGCTGCTGGACTGCGATCACCGATTTGTCGGCATCTTTGACGAGCGTCTTTTTGTTATCGGGGATGACCATGTCATCGATGCCGATAGAGAGACCGGAGCGCGTGGCGTAACGGAAGCCGAGCGATTTGATCTCATCAAGCATTTTGACGGTGACTTCGAGGCCAAAGCGCAGATAGCAGTAATTGACCAACTGGCCGATGCCCTTCTTCTTGAGCAAGCCGTTGATGTAGGGCATAGCCAGATTGATTCCGGGTACGGCTTTCGGCAGATGGTCGTTGAGGATGGCGCGGCCGACAGTCGTGTTCAGATACTCGCGCTTCAGATTGATGGGTTCGGTGTGGTTCACGTCCTGATCGTCATAAGCCTGCGTCAGGTCGATGACTTCGCCGGAGTAGCGCAGGCGAATCGGGGTGAGCGTTTCAACCTCGCCCATTTCGAGTGCGATGACCACTTCGTCGATGTTGGCGAAGGAACGGCCTTCACCCTTGGCTCCGGGCTTCGCTTTGGTGAGGTAATAGAGACCGAGCACCATGTCTTGTGTAGGCACGGTGATGGGCTGGCCTGACGCCGGGGACAGGATATTGTGCGAAGACAGCATAAGAACGCTGGCTTCGACCTGAGCTTCGGGTGACAGCGGAATGTGCACTGCCATCTGGTCGCCGTCGAAATCGGCGTTGAACGCCGTACAGACGAGCGGATGGATCTTGATGGCTTTGCCTTCGACCAGCACTGGCTCGAATGCCTGAATGCCAAGGCGATGGAGCGTAGGCGCGCGGTTCAACATCACGGGATGGTCTTTGATGACCTCTTCCAGAATGTCCCAGACGATGGGGTCCTGCTGCTCCACCATTTCTTTTGCCTGTTTGATGGTGGTGCAATTTCCCGTCTGCTCGAGGCGGTGATAGATGAAGGGCTTGAAGAGTTCGAGCGCCATCTTCTTCGGCAATCCGCACTGGTGCAGTTTGAGCTCGGGACCGACCACGATCACGGAGCGGCCCGAGTAATCGACACGTTTGCCGAGCAGGTTCTGGCGGAAGCGTCCCTGCTTGCCTTTCAGCGTGTCAGAGAGGGACTTGAGCGGGCGGTTGTTGGCACCACGCAGAACGCGGCCGCGACGGCCGTTATCGAACAAGGCATCGACGGCTTCCTGCAGCATGCGCTTTTCGTTACGCACGATGACTTCGGGAGCGTGGAGATCCATCAGCTTCTTCAACCGGTTGTTGCGGTTGATGACGCGGCGGTAGAGGTCGTTCAGATCAGAGGTGGCGAAACGGCCGCCATCGAGTGGAACCAGGGGACGCAGCTCGGGTGGAATCACCGGCAGAACATCGAGGATCATCCACTGGGGCTTGTTGCCGCTCTTGCGGAAAGCCTCGACCACTTTCAGGCGCTTGGCGTATTTCAGGCGCTTCTGCAAAGAGGTTTCGTGCTTCATCTTCTCGCGCAGCTCGCCGGAGAGCGAATCGACCTCAATGCGCTTGAGAAGTTCCTTGATCGCTTCCGCGCCCATCATGGCCTTGAAGCCAGCGGGACGGAACTGCTGATCGAGTTCGCGATACTTCGCTTCATCCTTGATAACTTCACGTTCTTTGGCCGTGGAGTCGCCGGGATCGACGACCACGTAGGCCTCGAAGTAGAGGATGGCTTCGAGGTCGCGCAGGGAGATATCGAGGAGATGGCCGATGCGGCTGGGCAGTCCCTTGAAGAACCAGACGTGCGAACAGGGCGAGGCCAGCTCGATGTGACCGAGGCGCTCGCGGCGGACTTTGGAGAGCGTGACTTCGACGCCGCACTTGTCGCAGATGACTCCGCGATGCTTCATGCGCTTGTACTTGCCGCAGAGGCATTCCCAGTCGGTGACCGGGCCGAAAATACGGGCGCAGAACAAGCCATCGCGCTCCGGCTTGAAGGTGCGATAGTTAATGGTTTCCGGCTTGGTCACTTCGCCATGCGACCAGCTCCGGATTTTTTCCGGGGACGCGAGGCTGATGCGAATGGCGTCGAAATCAGCCACGGGGTTTGCCATATCGAACGGGCTCGAACGAAACATGTTCCTCCGCTTTCCTACGGCTGTACGCCGCCGTACGCGGCTCTTAAGAACGGTCGCCAGTCGATGGTCGTTAGTCGCTGGCGAAATCTCTGACCCGGAAGCCCAAGAGCGAAGACTGCCGGGTCTATTCTTCAAAACTGAGTTGGCTCGCTAGCCGCGAACGACCAACGACTAGCGACCAACGACGATTTCCTAATCTGCTGCTACGGCCACCGGCTTCTTCTCCGTGGCCTTGATCAACTCGACATCGAGACAGAGCGCTTGCAATTCGCGAATCAGGACGTTGAACGATTCCGGCACGCCCGGTTCCATCGCGGCCTCGCCTTTGACGATGGCCTCGTAGATCTTGGTGCGTCCGTAGACGTCGTCTGACTTTGCGGTGAGCAACTCTTGCAGGATGAACGCCGCGCCGTAAGCTTCGAGGGCCCAGACTTCCATTTCTCCGAAGCGCTGGCCTCCGAACTGCGCTTTGCCACCGAGCGGTTGCTGGGTGATGAGCGAATACGGTCCGATGGAACGAGCGTGAATCTTGTCGTCCACCAAGTGCGACAGCTTCAACATGTAGATGTAGCCGACGGTGACTGGCTGTTCGAAGATCTCGCCCGTCATGCCATCGCGCAAGCTGGTTTTGCCCGAAGTGGGCAGCCCGGCGCTGGTCAGCAGCGCCTTGATCTCCGTTTCACGAGCGCCGTCGAACACGGCGGAGCCCATGAATACGCCCTTCTTCAAGGTTGGGGCCAAGGCTTCGAGTTCATCTTCGCTCATATCGGCGATGGTATCGGCGAGAACGGTGTCTTTGAACAAAGCCTTGAGATCGCGGCGAATTGCTTCGGAGCGGCTGTTCTGCTTGAGCAACTCGGTGATCTTTTTGCCAAGTTCAAAGCCGGCCCATCCGAGGTGGGTTTCGAGAATCTGTCCCACGTTCATACGGCTGGGTACGCCGAGCGGGTTCAGGACAATTTCAACCGGCGTTCCATCTTCGAGGTATGGCATGTCCTCTTCCGGCAGAATTCGCGCGATCACGCCCTTGTTGCCGTGGCGTCCGGCCATTTTGTCGCCGACGCTCAGCTTGCGCTTCATGGCGATGTAAACCTTGACGAGCTTGATCACGCCCGGCGGCAGTTCATCACCCTTGGTGAGCTTTTCTTTCTTTTCGTTGACGATCTTCTTGAGCACGTCGATCTGGCGCGAGGTCATTTCTTCGATCTCGTCGATCTGCTCGTTCACCCGCGGGTCCTTGTCCGCGTACTTGATGCGCTTCAGGTTACGGGTGGAGATGCGCTCGATGGTGTCGCGGTCGAGAATCGCGTCCTTGGTCAACAGGCGCTTGTTGGTGCGCTCGTCGTGCAGGTCGGCTTGCACTTCCTTGCCGCCCAGCAGGCCGTCCAAACGCTTCAGGCGTTCGTCGGTCAGAATGCGGATTTCGTCGGACAAGTTCTTTTCGAGCTTGGCGATCTGGTTGGCTTCGATGGCCTTCGCGCGTTCGTCTTTTTCCTGGCCTTTGCGCGAGAAGATCTTGACATCGACGACGATGCCTTCGATTCCCGGCGGGCAGTAGAGGGAAGCGTCGCGCACGTCGCCGGCCTTTTCGCCGAAGATGGCGCGCAGCAGCTTTTCTTCCGGCGTGAGCTGGGTTTCACCTTTCGGCGTAACTTTGCCGACAATGATGTCGCCCTGCTTGATGCCAGCGCCGATGCGGATGACGCCCGCTTCGTCCAGATTGCGCAGCGTGGATTCGCTGACGTTTGGAATATCGCGCGTGACTTCTTCCGGACCAAGCTTGGTATCGCGGGCCTCGAGTTCGAACTCTTCGATGTGGACGGAGGTGTAGTAGTCCTCTTTGACCATTTTTTCGGAGACGAGGATTGCGTCTTCGAAGTTGTAGCCACGCCACGGCATGAAGGCGACGAGCACGTTGCGTCCCAGCGCCAACTCGCCGAAGTCGGTGCAGGGGCCGTCGGCGATGACCTGACCTTTGACCACGCGCTGACCTTTCTTCACGATCGGCTTCTGGTTGATGCAGGTGTTCTGGTTGGAGCGCTTGAACTTCGTGAGCTGGTAGATGTCGGAGCCGACCTCACGCGAGAGCTGCGTGGGGTGGTGCTCGCCTTCGACGCGCACGATGATGCGCTCGGAGTCGACCGAGTCCACGATGCCGTTACGCTTGGCCAGGATGACGGCGCCGGAGTCGCGGGCGGTGACGCCCTCCATACCGGTGCCGACAAACGGAGCCTCAGAGACAAGCAGAGGAACCGACTGGCGCTGCATGTTCGCGCCCATGAGAGCGCGGTTGGCGTCGTCGTGCTCAAGGAACGGAACGAGCGAGGCGGCGACGGAGACGAGCTGCTTCGGCGAGACGTCGATGTAATCGACTTCAGCCTTCGGCACGAGGACGAAGTTGCCCTGCTTACGGGCGTTGACCAGGTCCTCGGTGATCGCTCCCAGCTCGTTGAGGTCGATGTTGGCCTGCGCGATGGTGTGGCGATCCTCCTCCCACGCGGAGAGGTAGAAGCTGAAGGGCTCGAAGTCGATGGTGCGCTTGCCGTCCTTCTTAAGCTGCTTGTTGACCTTCTGGGCCTCGTTGATCTCGAGCGTGTCGCCCTGACGGAGCCCGCTCTCACCGGCGTTCGAGACAGCGACGTAGTCGAGCACCTTGCCGTCCTTGACGCGGCGGTAGGGTGACTCGATGAAGCCGTACTCGTTGATGCGAGCGAAGCACGAGAGCGACGAGATGAGACCGATGTTCGGTCCTTCCGGCGTCTCGATGGGGCAGATGCGTCCGTAGTGCGTCGGGTGAACGTCGCGGACCTCGAAGCCTGCACGCTCACGCGACAGACCGCCGGGCCCGAGCGCGGAGAGGCGACGCTTGTGCGTGATCTCCGAGAGCGGGTTCGTCTGATCCATGAACTGCGAGAGCTGCGAAGAGCCGAAGAACTCGCGGATCGCGGCCATGACGGGCTTGGCGTTGATGAGGTCGTGCGGCATCGCCGTCGACATCTCCTGGTAGACCGACATCTTCTCCTTGATTGCGCGCTCCATGCGGACCAGACCGATGCGGAACTGGTTCTCCATGAGCTCACCGACCGCGCGGACGCGGCGGTTGCCAAGGTGGTCGATGTCGTCGACCAAGCCGATGTTCTTGCGCAGCTTCAGCAGGTAACGGATGGTTCCGTAGAAGTCCTCCGGCGTCAGCGTGCGCTTGTCGAGACCGGTTGCTTCCTGGTTCTCGTACAGCTTGATGTTGAACTTCAGACGGCCGACGCGCGAGAAGTCGTACTTGCGCGGATCAAAGAACATGCCTTCGAAGAGCGCAGTCGCGGTGTCGAGCGTCGGTGGGTCACCCGGACGCAGCTTGCGGTAGATCTCAATCAGCGCCTCTTCGGGCTTGCGCACGGAGTCG
>DATEBK010000059.1:0-3094 GCA_035287825.1 Terriglobales bacterium
CTGGGATGCGCACTGCTGACCTGGGTTTACTACAACTACCAGGGTGTTAAAACGAATGGACCGATTGGTTATTTGAAGCACTTCATGGGGCCGCAGGACAAGGACATGCCCCTGGTCATGCGTTTAGGCTTGCCTATCCTACTGTTTCCGATCGAAATCTTCAGCCACCTCGCTCGTCTCATGTCACTGACGATCCGTCTTTACGCCAACATGTTCGCCGGGGAAATGGTCACGCTGGTCTTCTTTTCACTGATACCGCTGGTGGTTCCGGTCGGGTTAGAGGGGTTACACGTTTTCGTATCGCTGGTTCAGACATACATTTTCGTACTCCTGGCCTCCGTGTATCTAGGTGAAGCAACCGGGCAAGAGCACTAGAACTAGGACCCAGGTCTTAGGTGTCAGGTTTCAGGAAATTCAACAACGATTTTTCCTGCGACCTGAGACCTGGTGCCTGGCACCTGCTCCAGCGTGAGGGCGTCGGCTTTAAAGTACGGCGTCAACCACCCACTGGCGGCAATTTATAAGGAGAAGAACAATGCGGAAATTTGGGATGTTGATGTTCATGATGATGATCGCGTCGGTGATAGCGGTGCCGGCGTTTGCGCAAGGCACGACTGGAGCGGTTGCGGGCACCAATTGGGTGGCGCTGACCTCCGGTTTTGCGATTGCATTGGCGGCTGGATTGGCCGCACTGGGCCAGGGAAAAGTCGCTTCTGCGGCATGCGAAGCCCTCGGGCGCAACCCGGCGGCGCGTCCAGGAATTATGGTGTTCCTGATTGTCGGTCTCGCATTCATCGAGTCGCTGGTACTTTTCACGTTCTTGATTATTTTCGTAAAAGTGGTGTAAGGGAGTTCGTGATTTCTTGAACGTGGCTTGAACCCGGTTGAAGAGGCCTCTGCGGATGCAGAGGCTTTTTCTTTTGCCGAAGTTGGGTCGAAGCGGGAGTGTTAGCCGCGGGCAGACGCGGCAAGCCGCGTCTCTACGATGATTCTTGTGAGGGGTTTGCTCTTCCTAATGCCTGAGACCTAACACCTGAGACTTGGCTCTAGACTTTCCGTTCGCCATCCCAGTTGGCTGCGCGATTGTCGGGGACTTTTTGCAGGGCCTCGACCAGGATGCGGCGGAGGCGATAGCGGCTGTCGAGGTCCATGCTGACGAACTCGAAGCCAATTTCATTGACGCGAGCGCGGCGGAGGAGAACCTCGCCACGGATTTTTTTCACGCCGAGAGAAATTTCGACGTGGGCTTCGGAGCCGACACGAAGATTGTCGTTGCGCGTTCCCATGCCGCCGCCGAGGCTCATCTCGCGCATGATGATGTTCGACTTTCCCCATGAACTGGAAAGCGTGGCGGAGAGTGTGCGCGGCAAGATGATGCGTTCATAGCGGCGCTGGCGGACCCAGGGACATCCCGGGCCGGAATCAAGCGGCGCGATGGCGAGTTCGCCGGCCTCAAGGCCGCTATCGGCAAGAGCCTGCGTGCCGTAGCGCGGATCAATCTTAGACAAAGCTTGAATCGCGGCGATTCTCAATTCGCGGTGCTGGCTGTAGCCGAAAAGTTTCTTGTCCTCGACAATAGTGCGCAGAACGGGAACGGCTTCGATCTCACGCAAGCGGCCGAGTGACTCTACGGCTTTCAGTTGCACAAACGGCGGACGATTTTGATTTTCACCGGCAGTGGCGAGCGCGATCAGGCTGGAACTGGCGCTGCGATCTTGGCTCATGCCGATCTCATCGATGGCCTCGGGCAGAATTAGCGAGTCCAGCAGTTCGAGAAGTTCGAGCAGAGTACGGCCACGGTCGGCCGCAGCACCGTACGCGATCTGGCGAACGATAACGTCCTGATAAAAACGGTTAAACTCGCCCATGCGCGAGGGCAATAGCTCCAACAGCGAAGTGACCGAAAGGCGGCTCAACAGGCCCACGGTGGAGGCTGCTTGGCGGGGTTGGCTGGTGCGCAGAATGTCGCGCAGATCGTCAATACCCGGTTGTCCGAGCTCGCCGACGAGCTCGACAATGCGGTCGCATTCGACGCGTTTCTGCGCGCGGAAGAAGCGGTCCGCGAGGTGTTCCACGGAATGTCTGGGAAGCTGTTGCAGAACGTTAATCAGATCCTCAGGCACCTGATCGGCGTTGATGGCCTCTTCGATCATCTCGGGCAGGCGGTTTTCGATGCCAACGCGAGAGCGAAGATCTTGCACCAGGGCGGGCCGTTGCTTAGCCACGCTTTCGAGCGAATAGCAAAGTTCGGCAATGGCTTTATATTTTCTGCGAGTGCAGGCCTCTTGTCCGAAGCGGGCGAAGGCGGCGGCCAGCAGGCTCTGGATTTCGGGATCATTTTCTTTTGCCAACTTCTCGCCAATCAGGGCGAGGGTGTTGGGCATGACTTCATCGGATCCGTCGGCGTAGAGGTCGGCGAGTTGTGCCAATCCGGTTGCAGTCTTGCGGCGCGGCTCGGCATCCTTGGCATCGAGTCCACTGGAGTAGTTGGTAAGAATTTTGGCGGCAATCTCGTTGTCGTCGCGTTCAAAAAGGATTTCGACGAACTGGCGGATGTTGCGCGGCGGCACGCAGGCGGCTTCACTCGAAAGCAGAACGCTCTTCTTCCCGGCTTCCGGAATCTCAGCCCAAAACATGCGATCGAGAATGTCGGCGTGCGAGTCGACCAAGATACCGGCCTTCGACATCTTGTCTTCCTGGACGCGCAGGATCTGACGGAGCGTGTCCATCTGCCGGCTCATGTGCTCCATCATGTCGTGGACGGCGTTAACCTTGACCTCGCCGCGCTGGTAGCGGTCGAGCGCAAACTTGATGGCCATACTCTCTGCAGCCTTCATCAGCAGCGGAGTATCGCTGTTCTCGTTATTGTTGTTCAGAGTAGTTTGCGCTGCAAGACTTTCGAGCAACTGCGCGAGATTGACTTTGGCGCCTTCGGGAGCCTTGCCGAGCTCGGCTTGCAGATTTTCCGGAGAAGAGTTGGGATCCTGCATCGCCTGGCCAAAATGTGTGAGCAGGCGAATCGTTTGGATGACTTCTTCTTCCTGTAAAGGAACGACACCACCGGTCCATGTTCCGCCTGACGTTCCGGCGGAGG
>DATEBK010000060.1:0-9397 GCA_035287825.1 Terriglobales bacterium
CGACGTTTCGTTAAAGTTGCCATTTGCGTCGGGGGTTACCATGGCAGTGGTTGGAACAAAACCGGTGAAAGGAACTCCCTTGCGCTGCATCTTCGCTTGCCAATCGCCGAAGATAAACGTTTTGTCTTTTTGAATCGGACCCCCGAGAGAGCCGCCAAACTGGTTGAGGTTGAACTTGGTAGCGGCGTCGACGAAAGGTGTTTGCGCGTCAAGCGACGTGTTGCGGAAGAACTCGAACACCGAGCCGTGGATCTGGTTTGTGCCTGACTTGGTTGTGACCAGGACGGTCGGACCCGCCCGCTCCCCATATTCCGCGGAGTAGTTGTAGGTCAGGACCTTAAATTCCTGAATGTCATCGATGGAAGAGAAAATTCCGATACCGCCTTCATCGAGCTGGTTGTTGTCGTTACCGTCGAGAAGCCAATCGGTGCTCTGTTCGCGTGACCCGCCGACGGAGAGCGAAAATGCTCCGCGCGTGGCTGCTTCGCTGCTCGCAGCTTGGGTAAAGAAGCTGTTGGGATTGGTCGACTGCGTCGTGCCCGGCGTTAGCGTTGCTAGCTGAACGAAATTGCGGCCGTTCAACGGCAGGTCGGCGACTTCCTCTGACGTTATGACTTGACCAAGCGAAGGATTCGCAGTTTCCACCGCAACTTCTTCTGCACTCACCTCTACCGTCGAACTCACCGAAGCAGGGTTAAGTGTGAAGTTGATTTCGCGCTGCTCATCGACCTGCAGACGGAGATCCTTCTGCTCGGTGGTCTGAAATCCCTGGGCCTCGACTCGAATCGTGTAGAACGACACCGGTAGCAGCGGGACGAGATAGTGTCCTGAGTCGTCGGTCTTCGCTTCACGGATGAGTCCGGTATTCTGCGAAGTTATTTTCACGGCGGCGTTGGAAATGACCGAGCCGGTCTTGTCCGCCACAGTCCCGGTGAAGCTGCCGTTTGCCTGGCTGTAGAGGAGGGGACACAAGAAGAATGCGAAGACGATTGCGGCTACGATCAGCGTTTTGCTTTTCAGCATCTTTCCACCTTCAGACGGCCACTTTCTCTCGGCCAGAACGTTCAATCTGATCGATTGACGCGAGCGCCTGCCGAAAAAAAGCGGCGATTTGGGGACGATTTCCTTCCAGCTCAAACGTGGAACGTCCTTTTTTGCGCGATGGATCATATAAATAGAGTAGAAATGCAAAGTCAAGGGTTTTTATGGCGCGTCTTGTGAACGAGAAACATTCATTTTGGGAATTCAATTTTTCATAACGACTACGCCTTTGCGGATTTTTGCAATCTGCTTCCTGAACATTTTGTTGTAGACATTCTTGGCGCAACATTCTATTTCTTCGTCTAGCCGTTTGCCCGAGCCACCAGCAAAATTCCCAGCGAGTAAAAAATAAACATCAGGGCAAGATATAACTTGGCTTTGCCGGGAGCGCCGTCGAATTCCTTCCACACAAGAACCCCCCAGAGAGCGGCAACCATAGGGGCGGATTGTCCGATGGCATAAGAAATGGCCACACTGGTGAACTTGGCAGCGACGAGATTGAAAACCATGCCGGTGCCCCAGATAATTCCGCCGAGCAGGCCAAGCGCGTGTCCGGATATGGGCCCGCTGAAGAAGCCGGCAAAACTCACCGGCTCGCCGACCAACGGATGCTTCATGAAATAGACGTTCCAGATCAGACATGAGAGCAGCGCACCCAGTGTGAGAAAAACCGCGATGCTGTAAGGGCCAAGCGTGTTGCCGTTGGTCATCGCTCGCGCTACAAAGGGAGCCCAGAGCCCCATAAGTACACCCGAAACCACGCAGGTTACGATGCTTTTCTTCGATACTGAACGCCCGGCCAATACCAGACTGCCATAGGCTTTTCCATCGAGCACAACGGCGATAAAGGCACAAACCACGCCCGCCGCGAGCAGCGCGGCATTCCCCTTGGGCTGGATGGCATAACTGGAAATCACGCCGACGACGAGCGCGATACCTATTGAGACGGGAAAGGCGATGGCGAGTCCCGCCATATCAATCGCGGCCACGAGCAGAAGATTCGCAAGATTGAAGATGGCGCCTCCCACCATGGTGGATACGATGTTGTTGGTATCGGCCGAGTGGACATTGTTGAGAAAGCTGTTGGCGTCATTGCCCGTGCTGCCCAGGGTGAAGGCGAAAATCAGCGAGATCAGGAGAATGCCGATGGCGTAGTCCCAGTAAAACAGCTCGAAGCGATAGTTCTTCACACCCTTGTAGGTGTTGGCCCAGGAGCCCCAACAGATGGCGCTCGTAATCATCATCAACAGCGCAACGTCGAGACTGTGAGGCGTGAACATCTTTTCTCCTTAGCGTGGCCTGATGTCGGATACCGAGTCTACTTGCCGCGAATTCTGGAAACAAACAGCTGCAGGAAGCGGTCGGCGTCGACATCGATGCAAACTTTTGCGTTGGGCTCAACTTTGTCGAGACCTTCGACGATGTAACGATTGCCGTGCAGCACGTTGCGTTCTACCATGTTGCGCCGATTCGCGACTGTCTCTCCGCGCGTGAACTCGCCGCGAGTTTCGACATCCACATGCATAGGTGGGGCTTTGACCAGCGTGGCGTCGATCGCCACGCCAACCGCCAGCGGATCATACATGGGCGTGCCTTGCCAGCCATATTTAGTTGAGAGATCGATGAGGTAGTGCGCAACCTGGTAGATGAAATCGTTCACCGGGCCGTGCGTTTGTCCGAGTTGTTCGAGATATTTTCGAGAAAGCAGCGTCTTATCGCCCACGTCGAGGCCTACCATGGTCACTGGCCAACCAGCCTGAAAAACAATCTGCGCGGCCTCGGGGTCGTTATAGATGTTGGCTTCGGCAGCGGCAGTCGAATTTCCGCCGCCAATCGAACCACCCATCAGAATCACTTCCTTCACCAGCGGAACAATCGACGGGTCTTTCTCGACCGCGAGCGCGATGTTGGTAAGCGGGCCAACCGGTACGAGCGTGATCTCGTGTGGCGCGGCGTGAACCAGTTCGATGATCAGATCAGGGCCATACCGCGAATCGACTCTGCATTTGCTGGGAGGCAATTCGATATTCGCCAACCCATTCTTGCCATGCCAGAATTCAGCCGTAATCAGTTTCTGGAACAACGGATGCTGCGCTCCCGCGGCCACGGGAATATCACATCGATTCGCAAGCGACATCATGCGCAAGGCATTCTCCAGCCCCTGCGCGGCAGTGACGTTGCCCGGAACCACCGTGACGGCTCGGACATCTAATTCGGGTGAGTTCAAGGCCAGCATCAGGGCCATGGCATCGTCGGAACCCGGATCGGTATCGAGGATAATTTTCTTGGAGGAACTAACCGCGGGAATCACCAGCATCAGCACAATCGCCGACATGACCGCAAAATTGAAAACTCCGTGGCGAATTGCAGAGTCGTAATGCTGCTTCATTGAACCTCCGTTAGCACTTAGGAACCGCGCCGAGCGTAGTCGTGCCTGGTCGTGGGTGTCAAGACGAAATGCGTATTTTGACGAATCCTGGCCGATGGCAGCTGCGAATCGGGAATTCATCTTTCGTCGCGTCTGCCGTACAATCGAACCGCGAACGAACCAGAAACGACAGCTGCTGAGAATCTTAATGTCGTCAGATCGCAATCAATTTCGAAACATCGACCGTCACCCGTCTCCGAGCGGCGCAATCGCGGAGCTCTCTGGACAACCTCTGCTTGCTAATATCGGCGTTCCTCTCAATTTAGATTGGGTGCGCGACGTTCGCGTCAATACCAGCGCCGTAGAGCGCCGCGCTCAATCACAGGTCGCGCGACGAACCGTAAAAAAAGAGTGGCAAGCGGCATGGCTTCTGCGCGCGATCACTTGCATGGATTTGACCACGCTTTCCGGCGACGACACCGACGAGCGCGTGCGCCGTCTGTGTGCGAAGGGACGTCATCCGATTCAGGCCGAGTTGGAACAGAAACTCGGAATCGAAGCGTTGCGGATCAAGGTAGCAGCTATTTGCGTTTACCACTCATTTGTGGAAACCGCGGTGCGCGCGCTGGAGGGCAGCGGCATCCATGTCGCAGCGGTTTCCACCGGCTTCCCGGCAGGTCTATCGCCGTTTGAAGAACGTGTGGCGGAGATTCGCCGATCGGTCGAGGCGGGAGCGCATGAGATCGATGTGGTGATCACACGCGCGCATGTTTTCGGTGGACGCTGGCAGGCGCTCTACGACGAAGTTGCGGCCTTCAAACAAGCGTGCGGCGGCGCGCACATGAAAGTGATTCTTGGCACGGGAGACTTGCTGACGCTTCGCAATGTGGCGCGCGCGAGCATGGTAGCGATGATGGCGGGCGCTGACTTCATCAAGACTTCGACGGGCAAAGAACCGACCAACGCGACGCTGCCGGTTGGGCTGGTGATGACGCGCTGCATCCGCGAATACGCGCAGGAAACGGGAATGGCGGTAGGTTTCAAGCCCGCAGGCGGCATTCGCACAGCGAAGCAGTCGATCGACTGGCTGGCGATGATTAAAGAAGAACTCGGTCCATCGTGGCTGCGGGCGGAAATGTTTCGCTTTGGAGCCAGCGGCTTGCTCGGCGACATCGAACGGCAATTGGAGCATTATGCGACGGGACGCTATTCGGCCGATTATCGGCATGCGATTGCGTGAGGGCTCTGGCTATTTTGTAGATTGGTAACCTTGTAATGTTGCAATCTTAGAGCACCGTCAACCGACGTTTTCAAATTACCAACTTATAAATTTCTAAATTACAAAATCCGACTCGAGCACGCCAATGAGCATTGCCGAAAAATTCGTGAGCATGGAGTATGGACCCGCTCCAGAGGATTCGAAAGAAGCTCTGGCCTGGTTGGAACGCCACGGTTCGCGCTTCGAACATTTTATCGGTGGGAAATGGCAGGCGCCTGCAGCAGGAGAGTACTTCGATACTGTCGATCCTTCGAGCGGCGAAACGCTTGCCTCGGTTGCGCAAGGATCGGCGGCCGATGTTGACGCCGCGGTAAAGGGCGCGCGGACGGCGGCATTTGGATGGCAAGCCCTCACCCCACATGCTCGCGCGCGCTATCTGTACGCGCTCGCCCGGTTGGTGCAGAAGCATTCGCGGCTACTGGCGGTCCTGGAAACGATGGACAACGGCAAGCCCATTCGCGAGAGCCGCGACATCGATATTCCGCTCGTCGCGAGGCATTTCTATCACCACGCCGGTTGGGCACAACTTCTAGAGCAGGAGTTTCCTGAATACGCCCCCTGCGGAGTCGTCGGGCAAATCATTCCGTGGAATTTCCCGCTGCTGATGCTGGCATGGAAGATTGCTCCGGCGCTGGCGACCGGAAACACCGTGGTTCTGAAGCCGGCGGAATTCACACCGCTCACTGCTCTCGCGTTCGCTGGGATCTGCCAGGAAGCGGGCTTGCCTGCTGGTGTGGTCAACATCGTTACCGGGAACGGCTCAACTGGCGAAGCGCTGGTCAAGCATCCGGATGTCGACAAGATCGCCTTCACGGGATCGACCGAAGTCGGGCGCGCGATTCGCGCAGCGACCGCGACCAGCCACAAGAAACTTTCGCTCGAACTCGGCGGGAAATCTCCGTTCATTGTTTTTGAAGATGCCGACCTCGATAGCACGGTCGAGGGGTTGGTCGACGGCATCTGGTTCAATCAGGGGCAGGTGTGCTGCGCGGGCTCGCGGCTGCTGATGCAGGAGAGCATAGCCGAAGTTCTGATCGGCAAGATTCAGGATCGGATGAGCACGCTGCGCGTGGGCGCGCCACTCGATAAGGCAATCGACATCGGCGCAATTGTCGCCGGCGTGCAACTCGATCGCATTCGCAAGCTGGTCGACCAGGGTGTAGCCGATGGGGCCACTTGCTGGCAGCCGCAGGTCGCGTTGCCGTCGCGCGGGTTTTATTATCCGCCGACGCTGTTGAGTAATGTGCATCCGACGTCGATTGTCGCGCAGCAGGAAATTTTTGGGCCAGTACTGGCGGCGATGACTTTCCGCACGCCATCCGAAGCGGTCGAGTTGGCGAACAACACGGTTTACGGATTGGCCGCCTGCGTCTGGAGCGAGAGCATTAACGTGGCTTTGCACATTGCCTCGCAAATCAAGGCGGGAGTGGTTTGGGTGAATTGTACAAACCTGTTTGACGCCTCCTGCGGCTTCGGCGGCTATCGCGAAAGCGGCTACGGACGCGAGGGCGGACGCGAAGGCTTGCTTGAATATCTCGAACCAACATGGTTCAAGAACGCGCAGGCGCTGCCCGAGTACAAGGCGCCGGCGCCAGCTGAATTGAATTCGGACGACGACTCGACAGCGTCTGGCATCTCGGCTCCGGCCATCGATCGAACCGTCAAACTCTACATCGGTGGCAAGCAGGCTCGGCCTGATTCGGGCTATAGCATGGAAGTGCGCGCAGCCGATGGCCGTTTACTCGGCGAGGCTCCGCTGGGCAATCGCAAGGATATTCGCAATGCGGTCGAGGCAGCGCGCAAAGCGACGGCATGGGCCAAAGCAACGGCGCACAATCGCGCCCAGGTCCTTTACTACTGTGCGGAGAATCTTTCTCAGCGCCGCGAGGAAATTGCGCAGCGCCTGGCCGCCGCAGTTGGTGAAAAACAAGCTACCGCTGAAGTCGATCTCAGCATCCAGCGCATTTTTTCTTATGCGGCATGGGCCGATAAGTTTGATGGCGCGGTACACAACCCTCCGTTTCGCAATATCGCCATCGCAATGAATGAAGCGATTGGAACCGTAGGCGTCATCTGCCCGCGCGAAGCGCCGCTGCTCGGTTTTCTTTCTCTGGTAATGCCAGTTCTTGCAGTTGGAAACACAGTTATCGCCGTTCCGTCGGAAGCATATCCGCTGATTGCGGGAGACCTTTATCAGGTTTTCGACACCAGCGACCTGCCCGGCGGCGCGCTGAATATTGTGACCGGATACACCTCGCAACTCCTGAAGCCGCTCGCCGAACACGACGACGTCGATGCCATCTGGTGTTTCAGTGATGAAGCGAGTGCCGCGGCTGCGAAGGCGATGTCGATCGGCAATCTGAAGCAGGTATGGACGAATGAAGGCCGCGCCATCGACTGGTTCAACCCGAAGCTTGCCGAGGGACGCTGGTTTCTTGAGCACGCCACTCAGGTCAAGAATATCTGGGTTCCGTACGGCGAATAATTTTGCGGACCCGTCCCAAAACCTTCCATGAAACCAATTTTCACGCCGCGAGTGAAAGTCTGCTGCATCTCGAGCGTTGAAGAAGCGGCGCTTGCCATCGAGTGTGGTGCTTCCGCACTGGGCCTGGTATCACACATGCCGAGCGGGCCGGGCGTGATCAGCGATGAGCGGATCGCAGAAATTGCCGCGACCGTTCCGCCTCCGATCGCCACATTCCTTTTAACCTCCAGGCAAACAGTCAACGGCATTATCGAGCAACAGCGTTTCTGCCGTACGAACACTGTCCAACTCTGCGACCGCCTAATGCAGGGCACGTATGAAGAGTTGAAGGACGCGTTGGCGGGAATTTCGATCGTACAGGTCATCCACGTGACCGGCCCCGAATCAGTCGAAGAAGCCGTGCGTGTCTCGCAACACGTAGATGCAATCCTGCTCGATTCCGGCAACCAGAAACTTGCTGTGAAGGAATTAGGCGGCACCGGCAGAACTCACGACCGGAGCCTGAGCCGTGCGATCCGCGAAAACATTGACATCCCGTTGTTTCTTGCTGGAGGGCTCACGCCGGAGAACGTGGGCGAAGCAATCGAAACCGTTGGACCATTCGGGCTGGACTTGTGTTCCGGTGTGCGTACTGACGGCAAACTGGATGGGATGAAGTTGCGGCGTTTTTTCGCAGCGGTGCACGATGTGCCCGAAAACTGAAGCCTCCTGCGACGTGGCTGCCCTACCCCTGTCTTACCATCGCGATCACGAGCGAAGAAGCAGCTGCCAAAGTCAGCGCTCCTAGAATCAGTGCGCCTAGAATCAATACGACGAGCGTCATACATCCGTAGGGTATTGGCATATGATTTGCAAAGGGCTGGCTGCCTTCTACAGCGTTCTCTTCGTATCCGCCAGTCATGATCTCAGTCGGTGACCCTCCGGGCTCAACGTTCAGCCAGCGTTTTGAGTATTCCACGTTTCCGGCATCGCTTCAAAGTAGTCCAGAGTGTTGACCCAATACCGTCTCAGCGATTTTCTTGACTCCGCGCCCCGCTGGGAGGATAATTCGCCGGTCACGCCTTTTCCTCCCCCGCGAACACCCCAAGCAGCAGACTGAATCGAGCTAGGCTGCTCGCAAACTCGCCGTCTCCGGAGGCACGTATGAAGTCACGCCACCTGTTTTGCTTGTTTTCCGTATTTCTTTTCGCGATGCTCATGATCGGGATCGCGGCTGCCCAGTCTCCACGCGCTCTTCCCGGCAAAGGAAAGCTGCCCGTAGGCTTCGCGGCGCCAGTGAGCTACAGTTCGGGTGGAAAAGGGCCGGACTCGGTTGCCGTCGCCGACTTGAACGGCGACGGAAAACTCGATCTCGCAGTGGCGAACGAGTTTTCGGCATCCGTGGATGTGCTATTGGGCAATGGCGACGGCACCTTCCAGCCTGCTGTCAGTTACAGTTCGAACGGGGAGAATCCCTTCTCGGTCGCCATCGGCGACGTAAATGGTGACGGAATTCCGGATATCGTCGTGGCCATTCTCTGCACGAACGGCACCGATTGCAGTACTGGCGGTGTCAGTGTCCTGCTCGGTAATGGCGATGGCACCTTCCAGCCTCCGGCCAGCTACAACTCCGGCGGATATTACCCCGCTTCGGTCGCCCTCGCCGATCTGAATGGCGACGGCCACGCGGATCTCGTCGTGGCCAACTATTGCGCTGTCAACTCGAGCTGCGTAAATGGGGTGGTGAATGTTCTGCTCGGCAATGGCGACGGCACGTTTCAATCTCCGGTTGGCTATGTCACCGGAGCGGAAGCCACATCGGTGGCGATCGGGGATCTGAACGGGGATGGCTACCCGGATCTCGTGGTTACCGTTCAGAACCAGACGGTAGCTGTTTTGCTAGGCAACGGCGACGGCACCTTCCAGCCTCCGGCCAGCTACAACTCGGGCCAATCGGAGGGACGTTCGGTTGCAATCGCGGACTTTAACCGGGATGGTCATTCAGATCTCGCTGTCGCCGGCACCGGGCTAACCGTGCTGCTGGGCAACGGCGACGGCACGTTCCAGGCTCCCGCCAGCTACAACCCGAGCGGCGAAGGTCTCAACGGCGTTGCTACCGCGGATGTGAACGGCGACGGCTTCCTTGACCTCGTCGTGGCCGAGTGCGAGATCGATTCGTGCAGCTCGTTTGGCGAGGTAGGCCTGCTCATCGGCAACGGCGACGGCACGTTTCAGACTGCAATCA
>DATEBK010000061.1:0-5717 GCA_035287825.1 Terriglobales bacterium
CTGGCGTCGTCAACAAACTGACCGGCGGACTAGGCCAGCTCTCGAAGCAGCGCAAAGTCGAGTTCGTCTCGGGCAAAGCGGCGTTCGTGAATTCGACCACTTTGAAGGTCACCAAAACGGCTGGCAGCGGCAATAATAACAACGAGGAGAATCTCACCTTCGACCGCATCATCATCGCCACCGGATCGCGTCCCACCGTCGTTCCAAGCCTGAAACTCGACAGCACGCGCCTCATGGATTCAACCAGCGCGCTCGATCTGCCCGACGTTCCAAAGACGCTGCTCGTCATCGGCGGCGGCTACATCGGATTAGAACTAGGTTCGGTCTACGCCACGCTCGGCACCAAGGTGACCTGCGTAGAAATGTTGTCCGGCTTGCTCCCCGGAGCCGACCGCGACCTGGTGCTACCTCTGCACAAGCGCCTGGAAAAACTTTTCTCATCAATCCTTCTCAATACGACCGTCAAATCGCTCAAGGACGAGAAGACCGGCATCCGCGTAACGCTCGATGGCCCAAACGTAAAAGAAAAAGAGCAGCTCTTCGATCGCGTGCTGATGTCCGTAGGACGCCGCCCGAATTCCGAGATCCCCGGCCTCGATCAGACGAAGGTCAAAGTCAATGCCAAGGGATTCATCGAAATCAACGGACAGCGCCAGACCGCTGATCCAACGATTTACGCCATCGGCGATGTCGCTGGTGAACCCATGCTCGCTCACAAGGCAATGCATGAGGGCCGTACCGCAGTCGAAGCCATCGCGGGCCACAAAGTTGCTTTCGAACCAAACGCAATTCCTGCCGTCGTCTTCACCGATCCTGAAATCGCGTGGGCCGGACTCACCGAAACGCAGGCCAAAGAACAGGGACGCGAGATCGCCGTGGCCAAGTTCCCATGGGCCGCATCGGGCCGCGCCGTCACGCTCGATCGTCCTGAAGGCCTTACCAAATTGATTATCGATCCGAAGACTGAGCGCGTTCTGGGAGTCGGCATCGTGGGGGTAGGTGCCGGAGATCTCATCGCCGAAGGTGTGCTGGCTATCGAAATGTGTGCGTTGGCGGCCGATGTGGGTATGACCATCCATCCACACCCCACGCTCTCGGAGACGATGATGGAAGCGGCGGAAGTTTTCTACGGACAAGCCACCGACATTTATCGTCCCAAGAGGTAGTCGACGGCCTGCGTCACGCTGTCATCCTGAGCGAAGCGAAGGACCTCATGTATCTCAACGGCGTCAGTAAAACATACATCCTCTACTTCGCTCGGTATGGCACTCAGCTCATGGAATCTCGATGAAAAAATTGACGCTCCTGGTTCTTGTCGTATGTCTTTCGACTCATGGGTTAATGGCCCAGTCCGTAAGCACCTTGCTTAAGGGTGGAGGAGGGACTCAGGAGCCGACGGCAGTATCCCCCGACCCACTAGGACGAGATACACCTTCAGGAGCGGTCCTCGGATTTCTACAAGCCGCACAAAACGGAAGCTACAAAAGCGCCGCCGATTATCTGCAAATGAGCGCCGCGCACCGGCAGTCGCAGGGAGCTGACCTGGCCGAGAAATTGAAAGTGCTCATGGATCGTTCTTTCGTGGGTAGACTCGGGCGGCTTAGCACGAATCGCGAAGGCAGCCCAGAGTTCGGCGCCACCGATCTGCAAACCATCGGAGTCTTTTCCAACGGAGACGCAGATGTTCCCGTGGTCCTCGTCCGAATTGCCGATCCAAATTCTGGAAAAGTCTGGCTTTTCTCGTCCGACACGCTGAGTAAAGTCCCCGAGCTATATGACAATCTTGAAGCTCACCAGGTCGAAAACAAACTCCCGCAAAGCCTGGTGCAAAACGTTTTTCTCGGAATGCCGCTCTGGCAATGGCTAGGTCTCTTCGCCGCCATCCCGCTGGCACTCGTCTTTGGATGGGGCATCGTTCTGCTGCTCGCAATTCCGCGACGCCTCTGGCTCAAGTTCAAAAAGCGCCCCAATCTGCACACCTACAGCCGCATGTCCTCGCCGCTGCTGGTATCGTTCAGCGCGATCGCTCACCGCATAATTTGCAACTACCTCGGACTCCCTCTGCTCACCCGTCTTTATTACCACCGCATCATCGCGGTTCTCGTTAGCATTGGCTTCTTCTGGTTTCTGCTCCGCGTCACCAGCGTCACCATGCAGCGTCTCCGCCTTCGCGCCGTCAGCGGAGGCCGTCTTGGTACCGAAACCCTGATGGTGCTGGGCGAGCGGCTGCTCAAAGCGCTGGTCGTGATTCTTGGAGTCCTGTTCATCCTGAGCATTATCGGCTTTAACCTGACCACCGTGCTCGCCGGCCTCGGTATCGGCGGCATCGCGATCGCGTTCGCTGCCCAAAAAACCCTGGAAAATCTTTTCGGCGGAATTTCCGTTCTCGCCGATGAAGTGATTCGCGTCGGCGACAGTTGCCGCTTCGGTGACCGCGTTGGAACGGTGGAAGACATTAGCCTGCGCTCCACCCGCATTCGCACCACCGAGCGCACGCAGCTTTCCATTCCCAACGGCGCGCTCGCCACCATGAACATCGAAAATCTCACCCGGCGCGACAAGATTCTCTTTAATCCGACGCTCGGATTGCGCTGCGAAACTTCGTCTGATCAATTGCGCTACATACTGGCCGAAATCCGCCGCCTGTTGTACGAGCATCCGAAGGTTGAAAGCGGCAGCGCCCGCATCCGCTTCGCGAGCTTCGACGCCAGTGCTCTGACGCTCGAAATTTTCAGCTACGTGCTCACCCGCGATTTCGCGGAATTTACGGCCATCCGCGAAGACCTGCTTCTGCATATCCTGGATATCATCCAGCAATCGGGCAGCGGCTTAGCCTTGCCTTCGCAGACTCTCTATCTCTCGCGCGATCCCGGACTCGACAAAGAGAAGACGGCCGCTGCCGAACGGCAAGTCGCGGAATGGCGCGCTCAAAAAAACCTACCCTTCCCCGATTTCGCTCCCGCGGATAAATCAGCCTTCAGCGACTCCATGGTTTATCCTCCTCCAGAGTCGGCTTTCGGTCAGAAACAGACCCGATCTTGAAACACTCCTGAAACTATAGTGGCCGCCCTGCTTACCCACGTAACTTGCGGCTTTCGGTGCCGGTTCCTAGCATGGGAGAGCCATGCCCCATGCTCTGCTGTTGTCGCCGGATGACCAAGCCGTAAGTGCGATTACTGGCGTTCTAGAAGAGATGTCAGTAACTTGCGAGCGGCCCCTCGACGGTGTGTCCGCTGCTCAAAAACTCAACTCGCAGAGTTTCGACCTGGTATTAGTCGATTGCGAAAACCTGCCCGCCGCTAAGCTGATCTTTGACGTTTGCCGCCGCGGAAAAAATGGAAATAACCCGGTTCCCATCGCCATTGTCGATGGACGTGCCGGCCTGCCCACTGCTTTTCGCCTGGGCGCGGAACTCATTCTGACCAAGCCGGTCGCGAAGGACCAGGCCCGGACCACGATTCGCACCGCCGTAGGCCGAGTGCGAAAAGACGTCCCGTCGAATGAAAATATCCCCGTGCCGCCGCTTGCCAGAACGGCCACGACTGCCACAGTCGTTGGTGAAGCGCGTGCGCAGGGAGCGGCTGCGGGAGGCGCTTCTTCCCAACTGACAAGCTTCGCTGAGCCTGCCCCAAGCTTCGCAGCAGCATCTGTTTCAGCCGCCGCTTCAGACGCGGCAGCTCCGACGATGAGCATGAATTCCGCCGTCGACGAAATCGCTGCGCCAGCTGTTGGTCCAAACTTGGCTCCAAAATTGAATCCGAAGCCCTCATCCTTTCCGGCATCGTCTTTGCCGTCGTCAGAGCCATCTTTGGCTGCCCCTGTTTCGGTAAAGTCGAAATCCTCGGCCCCGGTCATACCTTCCGATGACCCTGTTCTCGCAGAACTGGAAAGAACCGAACTGGAAGCATCGGAATTCTCTGAAATCGCAGAAGACCAAACTAAGAGTTCCGAGCCGAAAACGCCGGCGCAACCGCCAGCTCAGGTTTTCGCTCCCGTCTTTTCTTACCAGCAAAACCGGCAGAAGCCACGCGGCACGATGATCGCACTATTCGTACTTTTGCTTGCATGTGCTGGGTTCTATGCTGCATGGACCTATCAGCCGGGATTCCGAGAGATTGCCGAGCCACAGATTGATCGCGTGCTTGTCCTGGCTGGAATAGAACATACGCAGCAGAACCTGCCATCGGCATCAAATGCTCCGAAGCCGTTGGCTCAACCGACTTCTGCCACAACCCCGGCGACGGTCTCAGAATCGCCTACTGATCTGAATCAGATACCACCAACCACCCCGGATTCCGCCGCCACTTCTTCGACAGCTCCAGCCACAAATTCACCAACAATGACTGCCGATGCGAACGCTGCCACCCAGCCGGCAGGGGTTCCCGGAAAGACAACTGCTACCCCTACTTCCGCAGCGACACCCACGGCCGCGCCAGTCCTGACCAAGGCCACTGACAACAAGCCGAACGATACCAAGAACAGCAAGAAGGACGTCCTTGGCGCGACGCTGTCGAGCGCTCCGCTGCCCGGTGAGAGCAGCGCGGTCATTCTTTCTTCCAAAGGTGCGGAAAAACGGCTGTCTCACAGCGTTCCTCCGAAATATCCTGCAGAGGCAAGCTCGGCAGCGCAAGGAACCATTGTCCTGAAGGAAGTCGTCGATGAAGCGGGTAAAGTCGACGGCGTGCGCTTGGTAGAGGGAGACGCTACCTTGGCCGCTGCCGCCATTCAGGCGGTAAAGCAGTGGCGCTATCGGCCCTACCTACGCGACGGAAAGGTCCAGTCCTTTCAGACTATCGTGATCATCGATTTTCAGCACCCTTGATCTTCAACAATCTTGATTTTCCGCACGCTTGCCTTTCAGTACTCGTAAATTCGGACGAGGTACAATTGCCACATTTAGAAGGTCTGATCGCCCGATAAACCGTAACTCAATTACCCCCGTAACTTGCTGGTACCCACCGTATTACCTAGGATGGCCTCATCATGGGTTACCAAGCTCTACTCTTCTGTCCTGAGGAAAAACTGGCTCGGGTTGTCAGCCAGGTCTTCAGCGAACTGGACTTCACCATCGAACCGGTTCATGAGCCTTTTGCCGCAGTCAAGAAATTGATGACGCAGCGCTATGATGCCATCGTTGTTGATTGCGAGAACGAACAGAACGCATCTCTGCTCTTCAAAAGTGCCAGAAATTCCGGCTCGAATCAGAGCTCGCTGGCGATCGCCCTGGTTGAAGGACAAGCGGGCGTAGCCAAAGCCTATCGCATCGGCGCCAACCTGGTGCTCACCAAGCCGATCAACGTCGAGCAGGCAAAGGGAACGCTTCGGGTGGCGCGCGGACTCCTGCGAAAAAATTCCGATGCTGCCGGAGCCGCCCCAACCAGCGCGCCTGCCATGCCGATTCCGGTAAGAACCGCGCCTCCATCCGAGCGTAATTCTCAACCTGCTAATCGAAGTGCGGCAACGATTGCTCCGCCGTCAAGCCTCAGCCAGCGACCTGAACTTGAAACTCCGACGACGGCAATCGCAGCGTCGGCAGATGTTTCACTAGATTCTCCGTCAGAAGTCGACGACAACCCTCTGAATGAATTCGTACCTGCCGCACACAACCGCACTGCGAGCGCTCCCGAACCGGTTCTGGAAGCCCAGCAACCCATCGCCTCGAGTGTTGCCAAGAGCGAAGCGGTCAGGAAAGACTCATTCACCTCGGACCTTGTATC
>DATEBK010000062.1:0-5872 GCA_035287825.1 Terriglobales bacterium
CAAAGTCACGTTTTCAAGCTGAAGTGGAACGCCTGAAGTGGTTACTCGCTCTGTCGCGCTCGAACAGTGTCCTATTTTTACTGGACGAGATGCTGGGAGGCACGAATTCGGATGACCGCCTTTGGGGAGCCAGGGCGGTCATCGAGCAACTGGCCGAGAGCGGCGCGGTTGGCCTGGTGACGACTCACGATCTGGCTCTCACGCAAATAGCGAACAGCCTTCAGGGTCGAGCGAGCAACGTACATTTTGAGGAACATTATGAGAATGGAGAGATGCGATTTGACTATAGAATGCGTCCGGGCGTGCTGACCCACACGAATGGCCTGAGCGTAATGGCCGCACTGGGCCTACTGACATCTCATCCGTAAATGCCACCGGATCTTACGGGTATCTGGCAGCTTTCCCCGTACTGGTTCCGACTGCATCGACGATGGCATCGTTGATCGCATACACCGTCCCGTCCGTACCAATCACGGTTGGCGTGTAGGCTTCGCCGATTCCCGTCGATAGCGTTATCCTCTGGGTAAATGAATTCGACGTCAGGTCCCAACGATAAAGAACGCCGTCCTCGCTATTAGCAAGAATCGACTTGGTGACTGGATCGACCGCTGCCGTATTGATGCACCACTCCTTGAATCCTCCCGGGCAATCCGGATCGGGCGTGACGCCGAGAATCGTCAACACTTCTTTCATCACGAGCGTTGCCGGAAGAACTGGATCTTGCTCGGTAGCATTCGGATCGAGCACGGCAATCTCGTTCAGTCCAGTTCCTGTGCCCACGCCGCAATAGTTGTTGTACTTGGTCATCAGCAGATACTGAGATGATCCGGTGTAGCTCGGGACCAGCGAGGCGGGCACGACGGAAGCCGTGTCGTCCCAGCCAAAGCTCCCCGGAGTTTTCGTTTGCGACAGGTTGCTGTTGAAATGCAGCAGCCATCCGCGATCGTTGTGATTGGGGAACGGATTTTCGAGCACGCCGAAGTAGACGTCGCCGTCGGGGCCGACGGTGGGAGTAGCCGAGCTTCCGTCGAAGATCCAGGCCGGCCATCCCGACGACGGATCAATCAGCGGCGCGCTCGCGATCGGCGCAAGCGTAGAGCTGTTCACGGCGACCAGATATCCCGAGGTGCCGTTATCGACAGCGAAATACAATTTGCTGCCGTCGGGCGACAGTGCCGGCGCGCAACTGATGGAAACTTCCGTGACCGAAGGATCGCCGCTCACCGATGCAGCCGACGCCCAGGTCCCGGTGCCATCGGCGGCGATCCGCGCGATACCGCTCTGCAGGTTCAAGGGAGTCGAGCCCAGCACAAGAAATCCGAAGTAGAGATTGCCATTGGCGTCAGTAGTCAACGGAGTGTCAATCTGCACGTTCTGCTTATAAACCGCCGGAGCCTTGTGGTAGTTCTTCGCGCCATAGAAATAAAGGCGAGTCACCGCACCCTTGGCGGCGTCGGGATTCTGACGGACCAAGATTCGCCCGGCAATATCGGGAACAAAGAGCTGGCTGCCGGAAATTGTGGGCCCAAGGCCGGGAATGAAGTCGGCTTCTGGCGCCAGCCATCCGGTGTGTTGCGACCAAATGCGCTTGCCGGTCACGGCATTGTGGGCGTCGACGCGAAAACTATTCGTGCCCGTCTTCACTGGAACGATGACTGTGTTCGCAGCCGTCACCAGTGGCGAACCGTAGTGAATGTAAATCGTTCCTCCCGGCGGATGCAGGTCGGACGGCACGTGCCAGTGGATCGCATCGAGAGGCTGCGATTGGACGGTAGAAAGCGCAGTGTGCTGCTCGTCATGCGAATGCGTGAGCCATCCGGTTTGCGCCGCGGCATTCGCCGAGAGCAAGATGGCGCATCCGCTGATTGCACAAACGGACAAAATCAGTTGAAACGTTCGAGTCATCGTCTCTCGTCCCATATATCCCCCGTCGCGAATAGCTCTGTAAGGCCCGGCAGACACGGGAAGTCATCCCCGCGCCAGATTGGCAGCGTAGCAGTGTAACCCGAAGCAGTTGTCAACGGAATGTAAATTTGGGTAGTGCCTCAGTTTGAAATGTCTATCCGCCGTGGGGCAGTGAAGACCAGGCCAAGAATCCTAACAAGGCAAGCATGAAAAGAACGTATACTGCCATCATTACCTTCTGCCGTTTCACACCGCGCTTCTGAATATCAAGGGCCTCCTGCTGGTTCTTGACTGCCTCTTTGTAACTCGCTATGTGATCCTTCTGTAAATCTCTGATCTCTTCCAAGAGTTTAATCACTTGTTCGTCAGCCACGGCTTTCCTCGATTCTTTTCTTGTAAGGGCCACGCTTGCTAGGTTGCGGCATGTAGCGATCGGCCATGAGCACGATTTCCTCAAGACTCCAAACGTGATCGGATAGACCAGCGGCCATCGCCGGAGTGATCCTCAGCGTCTTGTGGATTCGAGCGGGTTGTAATACACGGCATGAATCGCAACCATCGCAATGTGATTCTCGATTTTCTTGGAAAGGGATTGCGCTTGGATTCGCTAACCGTGTCCTCAACTTCACCGATGGCAATGTCGAATACCTGTTTCGCAAGCTGGGCCGGATCGCGCGGACGCTTCGCCATGAATCGAGTATGCCACAGGCTCCGCCGCCGATCTACGCTGTGAGATTTCAAACTGAGGCACTACCTAAATTTGCCGGGCTTGCAGGGTGTGAACGGAGCCGCGAGCCTTCGGCAGAAGTGTCTGGACGAGTCTTTGGACGGACCTTCTCTGAATCGCTGCTTCTACTGCGCGGTAACTCCCTTCAGGAACAGGTAGTAGAAATCTACGCCGCGCGCAAAAGCCTCAACTCCCATGCGCTCGTCTTTTCCGTGGGCACGAATGTCGTCCTTCTCATACTCCTCGCCGGAAATGCAATAGGTCGGCATGCCGGCGGCGTTGGTGTACACGCCATCGGACGCGCCCGTACTCATGTTTGGAATCACTGGAATCCCAGGCCACATCTGGGCCACGACTTTTTCCAGCGGGTCGAATACATCTTTTCGCGGCGGCGGCGGAACATAGCTGTGCCGGTCCGATCCGTGATCCATCAGAACATTCGTGTTCTCGCGGTACTGTACTTTCACCTTGGGATCGGCCACGACCGACTCCAACTTCAGGCGGATTTCCTCCAAAGAATGTCCCGGCTCGATGCGGCAATTCACATTTGCCTGCGCCATCTGTGGCAGCGCGTTGTTGGCGTGCCCTCCGCTCAGCCGCGTGGCGACGCAGGTTGTATGCAAGGTCGAGTTATCGAGCGCATCTTTCGACAGCCGCGCGACTGCTTCCATGTCAGGAGGAGTCTTCAGCATCGCCTTCAAATCGACCGCCCGTTCCGGCGTTGCCATCTTTGCCTGCTGCTCGTAGTACGCGCGGGTGATGGGGTTCAGTTCAAAGGGAAATTGAAAATGCTGGATCCGCGTTAATGCATCGGCCAGTTCGTAAATTGCGTTATCGGGACGAGGCAAGGAGCTGTGCCCACCGGGATTGGTTGTTGTCAATACGAAATCGCCGTACAGCTTCTCGGTGGCGTTCACTTCCATCATGAGCGGCTTGCCATGGTCGGCCAGCACGCCGCCGCCGTCGTGGTTGAGAACGAACTCCGCGTCGATCAGTTCGCGATGGTTCTTGACCAGCCAATCCACGCCGTTCGAACTGCCGCCTTCTTCATCCGCCGTCATGGCAAGAATGATGTCGCGGCTGGGTACGTATCCTTCCTTTTTCATACGGATCAGCGTGGCCGACATGATGGCATCGCCATCCTTCATATCGCTCGTCCCGCGTCCATAGTAGTAGCCGTCTTTCTCGATGAACTGAAAGGGATCGGTCGTCCAGTCCTCGCGTCGCGCTTCCACGACATCGAGATGGCCGATCAGAAGTACTGGCTTGTGTTTGCCCGATCCGTGCAGGCGCACCACGACGTTTTTCTTGCGGTCATTAGAACTGGGACCGAGAACCTGAATGTCGCTATCGGGAAAACCAGCGTCGCGAAAACGTTGGGCCATGGCTTCCGCGGCGGCGGTCACGCTGCCCACGGAGTCCGTAGTGTTGATTTGGATCAACTGTTTGAAGATGTCGAGCGCCAGTTTCCGCGTAGCGTCATCAGAGGCCCGGTCAGCGGCTGGGTCGGCCGGTTGTGCTTGCGACGCGAGGGTCAATACCAGGCAACAGAACAATCCCAACCACCATTTCACAAATCGCACAAGTTTCCTCCACTCGATCGATGATGCTCTTAAAAGTCTGCTTAGACGCTGAGGCTGAAAGTTAACAGATTGCTTTGGCAAAGCCAAACCGGGTGTTCCGAAAAAGCCCAAGCGGCCGGCGGCAGCCGCCCCCATGGAGACCGGCTAAACCCTTGTCCAGCGGGGTGTTCCGTGGGTGCCAAGCTCTCCACAAATGTGCAATTTCTTGCCGTTTTCGGCCGGAAAGGGGTGCAAGCTTCCCATTTCACACTGCCAGGGTTTGGTACGGGGCTTGCTCTTATCCAAGTGGGAGAAGCTTACAGCCCCGGCAGCAGCCGCGGATGTTCCCTCGCTCTCTCCGTAAATTCGGAGGCCCTACGATGAAGAAAGTATTGTTCGTACTTTGTCTGCTTTGCACCACCGGCGCGTTTGCGCAATATATCGGAGGCAGTCGCACTCTCAGCGCTCAGCCTCAGAGCTACAGCTTCCCAAGCAATCCGGCACACGCGGGTTACGCGCCCATGGCTGCCGAGCTGAGCGTGCTCTCGAACTCGAGTTATACCGCCGCGCAGGGCGACCGGCCGGCATCCGATTTTCCGCAGGCAGAAGCGGCTTCGCTTGGTCTAATTGCCCGCGAGTTAAAGAAAGAGCACGACGCCCTGCCCAAGAAATCCCACGTCGTCTGGATCAACCAGTAAACCAGGCTTCCGGTCTTAGGTCTCAGGTCTCAGGTGTCGGGTCTCCAGGGAATCAGTCGCCCGAGACCTGACCCTGAGAAGTGAGAATCGTCCCATCTGTCCTCGTGAATTTTTCGTGCCTCCTGCTAGGATAAATTCACATGACCGTCCTGGACTTCACCGCCATCGTTGCGGTCGTCTCCTTTGCCGCGGGACTTCTCGGGTCTCTTACGGGCCTGGGCGGTGGTGTAGTGCTCGTTCCTCTGCTAACGCTCCTGTTTCATGTCGATATCCGTTATGCCATTGGGGCTTCGCTGGTCTCGGTGATTGCAACGTCGTCCGGCGCAGCGGCCGCTTATGTGAAAGAAGGATTCTCCAACATTCGCATCGGCATGTTCCTGGAAATAGCGACCACAGTCGGCGCATTGCTGGGCGCGTTTCTAGCCACCAGAATTCCGACCAGCGCGCTGGCCATTATCTTCGGCGCGGTGCTGCTCTACTCGGCGTATCTTTCGCGCAAGCCGCGTCCGACGGCGCAGCGCAACCTGCCGCCCGATCCACTGGCCACGCGCCTGCGGATGAACGGAACCTTTCCTGACGTCGACGGGCCGCGCTGCTACAACGTGCAGAACGTTCCCAGCGGTTTCAGCCTGATGTTCGGAGCGGGCGCGCTTTCCGGATTGCTCGGCATCGGTTCTGGCGCGGTGAAGGTGCTTGCGATGGACCAGGCCATGCGCATCCCTTTTAAGGTTTCGACGACCACGAGTAACTTCATGATTGGCGTGACGGCTGCGGCGAGCGCCGGGGTTTATCTTAGCCGCGGCTACGTTGATCCGGGATTGGCCATGCCGGTGATGTTGGGCGTTCTGGCGGGATCGCTGCTCGGCACTCGCATTCTGGTGAAGGCCGAGACAAAATCGTTGCGCCTGGTTTTTAGTCTAGTGATTCTGGTTTTGGGACTGCAGATGCTTTACAAAGGCTTGTGGGGGAAAATCTGATGG
>DATEBK010000063.1:0-11293 GCA_035287825.1 Terriglobales bacterium
CGAACGATTCAGCCGCGTTTGTTCTGAATCAGGGTGTGCCGTGCCTCGTCCAGGGCACTCAGTGCGTGCCCGATTCCTCGACCCCGATCGCGCCGTCGATCTATCCCTATACCGTGAACTCAGATGGCAGCTTCTCTTCGCCGGGAACCGGGGTGAATTGGGCCTGCATCTCACCCAACGGGACCGCTTGCACTGCATACGCTCCTCCGTGCTCAATTGGGTGTTACTACCCCGATACTGCTACAGCCATGACGATGGACTCCACCGGACAATTCCTGTTCGTGATTGATGAGGGTCAATATCCCTTCCCATCTTCCTGTCCCCTGCCGGCGGCCGCTGCTCAAACACTTACCGATGCGACTAACTTTATCGGCTGTCCTTCGATTTCGGTATTTTCGGTAAGCTCAACGACCTTAACGTTCGTTAGCCAAAGTACTACCTATCAGAGCCCACTGTTCCTCAGCAAGACTCCGAGCGCGCTTTCGGCCATCACCTTCACACCGCCAGGTTCTTCCAATGCCGAGGAACTTCTCTTTGTGACCGACAATTACGACCTTTGTACGATCTCCTGCTCGGTTCCCTCCAAACCGGTCGACAATGCCCTGAGCATCTACGCGGTCAGTTCGACCGGTACGCTCAGCGAGCAACCAAATTCGCCATACGCCATCGCCGCCCCCGATCCCATCTCCGTAATTGCGGTCAATACAAACCAGCCGGGGGAAAATTCCGGCGGCGTGTTCGCTTTTGTAGGAAATCAGGCAGCGTCAGCCGGTTCTCTGAATCCGTTCCAGTTGTGCACGGTGCAGAACTCGAATTGCTCGCAACAGGACGTTACTGAAAACCTCCTGGTTCCGGTTACATGTGCTCCCGAAACATCCTGTAGCGTTTCAGCCGGAAGCAACCCGATCGAAATGGTGGTTGACCCGACCAATAGTTTTCTCTATTCGATCGCCGAGCTATCGAATCAGATTTTCGCGTTCCGCATCAATACGACCACCGGAACGCTGGCTGCGCTTTCTCCGAATCCGAACTTGCCGACGGGAACCGAACCAGTCTCTCTGGCATTACACCCGACGGTGAATAACACAGGTCAGTTTCTCTTCGTGTCAAACAGCGATTCCGACAACTTGTCAGTCTTTTCTGTCAGCACCATCACCGGGGCCATGAGCAGCCCGCTCACCGTCATAGCACCGGCCACGCCGAGCGGGTTGGCGGTGCACTAGATAAAGTGCACTGGAAGAATGCGCTAGAAGATCAATCCGGGCTCGGTTGACGACGAACGGATGGCCCGATCCTTTTTCAGGTGGGCATCCGGAGAATGAGGTAGCCTCCGATAAACCCAAACACCAGGTCCGGAGACCAGGCTGCGACCCCGGGTGGAAGCTGACTCAGGTTGCCCATCGCCTCGAACAAAGCATTGATCGTCCAATAGACGACACCGATCCCGATGGCGGTCGCTACTCCCGTCAGCGCCGAACGCTTGCCCGCAGAAAGCGCAAACGGAACGGCCAGCACCGCCATCACCAGCGTGATTAATGGGTAGGCAATCTTCTTCTGCAACTGCACCCGCAACCGCACCACATCAAAGCCGCTCTCCTCCAGATCGTGAATGTAGCGGCGCAGCTCGTCATAGCTCATCTCCGACGATTGCTTGATCTCTTTCTTGAAATAAGACGGCGGCTCCGAGAGTTCGGAGTACGTGGCTACATCGAACTTGCGGTCGCTCACGTGCGCCGATCCGTTCAAGCTGCGCTCCCACCCCTTCTCATAGACCCATCGGTTCGTCAGGTCCGACCAATACGCGCGGTCGGCATCGATGCGGTGTGTCATCTGGAACGTATGCGGGTCGAACTGAAATACCGACACTCCGGCAAAAACGTTGCGGTCGGGATCAAAAAATTGATAGTAGTAAATGTCCGAGTGCTGGCCAAAAATCCACTTGCGGTCGGGACGCAGATAGGTTTGCGCCGGTTTGCCCTTGATTTCGTTGCGCAACGCATCCTGCCGCTTGTTGGTGTAGGGAAGGTAAAGCTGGTCCGACAAAAAAAGCACACCCGCGACCAGAATGGAAGCCAGCAGAACGGGAATCACGACGCGGTAAAGGCTGATGCCGGTTGCCTTGATCGCCGTGATTTCATTGGTCCGCTGCAGCAGGCCGAAGGTGACCAGCACTGCCAGCAGCATGCTCAGAGGAGTAGTCGTATACAGAAAATAGGGCGCCACATTGAGCAGATACTCGCCTACAGTAAGCGGCGAAACCTGATTGCGCAAAATATCGCCCAGCAACTCGAACAATGTGAACACCAGTAGCAGCAGCAGAAATGCGGCCACAATCATGGCCAGATAAAACACAAATCCGCGCAACACGTAATCGTCGAGAATCGTCGGGAACTCAACGTTGAACAATCGGCGCCGCTGCCCGCGCGAACTGCGCCGTTCTTGACCTCGTGAACGAGCCGATTCGCCGTTCTGCGATAGCCCGGCTGTTCCCGAACCCTTAAACCACGAGCCTTTTATCGATCCGAACCATGATGTTCCAAACCATGACCGGAGTGCTGTGAGTTCAATCGGTCGGCGCTCCGACTGCCAAAGCAGAAAAACTCCTCCCAGCAAAAACACGAAATCTGCCAGCCAGACTCCAGCTGCGGGTGAGAGGTGTCCCTGCCGCGCGAAAGAAACTCCGACCAAAGAAAGCGAGTAGTAGATAAAAACCAGCAGAATCGTCAGAACAAACCCGCTGGACTTCCCGCCTTTCTTCGACGAAAGCCCAAGCGGAATGCCGACCAGGGCCAGCACGATGCAGGCCGTCGGCAGCGAGAGCCGCCGATGATATTCGATCAGGTTCCACCGGCGCGTATTTGGGTCGCCAGTTTGTGCCGCACGAAGAAGCTCAGAAAACTTGACCTCGCCAAGCGACGTGGGTTCGTGTTCCTGACCGCCTTGCGCCGTCGGAACCTGCAACGGAATGTCGGTCGTCTGAAAAGTCGAAATCTGATACTGGTCGGGCGTCTTGGGATCGGTCTCATGCGTCGATCCGTTGATGAGATGCAAATCCAGAGTATCTGTTCCCTGGCTGACCAGCTGGCCATCGCGTGCCAGGCTGATGCGCGGCGCCGATGGGTCGGTCAGATCGGCAAGAAAAACGCCCTTCCACAAAGCTCCGCCAGAGATGGCCTTGACGTCCTGCACATAAAGAATGATCTTCGGGAATCCTTCATAGAACACGCGCGGCTGCACCTCAAACGACGCTTGCGATCCTTTCAGGTCGTCCTGCAGTTGTCCCAAGGCCGCGAGCGAGCGCGGCGCGAGATAGACGCTGTTGCCCAGCGCCAGCAGCCATGCCACGATTACGAAAATCGAAATCACGCGCAGGAAAGTCCACACCCCCAGACCGCTGGCGCGCATCGCCGTGATTTCGCTGTCCGCCGAAAGACGGCTCAGTCCGATGAGAATGCCCACCAGCACGCCCATTGGGATTGTGTAAGTGAGCGCGACCGGAACGGTGAAGAAAAAGATCTCGGCAACGCTGGGAAGCGGCGCGCTGTTGCGAACGACCAGTTCGAGTATGCGTCCCAGGTCGCGAGTGAAAAGGACAAAAGTAAAAACGCCCGCGCCGATCAGGGCATGGGAGACGACTTCTCCCAGAATGTAGCGGGTGAGGATGCGCATCCGCAAAGGTAGTGACTCATTGCGAGTCTAGCATGAGTCGGAAAGTGTAGCG
The DNA here is from genome assembly GCA_035287825.1 of Terriglobales bacterium. Taxonomy (GTDB): domain Bacteria; phylum Acidobacteriota; class Terriglobia; order Terriglobales; family Acidobacteriaceae; genus Acidiflorens. The sequence goes on from DATEBK010000063.1 coordinate 3,722, forward strand.
GGGAATGCGTGGCGCGGGCGTTGGCTTAATTTCAATTTGTTTCAGGAAAGGCACCCGCAGGTGGATCCGCAGCCGCTACGCCTTTTTCAAAAACACCGCTCCCAGGGGCGGCAGCGTGAGTCTCAAAGAATACGGGCGGCCATGCGTGCCGACTGAAAGCGCCTCGGCGCCTCCCATATTCCCCATCCCGCTGCCTCCGTATTCGCGCGCATCGCTATTCAGAAGCTCTTTCCAGTATCCATCCATTGGAACACCAACCATGTATCCCACGCGCGGCACCGGCGTGAAATTACAAGCGATGAGTACCGGTTGTTCGTCCGGCGTGCCCTTCCGCAGTAGCGACACCACGCTCATCGGCGCGTCATTGCAGTCCACCCACTCAAACCCCTGCGGATCATTGTCGAACCGGTGCAGCGCAACCTCGCTGCGGTAAACGCGATTCAGTTGCTCGACCCAGCTCAAGAGTCCGCGATGCATGGGAAATTCCAACAGGTTCCAGTCAAGCCCGCGATCATGGGACCACTCCCGATACTGGCCGAACTCGCCGCCCATGAACAGCAGTTTTTTCCCTGGCTGGGCAAACATGTAGGCAAACAGCAGACGCAGGTTGGCGAACCTCTGCCACTCGTCACCTGGCATCTTGCCAATCAGCGACCCCTTGCCGTGAACGACTTCATCATGGCTGAGCGGCAACACGAAATTTTCGTGGAACGAATACAACATTCGAAACGTCAGCTTGTTGTGGTGATACTGGCGATGAATCGGATCCTGACTGAAGTATTGAAGCGTGTCGTGCATCCATCCCATGTCCCACTTCAATCCGAATCCAAGGCCGCCCAGATGGGTAGGCCGCGAAACCATGGGATAAGACGTCGACTCTTCCGCATAAGTCTGAATATCCGGATGCTCTTTGTACGCTTCGAGATTAAAGCGCCGCAGAAAATCAATCGCATCGAGGTTTTCGCGTCCCCCAAACCGGTTCGGAATCCACTCGCCTTCCTTGCGTGAATAATCGAGATAAAGCATGGAAGCCACAGCATCCACCCGCAGCCCGTCGGCGTGATACTTGTCCAGCCAGAACATGGCGCTCGACAGCAGGAAGCTGCGTACTTCGCTGCGTCCGTAATTAAAGATAAAAGTCTTCCAATCAGGATGAAATCCCTGCCGCGCATCCGAATGCTCAAACAAATGCGTGCCGTCGAAAAAAGCGAGCCCGTGCCCATCGGAAGGGAAGTGCGATGGAACCCAATCGAGAATCACCGCAATGTTGTGCTGATGCAGGTAGTCCATGAAATACATGAAATCCTGCGGCGTGCCGTAACGGGCCGTAGGAGAAAAATATCCTGTTGTCTGATATCCCCACGAACCATAGAACGGGTGCTCCATGATCGGGAGGAGTTCGACATGGGTGAACCCCATCTTGTTTACATAGTCTGCTAGCCGCGGTGCAACCTCGCGATAAGTGAGTGACCGGTTGTTTTCTTCGCGCATCCACGAGCCGAGGTGCACTTCATAAATCGACATCGGAGCGTGCAGGGAATTGGCGGCCGCGCGCTTCTTCAGAAATTCCGCGTCGTTCCAGGTGTAGTCGAGGTCCCAGACCACCGAAGCCGTCCGCGGAGGTCTTTCGCCGAAAAGCCCGATCGGATCGGTCTTTTCAATCTGGTAACCCAGTTGAGTTGAATCGACGTGAAATTTGTACAGAGTGCCCTTGTCAACGTCCGGAATGAAGCCTTCCCAGATTCCCGAAGCTCCACGTGCCTGGAGTTGATGCGAATGCGGGTTCCATCCATTGAAAGTGCCGATCACCGACACTTGGCGCGCATTCGGAGCCCAGACGCTAAAGATCGTTCCCTTGGTTCCCTTCGATTCCGCGGAATGCGCCCCCATCTTCTCGTAAATGCGATAGTGGCTGCCCTCGTTGAATAGATAGAAATCTTCGGCAGTCAGCAGCGAAACGTCATAGCGGACAGGAGAGAGTTCCTGAGTTGGAGGTGTCGGCGTCATGGTTTCGGTTCGTCTCTAGTGTAGTCCAATCCCTCCGAAGCGCCGGAATTAGCTTACGTGGCGGAGGACTTGGCTTCGCCAGAGTGGTGAATCCACGATCGTCGCTATCGAGGCTGTTTCCGCGCCTCGCGCTTCGCTCGCGCCCAACCTTCTTTCACACTCTGACGCGCCCGCCCCAGCGCCAGCGCATCCGCCGGAACATCTTCCGTAATGCAACTCGCCGCGGCTACATACGCGCCGCGCCCTATCTTGACCGGAGCCACCAGCGTAGAGTCGCTTCCAATGAACACGCCATCCTCGATCACCGTCGTGTGTTTGTTGACTCCGTCGTAGTTGCAGGTAATCGTCCCGGCGCCGATGTTTACGCCTTCGCCAATCTCCGCATCCCCAAGATAGGTCAGGTGGTTGGCCTTGGATCCCTTGCCCAGCTTGATCTTCTTGGTCTCGACAAAATTACCCACATGAGCGCCTTCGCCAATTTCGCTTCCTGGACGCAGATGAGAATATGGCCCCAGCACTGCGCCAGCACCGATGCGAGAGCCTTCCATGATCGTGCCCAGCCGCACCGTGACTCCGTCGCCCAGCACTGAGTTTCCAATCACGCTGTAAGAACGAATTCGGCAATCCTGCCCAATCTTCGTTTTGCCCAGCAATTGCACAAACGGCTCAATCACCGTATCCGCACCCACTTCCACATCGCTGTCGATCACGCAGGTATGCGGATAAAAAATCGTCACTCCCGCGTCCAGCAACTCGCGGCACTTCGCCAGCCGCAAGCGCGCATCCAGCACCATCATTTCCGCGCGCGTGTTGCTCCCCAGGATTTCTCCCGCATCGTCAGTTCTTATCGCGATTACTTTCTTTCCCGCCCGATGAAATACCGCCGCCATATCGGTAAGGTAGTACTCGCCATGCGGATTCGCCGTGGAAAGGCGGTTTATGAACTCAAACAGGGCTGACACATCGAAGGCATAAAATCCAGAATTGATTTCGCGGATTTTCTTCTGCGGCGGGGTTGCCGATTTCTCCTCCACAATCGCGGACACCCGCGCACGTTTCCGAATCACGCGCCCGTAACCATAAGGATCATCGAGCTCGGCGCTGAGCAGCGTCATGTCTGCTTTTTCAGTCCGATGAGAGTCCCTGAGCTTCCCGATCGTTTCAGACGTAATCAGCGGCGCGTCGCCGGAAAGCACGATGACGACGTCATAGCCCGAAAGCGCTTCCCGCGCCACCATGAGCGCATGTCCGGTGCCGCGCTGCGCGGATTGCAGCACAAAGTTCACGCCCGTGCCCGCAACCGCTTCGCGCACACGCTCCGCCTCGTGGCCGATGATGACGAAGATGTCTCGCGCGGGAACCACCTCTAGCGCAGTGGCAATCACATGCGCCAGAATCGGCTTGCCGCCGATCTCATGCAGAACCTTGGGATGTTTCGACTTGAGTCGCGTGCCCTTGCCCGCCGCCATAATTGCAATGGCGACGCGCGATCCGCTCGGACTTGACGGGGAAGACTTCGATTTACTTCTTGGCGCTTTAGCCATGCCTAGCCAATATACCGCGAGATCTTAACTCCGAATCGTCTGCCGGTCGGGCGTTTGTGCCATCAGCGCCATCAGATCGTGTGCGACCCGTTCGGTGGCGTGGCGCGCCACTTCGCCTTCGTCCAGATAATCGCCCAGTACAGGACAGACGCCCAGCGCTTCAATTGCCTCCAGGTCGACAACAATCTGCGAAGCTCCCTCAAGAGCGTACTTAGCCTTTAGCTCTGGCGAAACTCCTTTGCGATTGATCAGCGCGTAATCAAACAACTGGATGCCGGCGTGACCGTTCAGCGCGCGAATGTGGTCTGCAGCGGTTAGACCAAGACTTTCATTAGCCTGCGTCATCAGATTGCAAACAAATACCTTGATGGCTGGAGACTCCAGGATTGCCTCGGCAATCCCGCGCACCAGCAGATTTGGAATCAGGCTCGTGAAAAGTGACCCCGGTCCAATCGTGACCAGGTCGGCGGTGGCGATCGCTTCCAGGGTTTGCGGAAGCGGTTCAACATCGTGCGGGATCAGAACCAATTCGCGGATCTTTCCATTGCTAGCTGTGATCTGCGTTTCGCCGCGCACGCGCGCTCCGTCCTCGAACAGAGCTTCCAGTTCCACGCTCGACATGGTGGCGGGATAGATCCGTCCGCGCGTCAGCAGAATTTCCGAAGACAGCCGGACGGCCTCCGCAAAATCTCCAGTGATGGAAGTCAGCGCCGCAAGAAAGAGATTGCCGAAGCTGTGGCCCTCAAGGCCGGAGCCCTTGGCAAAGCGATGTTGAAACAACCGGGAGAGCAAGGCTTCATCTTCGGAGAGCGCAACAATGCAATTCCGCACGTCGCCCGGCGGAAGCATGTTGAATTCCTTGCGGAGACGTCCGCTCGATCCGCCATCGTCGCTCACCGTCACCACGCCGCACAACTCGCGAATGGTGGGTTGGCCGGAGACAGCCAGGGCCGGCGTCATAACGTAACGCTTTAACCCTTTCAGCAGCGTGGAGAGGCCCGTGCCGCCGCCAATCGCTACCACACGTAATTCGGGTCCAGCGCGGCCGGTTTCAGATGAGTTCATTGGCAACTGGGAGAGCATGCCGCCTCAGGGATTGCAGAGGTCAGAGGTTAGATTGCGGAGGTGAAACTGAAGCTCGCACCGAGTGATTCCAACTTCTACAATCTATCTTCTGCAATCTGACTTCTGTCCTCTGACCTTCAATTAGTACGCGCTCGCTTCTTCTTCTTCCTTCGCCTCAGATTCGTCCGCACCCGGGTCCGGATACAGCAGTTCGGTAAACCGCGGGTCTTCTGCCAGGTTCTGGAAGTCGCCATCATTTCGCGCCTGGAAGCGCAACGCCGGCTTCGCTTGAATCGCTTCGTCGAGCGTCTTGAGCGACTCTTCGACGTGACCGGTCAGACAATGCAACGCAGCCAGTCCGTACAATACGTACTCCGACTTCGGATTCTGCTTCAACAGTTTGTCCAGTTGCTCACGTGCCGTCACGTAGTCGCCCGTGTTGATCAGCGAAACCGCATAGTCATAATGCTCTTCCGTCGTCTTGAACTGGAGCGAAGGCCCTTCCAGGCGCTTGTCGCAGGTCAGGATGTGGACCTGGGCCCGGTCGACGAGCGACTTGTTCGGGCCGCTCAGCACTTTTTGCAGGTGCCCTTTAGCCTTCTCGAACTTGTGCTCCTGCAATGCCCGCAGTCCTAATTCGTAGCTCTGCACAGCCTGTGTGTGTCGTGGATCTTCCGCCGCCTGTTTCTTGGGAGCTATCTTCAATGGCATTAAACGCCTCAGTTGAGAATTAAAATCCGAAATGCGTGAAACAAAACTTGAAAGTTGCTAACGAACTTTACTTTTGCGATCTCTTGCCACGAGCGAGCTTAGTTGATGCTCGTTGCTGTCGAGAGATCAACCGCCTTCCAGTCGCCCTTCATTATGCCGGCGCGAATCTGACGCGCCGTTTTGCCCTGCTTGTACATCGTGTATGTGTAATAGAGCTCTTTAAGGCAGGTCCCGCACTCCGCACCATGCGTGCCGGAAAAGCAGCTATGCAGGCTGGTGTGTCCCATGCCCCGATCGCAATAGCAGTAGCACGGCTGCTGATAAATAACTTTCGGAATCTTCGCGGCCAGTTCGTAAGCATGCGTCTGGTACGCGAACTGGGCGTTACCACCCCAAAGCTGATCCTTGGTCAGGATCGCCGGCAGCTTTTTCGCATCCACTGGCGGAGTCGCGTTGAAATGCGGAACCACCAGATCGGACTGGGACTGCAGCCATGGTGCCGACACCATCATGACCATCAAAAACAGCGCTGCCGACGCAAGAACCCGAACCCGCATGCCCCTGATCCTCAACCGTTATTTTACCTGAAGGCGCGGGATTCGGGATTACCGGGCGGGTTCGGGATCGGCGCCCCAACAATGTCTGAAGAGACGTGGCTCGCCGCATCTCCCGCCGCTGACCGAGGGGTAGCAGGTCGCCGTTCCTACCCCAGCTTCTCAAAGAACAGGCAAATCGTTTCAATCCCGCGATGAAAATTAGGAATGTGAAACTTCTCATTCGGAGCGTGCAGATTGTCGTCGGGCAAGCCAAATCCCATCATGACCGACGGAATCTTCAGCACATCCTGAAAATCCGTCACAATCGGAATCGATCCTCCCGAGCGTATGAACACCGTTTCCTTCTTGAACGTGTCATGCAACGCTTCTGTCGCGGCCTGAATGTACTCGTTATCGGTGCCCACCACACACGACCGTCCCTTGCTATAGCTCTTGATCTTGATGTCGATGCCCTTCGGCGTATGTTTCTTCACAAACGCAACATAGCGCTTGAAGATGTCCTCCGGATCCTGGTTCGGTACCAGCCGCATCGAAACCTTCGCCGAAGCTTTCGCAGGGATCACCGTCTTCGCCCCCGCCGCCACGAACCCTCCCGGAATCCCATGCACTTCCAGCGTCGGTCGCGCCCACGTCCGGTATAGCACCGAGTAGCCCGGCTCTCCCGTCAGCACCTTCGATCCAACTTCGGTCTTGCGATAATGCTCTTCATTAAACGGCAGCCGCTTCCACGCCTTCAGCTCATCTTTGCTGGGAGCTTTGACTTTGCTGTAGAAGCCGGGAATCTGCACCTTGCCCTTGGCGTCTTTCAGTTTGCTGATAATCTCTACCAGCCCGAACAGCGGATTCGGCGCAGCTCCGCCATACATGCCCGAGTGCAGATCGGTCTTCGCTCCGGTCGCTTCAATCTCCGTATACACCAGTCCGCGCAGCCCGACGCACAAAGTCGGGAGATTCGGCGCGAATAATTCCGTATCGCACACCAGCGCAAAATCGGCTTTCAGCTTCGCTTTCTCTTTGCGCACGTATGCCGCAATCGACTCGCCGCCCACTTCTTCTTCGCCTTCAAAAATCACTTTGACGTTAATCGGAAGCTTGCCGCCATGCGCCTGCATCAGCGATTCCAGCGCCTTCACTTCCATCCAGAGCTGGCCTTTATCGTCGACCGCGCCACGCGCATAAATATTGTTGTTGCGCTCAGTCGGTTCAAACGGAGGCGTGTGCCACTCATCCAAAGGCTCGGCTGGCTGCACATCAAAGTGTGCATACATCAAAACCGTCGGTTTTCCCGGAGCGTGCAGCCAGTCGGCATAAAGCAACGGATGCCCCTTGGTCGGAATGACTTCGACATTTTCCATCCCAATGCGGCGCAGCTCCGCCGCCACAAAATCCGCCGCCTTCTGCACATCGCTCTTATGTTCTTCCAAAGTGCTGACGCTCGGAATGCGGAGAAGGTTCTTAAGCTCATTAAGAAAACGCGGCTGGTTGCTGCGGGCAAAATCGACTGCCGGGGAAGCCATGGTCAGGTGCCTTTCTGGCGCGCAGGGCGCGAGTACTCAAGAGAATGATTGCAGAAAACGCTTCAGTATATACCCGGGTAGGCGGCGGGAAGCTCCCGGACGCCAGGTGGGGTTGAGTGTTCGTGGTGAGATCGAGATGTTTCGTCAACTAACGCCGGGTGCCCCATCCTT
>DATEBK010000064.1:0-35115 GCA_035287825.1 Terriglobales bacterium
CGCCATCATCTGCCCTACATGGTCAAGAAGGCCAACGCCACGACCAAAGTTCTGGTGATGCACGCCGGCACGCATCATCACGAAGTTGACGCTGCAGTAGATCCGACCATGAGCATGCACCGGATCCTGGAAAAGATTGCCGCCTTGCTGCAGTCGGCGCCCGCGCGCTAACCAAATACCAGCAACGAGAACCGGCAAAAAGAAAGGTCTGGTCGGGTGGAGAAAGATCTGCACCCGCCAGACCCGCCAGACTTCCAGGCTGACTTTTTCATTTTCTCCTTCTCCAATCCATCAGTTGTCACGCGCTTGTAAACTTGCCGTAAAGTTCTGCACACTAAGCTCTGCGCATGAGGTTCTGCACGCTCGCGCGCGGGCGGAATGCGTGCTGCGCTTTTTTGTAGGAACGACGTCGCCACATGAAACCGGTGCGCGAAACCGCATCGATTTGGGCAAACTAAAATGGGCCGCCAGCCAAGAAGCGGTGACTCTTCCTTGGCTATCGGCCCACTCGATCCGGACTGGGATCGGAGGTGATACCTCCATGCTAAACCCGGCGGGTCGATTGTCAAGGACGAATGTCACCGGCCATGCGGTGAATCACGATCGAGTCGCAGGTTTCAGCGTCCGGCGCTTGCGTATCCTTGCATTTTCCGGCTTCGAAGGTGGCTCCGATTTGAGAAAAAATCCCGGTGAGAAGTGGCTTCCATCATTGACACTTTAATCGGCGGAGTGTTACTTTCATTAGTTTGAGAAGCGGCTTTTCTTCCAGCAGAATCAGCCTGTTGAATCAGCCAACGAAGCCGGCCACAGAAGTGGGCGGCTAAAACCAGCAAGGATTCAGTTCGATCAAAAGACAATGGATCAGACGCTCCGACAACTAGGTGAATTACTGCTCGGAGCCGTGCCGACGATCATTTTGCTGACCCTGCTTTATATCCTCTATACTTTTGTTGTACATCGCCCGCTGACCGCCATGCTCGCGGAGCGGCGCAATCGCACGGTGGGCGCAATGGAGAAGGCGCGCGCCGATATCGCCTCCGCCGAAGCTCGCACCGCCGAATACGAGCAGCGTCTCCGCGAAGCGCGCCAGAAGATCTTCAAGAATCAGGAAGCGCGGCGTCAGCAGGAGATGCAGGCCCGCAATCTGGCGGTGCAGCAATCCCGTTCCCGCGCCCAGGAGCAGGTAAAAGCGGCGCGCGCTGCCATTGAAGAGGACAAGCAGCAGGCTATGGCAAAGCTGCAATCGGACGCCGGCCGTCTGGCCACGGAAATCTTGCGCACGGTGCTGCGTCCCCTGTCATCGCCCAGCCAGGTCGGTGGCCAATGAATCGGCAAATAATGAATCGGCAAATAATGAAAAAAAAGCCGGCGCGTTCGATCCTCGGCCTGCTTCTGGCATTGGTACTTCTAGGGCTAGCGTCGCTGAGCGCTGCGCCTGCCCGCGCCCAGCAACAATCAGCGCCCGAGTCTTCCCAGCAGACATCTGCGCCTGAGCAAACAGATGCGCCGAAGCAAGCAGATTCGTCGAAGCAGGCAGGCCATTCCGGCGCCAACCGCGAACTGATCGAAGAAACCCGTGAGGCCGCCGGAGAAGAGCCAGAAGAAAACGCTAATCTGACGCACTCCTCGAGTGTGCAATGGTTTGCCCGCAAGACCGGCCTTGGGGTACACGCCACGCACCTGATCTTGTTTGCGTTCAACTTTTCTGTGATCGCGGTCATCGCGCTGTGGGCCGCGCGCAAGTACCTGCCGGGAATCTTCCGTGCTCGGACCGCAGCCATCAAGAGTGCGTTAGAAGAGGCGCGCGCTGCCAGTCAGGATGCCAATCGCCGTCTCGCGGACATTGAGAGCCGTCTGCGACGGTTGGATGTAGAAATCGCACAGATGCAGGCCACCGCGGAAAAAGAATCTTCAGCGGAGGAAGTCCGCATCCAGCAGGCGGCCGAAGAAGATGTCCGCAAAGTCGTGCTGGGCGCTGAACAGGAAATCGCCGCTGCCTCCAAGCAAGCCCGCCGCGAACTGAGCGCGCACACTGCCGGCCTCGCCATCGCGCTGGCGCGGCAACAGATCAATATCGATTCCAATACCGACCAGGTGCTGGTGCGCACTTTTGCCACCGGACTGGCGACGCCTGCGAAAAATGATAGCGGGCACAATGGCGGAAAGGACGGGCATTAACCGTGGCTTCGGTTGTCGGCACCTATGCCCGCGCTTTTGCGGATGTCGTAATGACGAAAGGCAGCGCGCTCGATCCTGCGCAGATGCTGCAGGAATTACAGGGCATCGAAGCGCTGCTGAAAGAAAGTGACCCATTGCGCCGCGTCCTCGAGAACCCGTCGATTGCGAGCGAGGATAAGCGGGCGGTGCTCGATGCTCTCAGCAAGCGCCTGGGCACAACTCGACAGGTGCGGAATTTTGTCGCTGTGCTCATGGATCACAGAAGGCTGCCACTGTTCACTGAAATCCTGAAACAGCTGGAAGAAGAATTGGATTCTCGTCTGGGCTTCGCCGAGGCGCAAGTGAGCAGCGCGCGGCAGCTTGAAGATCCAGAGAAGCAAATGCTCGAAGCTGAGATTGCAAAGATGACCGGCAAGAAAGTCCGTGCGCGCTACGAACGCGATGCGTCGTTGCTGGGCGGAGCTGTTGTGCAGGTAGGCAGCACCATCTATGACGGCTCAGTAAAAGGACAACTGGAAAGAATAAGGGAACAATTGGTCGACAACTAGTTGTCAGTGATCGGCTCCTCCTTTGCCTGGGAGTAGCCGCCAGAGGTGTTCACTGATCATTGGCAATTGATCGATGACAACGGATCGCTGAAAGCTGATTTTCTATGGCCCAAATTAAAGCAGACGAAATTACTCAACTAATCCGCGAGCAAATCGAGAACTACGAATCGAAGATCACGGTCGACGAAGTGGGGACCGTAATAACTCTCGGCGACGGCATCGCTCGTGTTTACGGCCTCGATAAAGTCATGGCCGGCGAATTGCTCAGCTTCCCTCACGGCGTCGCGGGAATCGCGATGAACCTTGAAGAAGACCAGGTCGGCGTGGTTCTGCTCGGCGAGTACACCGAGATCAAGGAAGGCGACGAGGTCAAGCGCACCGGCCGCATCATGAGCGTACCCGTCGGCGATGCCCTGATTGGCCGCGTTGTGAACTCGCTCGGAGTTCCGATTGACGACAAGGGGCCGATTGCCAGCGACCAATTTATTGCCCTGGAGCGCATTGCTCCCGGCGTCATCGACCGCCAGCCGGTGCGCGAACCCATGGCCACGGGATTGAAAGCCATCGACTCGATGATCCCGATCGGCCGCGGCCAGCGCGAACTCATCATTGGCGATCGCCAGACCGGAAAAACCGCCGTCGCTCTCGATACCATCATCAACAGCAAGGGCAACAACCTGATTTGCATTTACAACGCTATTGGCCAGAAGCGTAGCTCCATCGCCCAGGTGGTAAAAATTCTAGAAGACGCCGGCGCTATGGAATACACCATTGTGGTCGCCGCATCCGCGTCAGAGCCCGCCCCCATGCAGTACATCTCTCCTTATGCTGCGTGCGCCATGGGAGAGTATTTCCGCGATAACGGACGCCACGCGCTCTGCATCTACGACGATCTTTCGAAGCACGCCGCTTCCTATCGCGAAATTTCGCTTCTGCTGCGCCGTCCTCCCGGCCGCGAAGCTTATCCCGGAGACGTTTTTTATCTCCATTCGCGTCTGCTCGAGCGCGCGGCCAAAGTCAGTGACCGCCTCGGCGGAGGTTCGCTCACCGCACTGCCCGTCATTGAAACCCAGGCGGGCGACGTTTCAGCCTATATTCCAACCAATGTGATTTCGATTACCGACGGCCAGATTTATCTTGAAACCGACCTGTTCAACCAGGGCGTGCGACCCGCGGTAAACGTGGGACTCTCGGTAAGCCGCGTCGGCGGCAGCGCCCAGATCAAAGCCATGCGCCAGGTTGCCGGAACGCTGAAGCTGGAGTTGGCTCAATACCGTGAACTCGCTGCCTTCGCGCAGTTCGGCAGCGATCTCGACAAAGCCACGCAAGCCCAGTTGAATCGCGGTCAGCGACTGGTCGAGCTCTTAAAACAAGGGCAGTTCAGCCCACTCCCGTTCTCGAAGCAAATTCTCATCATCTTCGCCGGCACCAGCGGAGTGCTTGACGACATGCCGGTTGACCAGGTGCGCGATTTCGAAAAGAGCCTGTACAAATACGTTGAGACAACAAACCCGGGCATCCTCAGTACGATCATGGAAAAGAAAGTCCTCGACGACAACCTGAAAGCCGAGATGTCGCGGGTGATCAAGGAAGCGAAACAGCAGTTTGTAGATTCACGGCAGGCAGTAACGAAATAAAAATAGGTCTTAGGTCTTGGGGAAATCCTAAGACCAGATTTTCATGGCAAATATTCTCGATATTCGACGCCGTATCCGCAGCGTGGTTAACACGCGGCAGATAACCAAGGCGATGAAGACGGTTTCCGCGGCCAAGTTGCGCCGCGCCCAGGAAGCCGCTCTCGCCGCGCGCCCTTATTCGCAGATGTTGACCAACGTTCTCAAGTCGCTGGTATCGCGGGCCGATATTTATGATTCCGTCACGGGGCAGCCATTTCATCCGCTGTTGGACGAGCGCGAAGAAAAAACCATCCTGCTGATCGTGGTTACCGGAGACAAAGGTCTGGCGGGCGCCTTCAACACCAACATCCTGAAGATGGCTTCCAAGTTTATCCTGTCGAAGCCCGACCAGAATATCGACCTGGCGTGCATCGGCCGTAAAGGCCGTGACTTCATGCGCCGCCGATATCCGTTGGCCCCGGAGCGGCCGGCTGATTCTGCCGCTGGAGAGACGGGGGTCGCGCCGAGAAATTCGGAAGGTGAAGTTCGGCGCGCTGGCCGGGTTCAGATTGTCGGTGAATATGTCGGAGTACTGGGCAAGGTCGACCATAAATTCGCCGACACGCTCAGCCGCAGCGTAATCGCCAGCTATACGCGTCACGAGATTGACGGCGTCTACATTCTTTTTAACGAGTTCAAATCGGTGATTGCCCAGCGCCTGGTGGCTGAGCGTCTGCTCCCGATCAAGGAAATCGGCGAAGTCGATATTCAGATGGCGGAAGAAGCTACGCAGGAAGAACGGAAACGACGACTCGAAGCGGCGAAGGGGGAGGGTGTTGGCATACGCCCATCCGATACCACTGCGGTCGACGAGGCTGCAGCAAAGTTTGGCACCGCGCAAGTCGACTATATCTACGAGCAGAATCCGGCGCGTCTTTTCGAGGGTATTCTGCCGAAGTATCTGGGCATCCAGATTTTCCATGCGCTGCTGGAGTCGGTGGCGGCCGAACACGCCGCTCGCATGACCGCCATGGACGCGGCCACCAGCAATGCAAGCGACATGATCGAGTCGCTGACTTTAATCATGAATCGGGCGCGACAGGCAAAGATTACAAAAGAAATTATAGAAATCGTAAGCGGAGCGGCGGCGCAGTAAAGCTGCCAGCCAGTGCTAGCTGAGGACTTATGTCAGAAAATATCGGACACGTAATCCAAATCGCCGGCCCTGCCGTCGACGTGCAATTCACCGAAGGCGCTATGCCTCCCATTTACGAGGCCCTGCGCGTGGTCAGCGACGGCTTCACCGTACCGTCGCCGATTAACGTCATTCTCGAAGTGCAGCAGCATCTCGGCGAAGGCCGCGTGCGCTGCGTGGCCATGGAAGCCACCGATGGCATGGTGCGCGGTATGAAAGCGATTGACCAGGGCGGACCGATTTCCGCTCCTGTGGGCCGCGGGACGCTGGGCCGCGTTATGAATGTGATTGGCGAGCCGGTGGATAATCTGGGCCCGATCGCCTACGACAAGAGAATGCCAATTCACCGCCTTGCGCCCGCATTCGACGAACAATCGACCACGGCGGAGATGTTCGAGACTGGCGTAAAAGTTATCGACCTCATCCAGCCGTTCCTCAAAGGCGGAAAGATCGGACTCTTCGGTGGCGCTGGCGTGGGCAAGACCGTCGTCATCATGGAACTGATCAACAACGTGGCCAAGCAGCATGGCGGATTTTCCGTGTTTGCCGGCGTTGGCGAGCGCACCCGTGAAGGCAACGACCTGTGGCTCGAAATGTCCGAGTCAGGAGTCATCAAGCCCGGCAAACCCGCCGAATCGAAAGCTGCCTTGATTTACGGCCAGATGACTGAACCTCCTGGAGCGCGTCTCCGCGTGGCGCTAACTGCTCTGACCGTAGCCGAATTTTTCCGCGACGAAGAAGGTTCGGACACGCTGCTGTTCATCGACAATATTTTCCGTTTTACGCAAGCTGGCTCTGAGGTATCCGCACTGCTAGGCCGCATGCCCAGCGCCGTCGGCTACCAGCCGAACCTAGCCACCGAGATGGGCGAGTTGCAGGAGCGAATTACTTCTACCAAGAAAGGATCTGTAACTTCGGTGCAGGCGATTTATGTGCCCGCCGACGACTTGACTGATCCCGCGCCAGCCACGACCTTTGCTCACCTCGATGCGACCACCGTGCTGTCGCGCGCGCTGACCGAAATCGGAATTTATCCGGCGGTCGATCCGCTCGGTTCCACATCACGCATTCTTGATCCTCGCATTGTTGGGCAAGACCATTACGACGTGGCGCAGATGGTGAAGAAAACCCTGCAAACTTACAAAGACTTGCAGGACATCATCGCCATCCTCGGCATCGACGAGCTCAGCGAAGACCAGAAAGTAACGGTCGCGCGGGCGCGTAAAATCCAGAAATTCCTTTCGCAGCCGTTCTTTGTGGCCGAGCAATTTACCGGCACTCCGGGCCGCTATGTGAAGATCGCCGACACCGTAAAAGGTTTCCGCGGGATTGTAGAAGGGAAGTATGACGACATTCCCGAGCAGGCGTTCTATATGAAGGGAACGATTGACGAGGTGCTGGAAACCGCCGAGAAGATGAAAGGCGCGGCTGCGTAGAACTGTGGCAGACACTTTCCAACTCGAGATCGTAACCCCTACCCGCCTTCTGGTAAAAGAAGCGGCAGAGGAAGCGCAGGTCCCTGGACTCAGCGGGTACCTGGGAATTCTTCCTGGGCACGCTCCTTTGCTTACCGAGCTGGCGGTCGGCCTTCTTACTTACAAGTCGGGCGGGGCTGAGCATACATTGTCGCTGGCCTGGGGATTTATGGAAGTGCTGCCCGATAAGGTGACCATTTTGGCCGAGGCCGCAGAGAATCCTCAGGACATCGATGTGGAGCGGGCGCGAAAGGCGAAAGATCGGGCTGAAGAGCGCCTGAAGAGCAACGACCCTCAGATCGACGCCGCGCGCGCGGAAGATGCCAAGCTGCGCGCCGAAAATCGCCTTACGGTTGCGAAAGAGAAGAAATAGACTTTAAGGGCGCTCGGCGACCACTCGCTGATTTTGTTCACCGAGTCCGTCGATGCCCAAGCGCATTCGATTTCCCACCTTCAGGAAAACCTGCGGCTTCAATCCCATCCCCACTCCCGGTGGAGTGCCGGTCGAGATGATATCTCCCGGTTGCAGGCTCATAAAACGACTGACGTAGCTGACCAGGCGCCGCACGCCGAAGATCATGGTCCGCGTCGAGCCATTCTGGTAACGATGGCCGTCGACTTCAAGCCATAGGCGCAGGTTTTGAGGATCAGGAACTTCGTCTGCCGTCACCAGCCACGGCCCGATGGGGCCGAAGGTATCCGCACTCTTGCCTTTCACCCACTGCCCCGTGCTTTCGAGTTGGAACGCGCGCTCGGAGAGATCATTGACAACGCAGTAACCAGACACATGCGCCATCGCATCGGCTTCGCTGACATACTTTGCCACAGTGCCAATCACGACGCCTAGCTCGACTTCCCAATCCATCTTGGTGCTGTCCCGCGGAACCATGACATCGTCGTTCGGTCCGCAGATCGCAGACGTGGCTTTCATGAAGATGATGGGTTCGCTCGGCACTTTCATGCCCGCTTCCGCGGCATGATCGGAGTAGTTCAAGCCGATGCAAATGAACTTTCCCACGCTTCCGACGCAGGGGCCGAGCCGGGCATCGGCCGGCGCAAGCGGCAACGTCGTCAGGTCAAGGCTCGTCGACAATAATGAGGCAATCGCTCCGGGTGACAACGACTCACCGGCAATGTCGCGGACGATCCCTGAAAGATCGCGAATGCGGCCGGCGGAGTCGACCGCGCCAGGCTTTTCATGGCCAACTGCACCATAGCGTACAAGTTTCATGCGGTTGTCTTCACGATGTTGTTGATTTTGGCGACTTCAATCCCAGCTCTTTCATCACCATCTGCAGATCTTTCCACGCCTCGCCTTTTTGCCGGGGATCGCGCAACAGAAATGCCGGATGGTAAGTAACAGCCAGTTTGCATCCATCCCAGTTGGGATCGTTGCTGCGCACGCCGGCTGGCCTGAAATCGTAAAAGCGTCCGCGCAATTGGATCATTGACGAATTCATCGCCAGTAGCGTCTTCGCTGCGGTGGCGCCGAGCGCCACAATCACTTTCGGCTTGACCACTGCGATTTGCCGCATGAGAAACGGCGAACAGGTGTCGCACTCCTCGCGCTCCGGCGTGCGGTTTCCGGGCGGACGGCACTTCACGATGTTGGCGATGTAAACCTGCTCACGTTCGATTCCCATCGCCTTGATCATGTTGTTGAGCAGTTGTCCGGCCCGCCCCACAAAAGGTTCGCCTTTTTCGTCTTCATCGGCGCCGGGTCCCTCACCAATGAACATCAGCTCGGCCTTCGGGTCACCAACGCCAAACACGATCTGCTTCCGCCCCTGTTTGTGGAGCACACAACGTTTACAGTCACCCAGGTCTTCGCGGATGATCTTCAGCGCCTTTACCGGATCGCTCACCCTCTGCTCAGGTTTCATCGCGATCACGTCGGACATGTCTTCTTCAACCGGAACCGCAACCGCCGTGGCTTTCCGTGGACTCATTTCTTCTCCCGATTCTGGTTGATCGATCGATGCGGCAATGGCCATTTCGTCGGCTGCCAACGGCGCTTCGTCTGCCGGCGGTCGCCGGTAAAAATCGTAGATTCCCATTTCGTTGTAGAAACGAATGCGCGCCGTGAGGGCGCGGCGAAGTTCAGGATCAAGAGTGTGGGGCATTGGCTTCTAAGGATAGCAAACGCGTGGCGCGGGTGCGCGGAGTTCTGAGAGAAGAACCGGGGAAAGGTTCAAGGAAAGTTTCGAGAAAAAACTGCGAAAAGCAGGAGGACAACTCAGAGCGCGCGAACGCTGCTGCGCTTCCGCAACTTGACCACCTGGTCGAGCACACGGTGCGCGACTTCCCATTTCGAGGTCTCGGGAACTTCAAGCACTTCGCTGTGCGAAATAATCGTCACCGCATTGCGGTCGGAATCGAAACCGATGCCCTCGCGCGAGACGTCGTTGACGACGATCGCGTCCAGCGACTTCGCGGCAAGTTTCTTGCGGGCATTTTCCAGCACGTTCTCGGTCTCGGCGGCAAATCCAACAACGATCTGGGATGTTTTCCGGCGAGCTATCTCCGCCAGAATGTCCGCCGTCGGTTCCAGTTCGAGCGACATTTCGGCTTTGCGTTTGATCTTCTGTTCCGCCGCTGCTTTCGGCCGGAAGTCCGCGACCGCCGCCGTCTTGATGACTACGGTACTTTCGGGCAGCAGCTTGAAAACCGCAGACGACATTTCTTCGGCAGTCTCTACCGCCGTCAGTTCAGCCGCAGCCGGAGCGGCAATCGCGGTGGGCCCGCTCACCAGCAACACGCGCGCTCCGCGGCGCAGCGCCGCCTCCGCAATGGCATATCCCATGCGCCCGCTCGACCGGTTGGTCAAATACCGCACTGGATCGATCTTCTCCCGCGTCGGCCCCGCCGTCACCAGAACAGTTTCGCCTGCCAGGTCCTGCGCAGCGCCGAGCGCTTCCATCACCGCCGCTACAATCGCTTCATTCTCGGCCAGCCGCCCGGCGCCCGTCATCCCGCAGGCCAGGTAACCCTCGCCCGGTTCAACCATGCGAACACCGCGTTTGCGCAGGATTTCTAAATTCGCTTGCGTCGCGGCATGGTTCCACATGTTGACATTCATTGCCGGCGCAACTACGACCGGAGCGGTCGTGGCGAGATAAAGAGTGGTCAGAAAGTCGTTGGCGATTCCCTGCGCGAAGCGCGCCAGCACATCGGCCGTCGCCGGGACTACGACAAGAGCGTCGATGGTCTGCGCAATGGCAATGTGCTCGATCGCCGACTCAACATTTGCGGGTTCGGCTCCCGGCTGATCGGCGAACATGCCGGTAATCACTTTTTCGCCGGAAAGCGCGGCGAATGTCAGCGGACGGACGAATTCCTGTGCAGCGGCGGTCATCACGACCTGCACGCGAATGCCGCGGTCTTGCAGCAGGCGCACGATCTCTGCCGCCTTATAAGCCGCAATTCCACCGCACACGCCAAGAGCAATTTTCATAGGAGAAAGCAAGCGGCCACGACTCGAGCCTCCGGGGGCGAAGATCGAGTCCCGCTGCTAAATTGATGCCGCCGCCCGCCGAGAGATGCAACGACAGATGCCATCCGGCATGGGCGGCGAAGACGAAGCAAGCCCCGCCTCCACGGCAGACGGTTGTCTACGCGTCTTCCGCAAACACCTTGTTGAGATTCTCGCTGGCTGCTTCAATGGGCAATTTCGGAATCTCCGGAATCAGCCATTTCACCTTGCCGGCTTTGATTTCATCCTGCGCGATGCGGCAGGGTTTGCGCGACCCGGTGTCGATCACTGGCGGCGCGCCGCCCTGTAGTTGCCGTGCCCGCCGAGCCGCGACCAGAATGTAGCGATAGTTGCTGTCGAACCCTTCCACCAGTTTCATTCTCTCTCCCCCAAAACTGCACATTTCAATTACGCTGCGTTATTTACACTGCGCGTGGAACGAATCCAGAATCGGCTGCACCCGCTCGCGCGCTTGTTCCAGCCGGCAAGCCTGTGCAATCTCCATCAGCTTCTTTTCTTCTTCAGAAAGTTCCCCGCACTTTTTCTTCAGCCGCTCCGCCAGCACGATATCTTTGAGCTGGTCGGCGGACTGTTCCAGCAGGTTGTTCACTAAAATGTAGTCGTATTTCGAGTAATTCTCAATCTCACGCCGTGCTGTATCCAGCCGGCGGAGTATTACCGTCTCCGAGTCCAGACCCCGTTTGCGGAGTCTCCATTCCAGCTTCTCTCGATCAGGAGGAAGAACGAAGATGCTCACGGCTTCCGGAATCTTCTCCTTGATTTTACTCGCTCCCTGGACATCGATGTCCAGCAGCAGGTCGTTACTTCGGTTTTCCGCTTCACGCAGAAATCTTCGCGCTGTGCCGTAATAGTTTCCGAACACAATCGCATGCTCCAAAAACTCATCGGCGGCGATCATGGTCTCAAATTCTTCGCGGGTAACGAAAAAATATTCCTTGCCATTCTGTTCACTTCCGCGTGGAGGCCGCGTCGTGTAGGAGATCGAAAAATCCAGATGATCCACCATCTTGAACAATTCGTTCACCAGCGTGGATTTCCCCGACCCGGACGGCGCCGAAATAATGTAAACGATGCTCATGCCGGTTGACTCATTCCAGGTTCTGCACCTGCTCGCGCGCTTTTTCGATTTCCGATTTCATCAGCAGTCCCATCTCCGTGATTTTCAAAGCCTCGCCGGCCAGCCCCGAGGTCTTCGAAAGCAGCGTGTTGGCCTCGCGATTCATTTCCTGCAGCAGAAAGTCCATTTTCTTGCCCACTTCGCCGCCCCGCTCGAGCAAATCGAGAAAATGCTTCACATGCGCATTCAGCCGAACCAGTTCTTCCTGAATGTCGCTGCGATCGACCAGCACGGCGACTTCTTGCAGCACCCGTTCTTTATCTACCTGTGCGCCCAGCAGTTCCTGCATGCGCGACTGTAGCCGCTCCGAATAACTGCGCAGAATCGTGCTGCGATGCACTTCCACTCCGGCCGCCGCTTTTGCCAGGTTCGCCATGCGAGCGCGCAACTCGGTGCTGATGCTGCGGCCTTCTTCTTCGCGCATCTCATTGAGCCGCGAGATTGCCTCCTCGACTTGCGCCATCACCACGGTTTCCAGTTCGTCTCCCGACTTTTCCGCGCCTGCATCCATTGCGCCCGGCATCCTCAACACCACGTTCAGATCGGGTTCTCCTTCGACTCCAAACTCTTCGGCCGCCGCGCGAAACGCCTGCACGTAGCCTGCAATCAACTGCCGGTTGAGCGCGATTCCGTTCGTGCCCGATCGATCCAGATTCAGGATCACTTCCACGTGGCCGCGAGCCATTTTCTCTTTCAGTGTCCGTCGCAGTTTCATCTCCAGCGAGTCGGTATCGGAAGGAAGGCGGAAGTGCAGATCCAGAAAACGATGATTCACCGATTTCAGCGACAGGGCAAACGTCAGGTGGGCGTTGATCTGCCCTTTCACTTGCGCGAATCCGGTCATGGAACGAAGCAGCATATTTGAGACCTATTGAGACCTATGATGATGAGATGGTTCGTTCTTAACGGTCCAACCACCCCTTACAAATGGCTATGACCCGCCACTAACCACCGATTTTCTGTACGTCCGCCGTTGCGAACTGCAACTCGTACAGCCGGCGGTATGTGCCCAATCTTTGCATCAACTCTTCGTGCGCGCCAATGTCGCCGATGGTGCCGTTCTCGAGTACGACGATCCGGTCCGCGCGCCGCACCGTTGAAAGCCGGTGAGCGATTACAAACACAGTACGCCCAGTCATCAGATTTTGCAGTGCCGACTGCACCAGCGATTCCGATTCGCTGTCGAGCGCCGATGTCGCTTCGTCCAGAATCAGAATCGGGGCATTTTTCAGGATGGCACGCGCAATGGCGATGCGCTGCCGCTCTCCGCCTGAAAGCCGCAGTCCGCGCTCGCCGATCATGGTGTTGTAGCCGTCCGGAAGCCTGCGGATAAATTCATCCGCCCGCGCTGCCCGCGCCGCTTCTTCTACCTTTTTCTCAGATACATGGGGCTGTCCGTAGGCGATGTTGTTTCTCACGGTGTCGTTGAAGAGCACTGTGTCTTGGGTGACGATTCCGATCTGCGAGCGCAACGATTCCAGCGTTACGTCGCGTACATCGCTGTCATCAATCAGAATGCGGCCACCGCTGACGTCAAAGAAGCGTGGAATCAGATGCACCAGTGTGCTCTTGCCGGCGCCGCTTGATCCCACGACGGCCAGCACTTCGCCAGCTTTCACTTCCAAGTCGATGCCATGCAGCACCTCGCGAGCATCATCGTCTCCGTGGTACGAAAAAGATACGTCATCAAACCGGATCGCCTGGGAGAATTTCGTCAGCCGCTTCGCTCCCGGCTTTTCGCGAACTTCGTCGTCGATATCCATGAAGCGGAAAATCTCTGATGAAGCGCCGACCGCCTGCTGAAAGTTGTTATTGAAGATGGCGAATTTTCGCACCGGTTCGTAGAGCTTGAACACGGCCACGATAAAGGAGAGAAATATTCCGGTAGTAAAGACGTGGTGATTGATCGCGTCGCGGCCCATCAGCAAGAGCAGGGCAATCGCGACCGCTCCGAAAATATCCATCAACGGAGAACTGATGGCGAAAGCCGCCACCAGCCGAAGATTGGCGCGGAACAAGCGTCGCGCCGCGGCCCGGAAGCGCTCCATCTCCCACTTCTCCATCGCGAACGCCTTAACGATGCGGTTGCCGGTAATAGTTTCGTGCAGAATGTTCTGGATTTCCGCCAGCTTGTCTTGGCCGCCGCGGGTCGTGTTGCGTACCTGCCGTCCGATCTTTCTAGACGAATACAAAATAACCGGGACAAACAGCAGCAGCACCCATGCCCGCCATTTTCCCAACAGCACGACCAGAGCGGCGGTAAAGAGAAAAGTAAAAAATTGCTGCAGGAATTCCGCCAGCACGCTCGACATCGCATACTGCACGCGCTCAATGTCATTGATGATGGTCGAGAGCAGCGTGCCCGTCGTATGCCTGGAAAAGAATGACGCCGAACTGCGCAGGTAGCCGTCGTACAAATCGTCGCGCAGGTCTGTGATCATGCCATAGCCGGCATAGTTTACGAGATAAGTCCCAACGTAGTCGAAAAGCCCCTTCAACAACGTGGCCGCGACCAGAGCAAAGGCTACGGCCGACCAGGGATTCTGAAAGTGCGATGGAATAAACTGCTGCAGGCTGATGACGCGATCGGTCCACGGCAGCGTGAACAGACGCAAGCTCCGGTTCTGAGAGCCCGGGTTGAGCACGCTGTCAAAAATCGGACCAATCAGCAGGACGCGAAACGCATCCAGCAACCCCACCAACGCCATCAGCAAAACCGAGACCAGAAAGGGCACCCAGTAAGGCAGTACGTAGTGCAGCAGGCGAGCGATAGGGCGAGGCTTTGCCGGTGTTGCCGAGCTCTTCGCGTCCGCCACTGCAGGGGTTGCCATGCGTGTAAGGATCAATTCTACATGCGATTCCGTGAAGCAAGGTTTGCGAGCGTGCTCTGAATTCCCTATTTCGGACTGTCGCGATGCACGACCTTCACCTTGTATCCCGCCTTCCGCAACCGCTTGCTGACGTCTTCTGCGATCATCACCGAGCGGTGCTGCCCGCCCGTGCATCCGAAGCCGATCGTCAAGTAACTCTTGCCTTCACGAATGTAGTGCGGAAGAAGGTACACCAGCATTTCAGAGATGCGGTTGATGAACTCCTGCGTCTGCGGAAACGATCGGATATATTTTGCAACTCGCGGATGCCGTCCGGTCAGCGCGCGAAACTCCGGCACAAAATGCGGATTGGGCAAAAAGCGGACATCGAATACCAGGTCGGCGTCGTCCGGCAGTCCCTGCTTATATCCAAAACTCACGCACGAAACCAGAATCGTTTGCTGGCCGCTGGAGTGCTGCCGAAAGCCATCGGTCAAATGCGATCGCAATTCGTGGACGTTGAACTTGGAGGTGTCGATCACCAGGTCAGCCAGCTTGCGCATCGACCGCAAATGCCGGCGCTCGGCTCCAAGCGAGGCTCGGACCGTGGTGCCGGTACCTAGAGGATGCGGCCGCCGCGTTTCGCTGAAGCGTCGCAGCAGCGCCGAATCGGTGGCTTCGAGATAAATCACCCGCGTCGGGATCATCCGCTTCACCGACTTCAGAATCGATGGCAGTTTCTCCAGTTGCGATCCTTCGCGCACATCCACGACGAGCGCGGTACGCGGAATTTCTGCCGATTGCAGCGCCAGTTCCGCAAATCGCGGAATCAGCTCCACCGGAAGATTGTCCACGCAGTAATAGCCGAGGTCCTCAAAGGCCTTCAGCGCCGAAGCCTTCCCCGACCCGCTCATGCCGGTGATAATGACGAGTTCTGCAGAGTCGCGCGATTTGCCCTTGCGCCCGCGGAGCGCCTTCGCCGAAGCGGGCGTGACTTTCTTTACTTTTTTACCTACTTTGTTCTTCACTTTTTTGGGCACTCTGCCGCGCGCGGTCATGTCGCAGATATTAGCATCTCAGAGCGGGCCGACGCGGGAGGATTCACAGCTGCCGACCTGCCGTCCTGTATTGGTATGATGAACTAAGTCGTGAGTGCCAATATTCTCGCCCTAATCCGCACCGTTTCGTTGATTTCCTGCCTCTTCGCCGCCATCGGTCCGGCGAGCTCAGCGCTGACTGCTACTGCATCCGCCGCGGTCAAAACACCGCCCGTCATCGTCATCGGCTTCGTGGGTGGATTTGTCCGCCGCGATGCCACCGTCCATAGCGCGGTGCAGGTCGCAGAGCATCTCCGCCACGACTATCCGGTGGGAGTGCAAACTGAGATTTTTGAGAACCACCATCGCGAAGATGCCCGCACGGAAATCTTCCGCCTCCTCGATACCAACCATGACGGCCGATTATCGTCAGAAGAAAAGCAGAATGCCCGCATCATCCTCTACGGACACAGCTGGGGAGCTTCGGAAGCGATCACGCTGGCGCGAGAACTGGGAGGAGATGGGATTCCGGTGCTGCTCACCATTCAGGTCGATAGCGTCGGCAAGTCGTTCGAGAACGATAAGGTCATTCCCGCCAATGTAGCGGCGGCCGCAAATTTTTATCAGCCGAATGGCTTCGTGCACGGCGAACCGCAAATCGTGGCGGCCGATCCCGCGCGCACTCAGATTCTGGGAAATTTTCGCTTCGACTACAAAACCAATCCGATCGAGTGCCGGCAATACCCGTGGTACGACCGCGTCTTCATGAAATTTCACACCGAGATCGAATGCGACCCCAAGGTTTGGAGCCAGGTGGCATCTCTGATTCGTTCGCGATTGCCGGAGCAGCCGCGCTGAGGAATGGGTACGCAACTCGGAGGCATTTTTCCGACGGAAAATCGACGCAATACGATAAAGCTGGAAAAATCGGAGACGCGAAGTCCTATTGCAACCCAGCCGTCGCTGAAGCAGGGGCGTTGGCAGATGCCTTGGCGGACTGCGCAATCAACTGCCGGAACAGCGTCAGATCTCTCTCCACATCTTTAGGCGAGATCTTGTGGTATGAAGAGGTCCACAATTCCTGACGAAGCCGCGCCTCCATTAGCCGGGCTGCCAATTCTGGCGATTCGGACGCACTTTGAATGTTGGTTCGCGTAAGCCCGACCAGTGCCGAGTCGTCGCCCGAATGCACTCGCAGAAGCGGTTCTCCCGAAGCGTCGAGTCCAAGCTGTGCGCTGGCTTGCACGCGATCCCAAGCCTTCACGTCTTTCCCTTTGCGTTCATTGGCGGCATCGGACTTCGCTACATTTTTCTTGGACGGATCCAACTTCGATGCATCCAGTTTCGTTGCGTCCAGCTTAGGCGCATCCAACAACGCGTCGTGACTCATCTCTTCCATCCGGTTCTGGAACGTCTGACGCTGGTCGCGGCTCATCGGCGCACTCAGCTGGCTATCGGAAGCCATGATCAACGCGTTGTGCGACGGATCAAAACGCCGATGGCCAAAATACTCCACGAGCAGCCCGCCGCCGATGTAAGGATGCAGCACGACAATCGGCAGCATGTATTTCTTGGATGCCATCACCGACTCCAGCACTCCATGGATCGGCTTGCTCCGCCGCAGCGTGCCCGGTATCTGCGGCAGCAGAAAGTCCGCGCCTTCCAGTTCCGGATGATGATGATCGTATCGCACCATCATTTTTGCGATCTGCTTGGGAGTAGTAACTCCAAGGTCGCCGATGATGCTGCGATGCAGCGCGCGCGGATAATAAAAATTAATCACCTCGCGCACAAAATCCGCGCAATTTCTTTTCACGAAATTGTAGCGTTGGATGTTGGGCCCACTGTTGAGTTTACTGATCAGCCGGGCGTCTTGTTCCGGAGTGGTCTCGATCTCGAACCCGTAAATGGTCCGGTCATAAGACGACCCCACCATTTCATACCAATTTCCCGCAGGAGTTCCGCCATCGGCGCGGTCGGGAGCGAGGGCCTCCAGGTAGTCGCGACGATATTGGTCACGAAGAAAAGAAACGAGCTTTGTGTCGGCGAAAAGCGGCACGTCCTCCGGCTTTTCTACGGCATACAGATACGGAATCAGAGGAATCGCAATCCAGTCGTATCCTGCGATCCCGTCATACCGGCTCAGCACCACGCCGGTTTCACCGTCGGCACACGGACGCAGAATGACCGGAGTTGAAGAACAGACGTTGCTCAAATACACGGCCACGTGGCCGGTCCCCGCCAAAGCGCCATCGTAGCTGTAAGGCTCTTCGAGCAGCAGGGTCGCAGCCGCGCGCGCGTGCCGGGCGGCGCCCAGGCAAACCAGCAAGACAGCGCACAGGCGCCAGCCGCCCGTATTCACCCAAACGCTCGACGATTTGGCCAAGGCGCGCATTCTGGTTGGATGTTTGAAAGTCCTTCAGCGGCTGCTTTGCGTTCTCAGCAGAGAATCAGAGCAGCACGAGTACCAAAGCTGTAAGTCTTTGCTCAAAATGGAGTTTGCGAACACAGGCCTTGATAAGCGTAGGAAGAATCGTGCGTTTCGTGCAAGAAATACCAAAAAATGCCAGTTACTTCAGGAACACTCTTCGGTAACACACGTCGATGATGAGGGGAAAACAGGATCGCTTCAGCCGCGGATCACGGGATCATGATCAGGTCTTCGCGGAATTCAAGGGAAGATGGTGGGCGCTGTAGGATTTGAACCTACGACTTCCACCGTGTGAGGATGGCACTCTACCGCTGAGTTAAGCGCCCACTGTCTGCGGTAAGTTCATCATTATACACAACCATCCTCACGCGCCAGGCTGCCGGAGGACTGCGGCAGCCGTGCGCCTGATGACAAGGCTAACTCGAATCAAATTATGACTTGCGCTTGCGACGGAAAATGCCCGCAATACCCAGCAGTCCCGTTCCCAACAGACCCAGCGTGGCTGGTTCTGGAGTCGAAAGGCCTGTGGTGCCGCCCGTCAGGTGTCCCACACCCTGGTTGAGCTGACCCCGGCTGAGAATGTCGATATTCTGGGTCGTCGATCCGGAGATCACGCGGCCATTCCACAGCGTGCCCGAGATCGCACCGCTGAGGGTATAGTCCGATTGATTCTTGGTCGAGCTATCCAGCGTCCAGGTAATTGGGCCGGTGAAGCTGCCTGTGAAGAGGGCAACCGGTCCCTTACTACCAGTTAATGACTCAGCCCATTTGCCGACGCCCGTGACGTCAAAGGACCCACCGGCCGCAAATGTTCCGCCGCCGGAGATCGAACCGCTCAGCAGAGCGCCGGTAGAGAAGCTGACGCTCCCAAGCGCTCCGCCCGGCTTGGCCTGCGTGCCGTTCCATTGAGTCAGTTCCGACCCCTTGGAAGTAATCGTGGATACTCCGATGGTTCCCAGTCCGCCGGTTCCCGTCATGCCTGAGATCGAAACGGTGCCGTCCTGGTTGGTAAGGGTAATGCCGTCTGCCCATGCAGCCAACGGTAATGCTAGCGCCAATAGCGCAAAAACGACTACTCGCCTCATACTGTTCCCTCCCACATTACTTTCTCTACAGCGATTCACCCTGAAGTTGTTCTCCAATGGTGCCGGCAGGTGCTGGTCCCGGAAGCTTTCTCTTTTTCAAGAGAAGCTGCTATAGGTTGCTACAGATACTTGTAAGGTTGCCTGCGAAACGCCCGTCTGTCAAGGCTTTCCTCTGTTTTCCACAGGTTGCTTGCCGGCGCGGTTCTGGTTTCGGGCCGGTTTCGAGGGCATCCAGTCAGCCTCTTGACCGCTGTCGTCGCGCCCGATAGCCTCTAGTTATCGCCTTTGACAGCCCATTCATGGCCGCATCCGACACGCCCGACACGCCGTCCGTAACTGATTCACAAAAAAGCACTTCGTCGCGCGAACGAGCTTCCAAAGATACGCAACTTTCTGGCCCGGACGGGGTTTCTAAAGATGTGAGCAGCGTTGCCATGGACGGCGGAGTGCTCGATCGCGGACTTCTGAATGGTGGAGTACGCAATCCCAGCCTGCTTGGTTTTGCGGGTGCCACGTCCCCGTCGGTAACCACGGCAAAATCGATGGAGGGTGATTCCGATGCCGAGGTGATGCTGCGGGTCAAGACCGGCGACGAATCTGCTTTCTCGTATCTGGTCCAGAAATATCGCCGGCCGATGGTTGGTTTTATGTACCGGTTGTGTCACAACCCTTCGACCGCCGAAGAGTTGGCGCAGGAAGTGTTTCTGCGCGTGTACCGCTCGCGCACGAGTTACGAAGCGAGCGCGAAGTTCACGACCTGGCTATATCGCATCGCGACCAACCTTGCCGTTAATCACGCGCGCGATAATCGCCACGAGCGTCCCGAGAATACTGTCCGCCTGGATGAGCCGGACCAGGAGACGGGAACAACACCCGATCTGGCCGACGAGTCGCTCACCGCCGAAGAGCAGATCATGAAGCGGGAGCGTCTGGCCGCAATCCGTAACGTCGTCAATGCGCTGCCCGAGCGTCAGCGCGTAGCTGTCATCATGCATAAGTATCAGCAGATGGATTATCGCCAGATTGCCGGCGTGCTGAAGCTGAGTGAATCCGCCACTAAGTCGTTGCTGTTTCGCGCCTACGAAACATTGCGCGAGCAGTTGAAACCATTTGTTTCGGGGAAGTAGAGGGAAGCAGCATGAATTGCCATGAAATTCGCGAACTGTTGCCGGACCTGGCCGCTGGCATGGACGCTGAAACAACGCAGCCGGAGGTCAATCGACATATCGCATCCTGTAACGACTGTGCCGCGCACTTGCGCGACTTGCAGAAAACCATGGCGCTGCTCGATGAGTGGCAGGCGCCCGAGCCGTCTCCGTATTTTGACACGCGATTGAACGCCCGTGTGCGCGCGGAAATGGCGCGTCCGCAAACGTGGTTCGGTTGGCTGCGACGTCCCACATGGGCCATGTCGCTTGCTGCCGTGTTGTTCGCGGGAGCGCTGACGATTGGCGTCGGCAGCCAGTCCTATCTTTCGGAGCCCGCGTCCATCGCCACAAAACCCCCAGCCCTCGGTCTGCCGGTTGAACCGGGAACCGCCGTCGGCGATCTGCAGGCGCTCGACCGCAACGATGAGTTGTACGCCGATTTCGATATGCTCGACGAGTTGCAGGTGCAGGACGACGTGACCGCGAATCCGTGATCGGATTTTCAGAGAGACACGGCTAGCCGCTTCTTGGCAGCCAAGATGCGGCAAAGGCGCTGAAAGAGGCAAGTGGCGCCAGGGGTGGGAGACCAAGGAATGCAGGCCTGGGGATTGTCGGTTTGGAGAACACGTTTGCGCCATCAGGCGCCGTTCGGGCTGCTCACGCTGTTCGTCGTTCTAACCTATGTCCTATCGCCCGCCCAGTCGTTCGCGCAATCCCAGCCCGATGGCCAGTGGCACAAATTTGGTTCCCAAACTGGTCCCGAGCGCCCCAGTAATGGCAATAATGGTGATGGCAACAATGAAGGGCGTCCGCCGCAGAACCGCCCCGGCCACGCCGGAAACTGGCTCCGCCGCTACAAGGATCTGCCGCCTGCCCAGCAGCGGCGCGCGCTAGAGAACGATCCCCAGTTTCGACGGCTCTCGCCGCAACAGCAGGCCCGCCTGCTTGACCGCCTGCATCATTTTTCCACGCTGCCTCCGCAGCAGCAGGAGCGCGTGCTCAACCGCATGGAAACCTGGGAGCACCTGACGCAAGACCAGAAGCAGCGGGCCCGCCAGGTCTTTGAACAGTTCAAACAGTTGCCGCCTGCCCGTCGTCAGGCTGTCAATCGGGCGATCCGCGACATGCGGCATTTGTCGCCCGTCCAGCGCGACAACCTCATCGACTCCGATATTTTCAGAAACTCGTTCTCACCCGAAGAGCGCAGCCTGCTCCACGGAGCCGCCCACCTTCCACTAGCCGCAGGAGACGGACTGCAAGGCGACCCGCCGGAATAAGTATTTTTAGCTTTGCATCGTGAAGAGGAAACCGAACCGTGCGGGATATCTAATATTTCCAGGCCATTCGAGGATTGAGGTTCTCGATGCCGTCCGATAGATGAAGATCCACTACCTTCTTATCAGCGCCATCACCCATCCGGCCACAAAAACCCCACCGACAAATAAGGCGAAGCAGCAGAGCCCGTATTTCACCTGCTCCATCGTCGAGTTCCGCTGCGTGATGCCGAAAACAATCGAAGCGAAAACCGCGAACACGACCGCAGCCGTGAAATGGGAGAGATTCAAGGTCACGGTTTCTTCCCCAGGGCAATGTGATGCGCATCGGCGGCAGCAATGTAATTCAACAGCCCGGCCACAATCAGAAATGTCTTGCCGTAATCGGCCGCGGCATTTGCGGCCATCACGTTGCCCCAATCCATGATGCGCGCCAGAAAATAGAGCGCACCCGCGCCCACGTCGCCCACAAATCCCAGGATGTCGAGAATATCTCCGCCATTCGGCTGGTAAATACGTCCCTGCATTCCCAATCCGATCAGGAACATTGCCACCACGGAAATCAACAGCAGAATGCCGCGCCCATAGCGCTTCAGCAGGATGTGGCCGCCGCCTGGAATCAACCAGCCCACAATCGGAGCCACCACGGCCATCGTCGTCAGCGGATACTCCGGCTCGGGCTTCATGACCGCGCTCTTACCTTTTTCTGTTGTCGGCTTGGCCATTCAGATGGTCACGATCTCTCGTTGAATTTTACCAGTTACCTCGGCGCTGCCCGGCCGCACAAGCACATCAACTTCAAGCCGCACGCCGAACTCGGGCAAATAAATCCCGGGCTCGATCGAGAACAGGGAATTGGGCAGAATGCGCCGCTCGTCATGAATTTCCAGGTCGTCCATGTTCGCGCCGTTCGAATGTACTTCGGTGGCAATCGAATGTCCGGTGCGGTGGATGAAATTCTCTCCGTACTTCGCCTGCTGGATGTGTCCCCGCACCGCATGGTCCACTTCCCATCCGGCGAGGGACTTGCCCCCAGAAACCGCGTCCTGCACGGTCT
Source organism: Terriglobales bacterium (assembly GCA_035287825.1). Lineage (GTDB taxonomy): Bacteria > Acidobacteriota > Terriglobia > Terriglobales > Acidobacteriaceae > Acidiflorens. Next base: position 22,465 of record DATEBK010000064.1, read on the forward strand.
TCACGCCGAGATCGCGCGCTTCGCTCACAATCTTGAAAATCTCGCGCTGCCGCTCCGTGGGACCCTTGCCCACAACTCCCACCCAGGTGATGTCGTAATAAACCGCGCCTGGCGTATTTTTCTTTGCCCACACATCGAGCAAAACAAAGTCGCCTTCGCGAATCGGCACCGGACGGCTCGCGCTCGGCTCATAGTGCGGATTGCCGCTATTGGCGTTCACCGCGACAATTGGAGGGTCGTTGGTTGTCAGGTTTTCGCGGGCAAATGCTTCCTTAAAGAAATTCTGGATCTCGTGCTCGTGGGTCCCACCGTTTCTCACGCGCCGTCCGATCTCCTTAAAAGCCTCAGCCGTGACATCGTCGATGATCTTGCCGGCTGCGAAATGCGACTGGATCTGCTCGTCGCTCAACGTTGCCTCAAACTGCGCGATCAAGTCGGCCGCGCTGACAATGTTCTTTCCCAGCCCGCGGATCATATCCGCTGTTCCCGCGTCTACCATCGAAATGGTAAAGACCGTGTTGTTTGCCGAATACTGCATCGCCACGTTGCGATGCGCCGCCAGCATCTGCTTCAGCCCGTCGAATAGTTCCTGCCATCCCGCGTACTGTTTTTTGGTTCCCGGCAGTGTGTCCAGATGTCCCGCTTCGATCTTGTGTACGAGCTTGATCGGCTCGCCTTTAGCCGGAATCAGGTAGTACCAGCGCCGCGTGACCATGAGCCCATCCGGCAGCCCAAGAACGCGGTAAGCGATCGGATCGCGATGGTGATGATCGTAGAAAAGCCAGGCGTCAATGTTGCGCTCGCGTAGCGCTTGCTGAATGGCAGACAGGTCCATATACAAACGGCTATTCTACACGAGGGTTGGCATTGCCGGATTTGTGACTAGTCATCTGACTAGTCAATCGAACGAGAAAATTCCGCGTATCGCCGATCGATACGAATCATTGGATTGGATCGAGCCTGCCGATGGATTGAGGCTGCCGGAATGCTTTCGGTCGCCGAGGTTCCCGCCTGCGCCTACTCTCCGTACTTTTCTTTGAGTGACCGCGTCATCTCGTCGTGCAGTTGGCGGTAGTCCGAATGCATGGTCGCGCGCAACGCCGCTTCCGTCGAACTGCCCTGCGACAGCCGGTCGAGGATGCGCGCAATCTCACTCATGCCGTAAGCGTCGCGGATGTATTCCGCAGCAGCCAACGATTCGGCATAAGCGACGCTAGCTTCCGGAGCCGAAAAGCTCATGAAGCTGCCTTCAAGCATATTGAAGGGAATCTCGTTGCCGGAAGCGAACAACTGCTCCAGTTGGCGTCCATTGGTTGAAGATGATTTACCCTCTTCCATCTGTGCGATGCCCTCGTTCAACCAGGTTGGGCAGTGATTGCTCGACATCTGCGCGACAAAAGAGTGTGTCAGTTCGTGCTTGAGAACGCGCGCCAGATCGGACGTAACGCTGGATACGCCGCTGATCGGGATGCGCAACTTGCCGTCATTGAGCGCACCGCTCCAGGATGGGGCTCGGGTCACATCAAAGAATGTCTGCTGGGTATAGAGCGTGACCGCGATGGTGTTATGTGGAGAATACCCCAGGTCGCCCGCCAGTTGGTCAAACTCCGCGTCAAGCGTGGCCAGCAAATCGCGGCGAAAACTTTCTGACGTATCTTTCCCTTCGAAGTGGAGATTGAAGTGGCTGCTTTCTTTTTGCGAAAAATCCGACTCTGCATTCGACTCCCGTTCCGCGCGAGCCAGGTATTGGCTGACAATCGCATCCGGACGAATGGCCAACGCCTTCTTCCACGAGCGAATTGCATCGGCCGTGTGATCGCTCGCATATTCCACAAATCCCAGCATAGCGATCGCATCGGCAGAGCCGGGAGCCACGCTGACCGCGTGTTGCGCATAGGCGAGAGCTTCAGAGGCATGGCCGGTGCGCATCAGCGTCGCGGCGTAATAGATTAGCAGTGTAGAGTTGTCCGGCTGGTAGCCGAGCGCAGTTTCGTAATACCGTTTCGCGCCCGGAAAATTGCCGTGGTCCGACTCGTGCTTGCCCGCAAGAAAATAAGCGGTAGCTGAGAGCTCCGAATTGCCGGCTTGTGCAATGCTCGACAACGCATCGATATCGACCTTCCCATCGCGAATGACTTTTCCCGCTACGTCAGCTTCGTGGTCGAATGAAGGCGCCTCGGGAGTAATATCGGGAACGTCATTCGATCCTCTGCCCGATCCTCCCGCGCGCACCGGCGCAATCCCGCCCGCATCAATGTGGTCGACCGATGACTTCGGAATGCCGTAGGTGTCTTCGCCAACGTCGTATTCGATGCGGTCCTTATTCTTGTCTTCACGAACCTGATCGGCCCAGATCGTCCGTCCATTCTTAAGATGAATAACGTCGGCCTGCGCTGGAATCGCGGGCAGAAGCACTAGAATGAGGACGAGGGTTCGCACTCGGCGATTCTAGCAACCGTCTCCAGGCCGGGTAAGGTGACCAAGGTGCTGCGGCGGGAGTGGTTTCTCGACCCTGAACGCTGTTTTCGCAGAGACGCGGCGGGTCGCGTCTTCCGCTGTTGGAAGCGTATGAAATCATGTGGCAGCACTATCGGGAGAACGACCAGGGTAGCCATGACTTGGGTAGCGTGGCTGCTGCTCGCTGCCGCCGTGGTCCATGCATCGCCCTCCGACTGCCCACAGACCACAAGCGCTCTGTACGACCGTATTCGCTCTGTTGGGCTGGATCCGCAACGCGTCTACCGGGTTCGCGACGCCGGCATCGATCGTCCCAATTTACACCTTGATTTTGACGATGGCACGCTCGCCTTTACCGAAGACATTTGCGGCCGAATTACTGGCGCGTTCTTCGAAGGAGAGGGCGAAGTCCGCCTGCGGCCGCCGAACCGCGTCGAGCGGGCCTCGCTCTCTCTGTTCACCGGCATGGCGATTCTCGAAGAACAGTTCACCTCGGCCTATCTTCGCTTCAACGACGATACCGCGGCCCAGCTACAGCCATATCTGACGCCCGCCTCCGATAGCGCCGATTTCATCAAACAATGGTCCGGCGCCGGGCGCAATCTCGCTGAGTTCGACGCCTTGCGCCTGTTCGTCGATTTCAGCCGGTTTCTTCCCGCTGCAGCGCAAGTCTCCTCTGGGCAATCTCCGGGACAGCGAGCCCAATCGTCGGACAAATCTCCGTCGCTGCTCCGCTTTCCGTCGCTGCTTCACGCCCATCTGATCGGCAAGCGCTTGGGGAGCTTTGAAATCTTCTGGGACGCAACCAGCGCCGAGCCCTTGTCGGCGGCACAGCCGCGGGTGAAGGACAGTGTCCTCTACTTCGATGTCTGGACGTCTTTTGCCGCTGGCCCGCCGGACAAAGCGGCCACCGCTGTCGCCAGCGACATCTCGATTCTCGGATACCGCATTAACGCGACCGTGCAGCCCCTGACAAAGTTGCGCGCATCGACGGAGGTGACGCTGCGGGTTCACAACGGAGGAGAACGAACGGTGATCTTCGAGTTGTCGCGCTATCTGAGAGTCGACGCCGTCGAGGCCGATGGACATCCGGTAGACTTCATCCAGAATCCGGCGCTCGAAGGCTCCGGACAGCAGCGAAAAGGCAACGACCTGGTGGCCATCGTGTTTCCCGCACCGCTCCAGGCCAGCCAGGAACTCAAGCTGCATTTTACCTATGCCGGCGACGTCCTCTCCGATGCCGGAAACGGATTGCTGTATGTCGGCGAGCGCGGCACCTGGTACCCAAACCTCGGAGTGAATCCCGCGGAATTTGAAATGGAGTTCCACTATCCGCCCGAGTGGACGCTGGTGGCGACAGGAACGCAAACTTCAGTCGCAGGCCATGCGGACGAGAATAAGCGCGTAGACGAGAGCAAAGAAGGTGAGAACGAGCGCCAGAAAACCAGCGGCGGAACCGATAGCTCAGAAATCGTTGTCGAGAAGGTTTCCCGGTGGATTTCGCAAGGTCCGATCCCAATCGCTGGCTTCAACTTGGGCAAGTATGTGCGCGCCGAAGCCAGGTCGGGCAACATCCTTGTCGAAGCCTACGGCACGAAGGGAGTCGAGAAATCGTTTCCCCGGGTACGGTCGGAAGAGATCGCGCCGCCCGTTCTTCCTCCTCCTTACCACTCCAGGTCGAGATCGCCGGGAGCGCCCATGGTGGTCACGCCACCGCCGCCCTCACCCGCGCGTGACGTACAAGCTGTCGCCGACCGCGCGGCTAAGGCGATCACCAGCTTCTCCGAGTGGTTTGGACCGTATCCCTACGACTCGCTGGCACTTACCCAGATGCCGGGTGATCTGAGCCAGGGATTTCCCGCTCTCATCTTTCTGTCGAGTGTCGGCTTTCTTAGTGCGCAGGAACAAAATGATCTGCGCCTTGATCAGGTCACGCGCGAACTCGACACCCAGGTATTAGTGCACGAGACCGCTCACCAATGGTGGGGAGATCTCGTGCTGTGGAAGAGTTATCGCGATCAGTGGTTTGCGGAGGGCTTGGCCAATTACTCCTCGCTCTTGCTGCTCGAACAGCAGAACCCCGCGCAATTCCGCCAGATCCTGGAGCAATATCGCCGCGATCTGCTCAGCAAGAACAAAGATGGAGAGTGGCTGCGCGACGCCGGGCCCGTCACCCTGGGAGCCCGCCTCGACTCTTCCCACTTTCCCGACGGATACGAGGCCATCAGCTACGAACGCGGCACCTGGCTGTTTCATATGCTGCGCTGCATGTTTCGTGACTCCGTGATCCACGATGCGAAGTTGCACGACGCAGCGCCGCACGGTTCCGAATCGGTATCCCATTCCCGGAGAGTTCGCGCCAGTCAGGATGTGAATCCCGACGAACCATTCTTCCGGGCCCTGCGCCGAGTCCGGGAACGCTATGCTGGCAAGACCGTCAGCACCGAAGAACTGGTCCACGTTTTCGAAGAGGAACTTCCGCGTCCGCTCTGGTACGAGGGCCGTCGCAAACTCGATTGGTTCCTCGAAAGCTGGATCGAAGGCACTGCCATCCCCGAACTCGAAGCGCGAGACGTGCGTATTGTCGACAAAGCCGGCGTCATCGGCGTTACTGGGGTGATCACGCAGAAAGACGCGCAAAACGACCTGCCCGACGATCTCGTCACCGCCGTTCCCGTCTATGCCACGACCGACGGCAACGCGCAGGTCTTTCTCGGAGAAGTGCTGGCTGACGGTCCGGAAACGCCCTTTCATTTCGTCGCTCCCAGCGGCATCCGCAAGATAGTTCTCGATCCCAACCAAACCGTCCTCACGGCCCCGAAGAAAGCGCAAAGCGATTCCAATTGATATCGACCTACTGCCATAGACCTCAGTGCGTCACGCACTTCTCGGCACTCGTTCCCAAGGCTACGCAATTGCTTAAGCCGAAGTGAGCGAGGATGCCATGACTTTCCAGCACCATCTCTCCGCGAACCAAGCACAGCCTAACCATGTCGACACCGGCGACGGCTGCAGCAGCGACCGGATCGCAAACAATCTCCCCCGGCGCCGCACGATTCTTCTCGTCGAAGATGAGCCTTTCGTCCGCGAAGCCACCCGCGGCATTCTCGAGAACGCCGGCTTCGAAGTTCTGCCCGCATTCGACGTGCAAGACGCGATTAAGGTTTACGATGAGCAACACCGCAGCCTGGACCTTATCATGACCGACATGGTCCTTCCTGGCGGCACCGGTCAGCAGCTCGGCCACGAACTGCGACAGCGTGCGCCGGAACTCGTAGTCCTGGTAACATCCGGCTACGGCAATCCCGATTTCGACACCGAATCTCCGGAATCCAAGACTTACTTTCTTGCCAAGCCCTACACGCGCCGCACCCTGGTCGACAAAATCGAAAAGATTCTCGGACCCAGGACGCTGACCCGCGCCACCCAGGCCGGCTGATGCCTTCCCCCTCTGCTCCTTGCTGTACCCGGTGGCGAATGGTCGTTTCTAAATGATCGTCTCCGAGCGATCCTGCCTGAATGTCTTCTCTGAATGACCGTCCTGCGCCGCAATTCCCGGCGCTCTCCCGCCAGCGCCATTTATAATCCTCCGTTCTGGGAAGTCCGCAAAAAGTCCGCAGCGATAGCGATAAAGACGAATTAACCAAGGAGCCCACATGAGCCTCACCGGCCGAGTAGCCCTGATCACCGGAGCATCGCAAGGCATCGGCCACGCTTGCGCCCTAGCGCTCGCGCGCGCGGGAGCCAGCGTAGCCGTCGCCGCCCGCAACCGCCAGAAACTCGACGAACTGGTTGCGCAGATTTCGACGGCAGGTGGAAAAGCCTCCGCCTTCGCCATTGATGTCGCCGACGAGGACCAAATCAAATCTGGCATCAAGTCTGCGCTCGCCGAATTCGGCAAGATCGACATCCTGGTCAACAACGCGGGAATCACCCGCGACCAGCTCGTCATGCGCATGAAACGCGCCGACTGGGATGCCGTTCTGGCGACGAACCTCACTTCCGCCTATCTCTGTATTCAGCAGGTTATTGGATCGATGCTCAAGCAGCGTTGGGGCCGCATCATCAACATCTCCAGCGTATTCGGACAAACCGGTCAAGCCGGCCAAGCCAACTACGCCGCCTCCAAAGCCGGATTGATCGGCCTGACCCTGGCCATGGCCCGCGAAGTGGCCTCACGCAACATCACCTGCAATGCGGTCGCTCCAGGATTCATCGACACCAACATGACCGCCGCTCTGAGCGAGGAGTTCAAGCAGAACGCCGTGAAGACGATTCCACTAGGACGGGTAGGCACTCCCGAAGACGTAGCGAACGCCGTAACCTTTCTAGCCTCCGACGAAGCCAGCTACATCACCGGCCATGTGCTGAATGTGAATGGCGGGTTGCTGATGGGATAGGGCGGACACGCTGCTGCATAGGTCTCGCTCAGGATGAGCTCGAGGAGTGAGTCTTGTTGAATTCGACTTAGCGGGGGTTGTGGACGATCAGGATCATTCCCGGACGCAGGGTGGCGACGTCGCGGTTGTCGTGCTTCAGTGCGGAGACAGTGGTTTTGTAGGAGTTGGCGATCGAGTAGAGTGTCTCGCCCTGCTTGACCTTGTGATGCACCACGGCGGCGGCGGCTTGAGTTCCAGCGGCTTGCGTTGCGGCAGGATGGGTTCCGGCAGGATGTCCGGAGTTGCTCTTAGTCTTGCTGCTAGCCGTCCTTAGATTGCTGCTGCGGCTGCTGGCACGCCTGCTGGCGGCTTGAGTTTCTCCGCTGGGCGCGACGGGCAAGTGGAGATACAGCGTCTTTCTTCCCGCCAGGCTGTCGCCTTTAAGGCGGTTCCAGCTGCGAAGCATTTTTTCGGAGACGCCGAAATTTGCGGCGACGGTTGCGATGGTGTCTCCTTTGCGGATTTTGTAGTGGGTGGTGGCACGGGCGTAGGTGCTGGTGTCGGCCTGCTTGCCCGGAGCGATGGGGATGATGAGCCGCGTTTCGGAGCCGGGTGTCGGCTCAGGCAGTGCGCCGCTCTTTAAGTCAGCAGCGGAGAAGTCGTTGGCTTCGGCGATGGCCTTCGGAGTGGTGTGATAGGTGCGGGCGATAGAGGCCAGAGTTTCTCCGGCTTGAACTTTGTGATAGCGCCACCAGACGCGCTTGTCGGCGGGAATCGCGGCCACGGCGGACTGGAATTTTTCGGCGGTACCGGCGGGCAGATGAAGCTCGAAGGTATTGTCCTTATCAGAAAACCTTGAATCGCCAACCCTCGAATCGCCAACCCTCGAATCGCCACCCTTCGAGTCAGCGAATTTGGGAGTGGTCATCCGCAACAGACTCGGGTTCAGATCGAGCAAATCGTCGGTGGTAGCGTCGACACACTCGGCGACGAGGCGAAGGTCGATGGGATAGTCGATTTTGACTGTGTCGTAGGGAACCGGCTTGTCTTTGACGACTGAATCCAAACCGTACTGGCTGGGATTCTTCGCCATTATGGTGACAGCGACGATGATGGGAACGTAGTTGCGGGTTTCTTTAGGCAACACATTGCGGCGGTAGAGCTCCCAGAAATCGGCGTAGCCGGTGCGTTTGACGGCGCTCTGCACGGTTCCCGGGCCGGAGTTGTACGCGGCCATGGCAAGATACCAGTCGCCAAACTGGTTGTAGAGATCTTTAAGATGATGAGCGGCAGCGCGAGTGGCCTTTTCGGGGTCTTGACGGTCGTCAATCCACCAGCTGCGTTCGAGTCCGTAACCAGCAGCGCGGCTGCCCATGAATTGCCACATGCCGCGAGCGCCGGCGCGGGAAACGGCCAGGGGATGGAATCCGGATTCGGCCTGCGCGAGGTAGATGAGGTCTTGCGGCACTCCCTCTTCTTTAAGCGTGCGGCGAATCATATCTTCGTAGCGGCCGGAGCGAGCCAAGGCGCGCTCGACGGTGCCGCGTCCGCGGTTGGAGAAGTAGTTGATGTAGCCGGCGACCTGGTCGGTCATCATCAGCGGGAGATCGGAATGCGTGCTCTTGATCTCGGCTTCGGCTTTGGCTTTGACGTTCTGATCGACCGCGGGAGTCAGTTCGTTCGCTTCGTCGATCGGCGCTGGTTCGGACTTTTGTTCAGCAAAGCCGTCACCCTGCTGCAGGGCGGCGAGTTCGAGGCTGTTAACGCCGTCGAGCAGCCGGTCGAGTTCCTTTTCTAAACGGTCGTCTCCGGTGTCTTCGGACTTGAGATCGAAGCCGCTGCCGAGGAGCAGGTTGAAGGCGTTGTCGAAATTCTGTTTGGCGGCTTCGAGGTGTCCAGCCTGGTAGTTGTCCTGTCCGGCCTGGTATTCCTTTTCGACGCGGGCGATCAGGTCGGCAACGGGATCGGCCTCGGAAGATTGCGGCTTGGGCTGGGGATCGGCGGCCGGTGCGGCTGGCTTCTGTTGCGACGGAGCGGGCGGGCTGCTGGCCCTGGCGCTACAGGCATTGGTAATGGCCGGTGCGTTGGCCTGAGACGGCGGCAGAAAAGCTGCTTTCTGGGCACTCTGACAAGCGAGCGTCGCCGCGAGCATGATGGCCAATGCCGCGGAGAGGACAGTCGCGAGATTAGAGTGGGAAGAAAACCTCATATTTTCAGAAGCTTACCGAATGGCCTCCGTGCCGAAAGTAAGTTTTATCTATGTTGAGATGGTACTATCGCAAAATTCGTTGGGTCAACGCCACAGAAGGCACGTGGACCTGGTTACTTTAGAGACTGGGTGGGGATGTTACCGCAGCAGGGCCGGAGGTGGCAACGAGTGTTTTTGTGGGTATTCGGGGCTGAAATCCGGACTAGCGGCTAGTGAGTCTTTTTGAATATCGGCATCGAAGGGAGAAGTCGAAGGGATCCTATGAAAGCCATACAGATCAAGCAAACAGGTGGGCCGGAAGTAATGGAGTTGGTGGAGTTGCCGGCTCCGCAGGCGAAAGCGAATGAGGCTGTCGTAAAGGTTGCGGCGGCGGGCGTCAATTTTATTGACGTTTACAACCGCGAAGGGCGCTATAAGGCGGCGCTGCCGCTGGTGCTCGGACAGGAAGGAGCCGGCGAGGTATTGGCGGTGGGGTCGCAGGTGAGCGGGGTTGCGGTGGGCGATCGCGTGGCTTACACGATGACGCTGGGCAGCTACGCGGAATATGCGGCGGTTCCCGCGGACCGGCTGGTGAAGATTCCAGCCGGCGTGACCGAGCGCGAGGCAGCAGCTGCGATCTTGCAGGGGATGACGGCGGAATATCTGGTGTATGACACGTATCCGCTGAAGAAGGGCGAGACGGCGCTGATTCATGCCGCTGCCGGTGGAGTGGGATTGCTGCTGGTGCAGATGGCGCACAATCTGGGCGCGCGCGTGATTGCGACCGTTTCGACGGAAGAAAAAGCTGCGCTGGCGCGGGCGGCGGGAGCGGACGAGGTCATCCTTTATACGCAGACCGATTTTGAGGTAGAGACAAAACGGATAACCGGTGGCAAGGGCGTCGACGTGGTGTATGACTCGGTGGGGAAGACGACGTTTGACAAGGGGCTGAATGTGCTGCGTCCGCGGGGGATGATGGCGTTGTTTGGAGCGTCGAGCGGGGCGGTCGCGCCGCTGGATCCGCTGGTGCTGACGCAGAAGGGGTCGCTGTTTTTGACGCGTCCCTCGCTGGGGAATTACATTGCGACTCCGGCGGAGTTGCAGGCGCGGGCGGGAGCGGTGTTTGGGATGATCCGCGACAAGAAGCTCAAGCTGCGGATTGAACATGAATATCCGCTGGCCGAGGCGCAGCGCGCGCATCGAGAACTGGAAGCGCGGAAGACTACGGGAAAGTTGCTGCTGATACCGTGAAAGTGGGAGTGGTTGGAATTGTCGATGCGGCCAGCCACTCCTTACCTTCACGAATCACTTCTTCATTCATTTGTTCCGGGAATAATTCTTCAAATACTCGGGCAGATCCTGCTCGCAACGCTCGTCGCGGATCGCCGAACCTACTTTCATTTCCAGCGGTATCACTCCTGCCCAGGTGGGGAAGGCGTAATCTTCTTCGTCGTCGATAGCTGGCCCGACGCGGACTTTTGCGGAAAATTCGTCGATAGGCAGGCGCAGGACTGACGTTTGCTTCAACTCTCTTTCGTTGGGCTGACGCGAGTCGTCCCAGCGTCCGGGAATGATGTGCTCGCTCAGCGCGCGCAGGGCGGCAAGTTTTTCCGCGGGATCGGCGACCAGCGTGGCTGTGCCCAGAATGACCACCGAACGGTAGTTCATGGAATGATTGAAGACGGAGCGGGCGAGGACTAATCCATCGAGCAGGGTGACCGTGATGCAGACCGGGACGCCTTGATTGAGGTTGCGCAACATGCGGCTGGCGGCAGAACCGTGAATGTAGAGGATGTCTCCGTCGCGGCCGTAGGAAGTGGGGATAACGTAGGGCTGCCCGTCTTTACCGGCTTCAGAGACGGCAAAGCCGACGTGACAGACGAAGCCTTCGTCGAGGATCTGGTTGATGGCATGGCGGTCGTAAACTGCCCGTTGCGGTTCGCGCACTACGCGCGTGCGTGGACTTGTGGGATTGCTGGAGTTTGGAGATGTGGACATGAAGCGGGACTTCCTAGGCAGGCGCCAAGAGTGGTGACGGAGAATTCTAGCAGGTCGCGGCTACAGCAGGCCGCCGGTCTGGATTGCGAGACTATTGAGCGCCATTTCCAGTTTGGTGATGGCCTCTCCGAGTTCGGGATGGCTTCCGACTCGCTGCTGCAGTTCTGTGAGAAGTTTGTGAGCGCTGGCAACGTGCTCGGCGGCTTGCGTGGGGTTCTGATTGGAGTTTGGTTGGCTGGGCGCTGACATTGTTTGTGACCTCAGTAGCACTTTAATTCTATATGGATTGAGCTGGATTTTTTGTCCGCGCGCAGGCTTATCGCTTGCGCCTGCGTTTTGTGGCTGACCTCGGCTGCTCCTCGACTATCGCAAACTGAATTTTCTTCTCCACCGGATCGATGCGGTCGACCAGCACACGGACACGATCTCCGAGGCTGTAAGTTTTACGCGAGCGCTGGCCGATGATCTGGCGGGTCGCTTCATGAAAGGTATAGCGGTCGTCATTATCGCTATCAATGCCAAGAGTGTGGAGCGGGACCAGGCCTTCAACGAAGAGGTCGGTGAGCTCGACGAAGAATCCGAATTTGGTGACGCTGATGATGAGGCCGTCGAAGTCTTCTCCGACGTGGCGCTCCATGAATTTCATTTTTTTCCATTCCATGAGGCCGCGTTCGGCTTCGTCGGCGCGGCGCTCGGATTGGCTGGATTCGTCGGCGATGTTGTGAAGCTCTTCGAGCTTGATAGGACCACCGCGAGGTTCTAGCGCGTGCTGGTGCGCTTCGCGGTCGCGACGCTTCGACCAGGGCGAAGGTGGCGCGCCGTCCTGTCTGGCTTTATTCGGATGAGAGTGAGATTCTTCGCTTCGCTCAGGATGACTATCTTGTAAAGATATGGACACGCCCACTGGCACTTCTCCATCCATCCTTTCCGCGGAATCGCGCAAAACGCGTTTCAATATTCGGTGGACAATCAGGTCGGGATAGCGGCGGATGGGCGAGGTGAAGTGGGTGTAGGTGGTGGCGGCCAAGGCGAAGTGTCCGCGATTTTCTTCGGAGTAACGCGCTTGCTTGAGGGAGCGCAGCATCAGGAAACTCAAAATTCTTTCTTCGGGTTTGCCGGCGATTTTGTCGGTGAGCTTTTGGTACATGCGCGGGGTGATGTGAACTTCTTTGGGAACTTCGATTTCGCGGACGCGCTTTCCGGTGCCGCGGGCGTCGCGGCGGTCGGCTTTCAGTTGCACGCGTTGAATGGGCAATGCGCCTACTCCGAGCGAATATCCGAAAGTTGCGGCGATAACTTCGAAATCGTAGACGCGTTTGGCGTCGGGCTTTTCGTGGATGCGGTAGAGCGAGGCGATGCGTTTGTTTTCCAGATAGTGGGCGACGCTTTCGTTCGCAGAAAGCATGAATTCTTCAATTAGGCGGTGCGCGATGTTGCGTTCGGACCGCGTGATGCTTTTCATCATTCCGAATTCGTCGAATTCAATGACGGCTTCGGGAAGATCGAAATCGATCGATCCTCGGCGCTTGCGCTTGCGGTTGAGAATCATCGCCAGGTCGCGCATACGCTCGAAGTGAGCGACTTGAGGCGCGTATTCGGCGCGGGCGGCAGGGTCACCTTCGATGACGG
>DATEBK010000065.1:0-7063 GCA_035287825.1 Terriglobales bacterium
ACGATATAAGTGCTTCGTTCCTTGATGATGATCTGGGTCACCGTGATCTCGGCGGGAAATTCGCTGCGATCGGATCGTCGACATCGGGTTTCGACACGATTGCCTATGACATCAATGCCGCCAGGGACTGCGGGTGTGAAAAATTCGCGGCGTAAGCGATCTTGCGACATTGGTGGCAAAATCGTCTGCACAACATCCTTGCCCAAAACGTCCGGTCGTGAGACCCGAAACGTTCTTTCGGCTGCCGGATTGAAATCGGTGATTTTACCTTCCGCATCGGCGCAAATAATGCAGTCCAGAGCAAAGTCCAGCAACGCCTGACGGCGAGCCTCACTCTCATGCAACGCCTGTCGAACTGGCGCGACCTCACCGGAAACCGAGTCCGATGCTTTAGGTAACATGGGTTTGGTTGGGCGCTCAGGTGGGGCCTGCGTCGAGCTTTTTCGACGGTTCATCCGCGTCTCTACTCCCCGAGCAATTCGTGAATTCTATCGGTGAGGGTCTCAAGACGGAAAGGCTTCCGCAGAATCGCGTCCCTGTGAGCATCGGTGGAAAGAGGTGCTTCGCCGGCATCCCCTGACATATACAACACCTTCAAATCGGGATTAAGACCAAGTAACTTCTCGGCTACTTCACGCCCGCTCATCTTAGGCATGACAATGTCCGTGATAAGCAGGTCAAGGTGGGATCGATTCTGCTCGACGACATGAAGGGCCTCATTGCCGGTCCTTGCTTGCAAGACCTTAAAGCCGTCCATTTTCAAGAATTCCGAAGTCGGTATGCGCACTGCGTCGTCGTCTTCGACGACCAGTATGGTTCGCGCGACAGGCATGTTCCTTCTGGCGTTGGGTTTATAACCCTCCAGCACTTCTTTCTTCAACGCCGGAAAATAAATGTGGAAGGTGCTACCTTTTTTCGGCTCGCTGTTGAACCGTACACATCCTCCGGCATTTCTTACGATTCCGCGCACCGCAGCCAATGACAGATTTGTTCTGATATCCTGGCCGTCGCCAAGAAGCTCTTCGGTCCTATGTCCGTGACTCGTGCTGATAGAGAGCATCACATATTCGCCGGGCTGGTCGATCTCGTCCGTAGCTTGCGAGCTCAGATCGACCAATCTCGTGCTGATTGTTAGCTGGCCGCCCTTGCCCATGGCATCGCGAGCATTGATCGCGAGATCCAACACAACCTGATCAATTTCACCGGGGTCGGCATTGACCATCGGAATACCCGGATCGAGCGCGTACACAACCGACAAGCGGTCGCCAGCTAACTGTTCGACGAGATTACTGATTCCGGTCAGAACATCATTTAGATCCAGAGCTTGAAGCGAGGCTCCTTGCTTCCGACTTATGGCCAATAGTTTTTGAACTAAGGTAGTAGCACGCCCCGCATTGCTCTGGATTTGTTCAAGGCTTTTTCGCTGGGATGAGGACGCATTCTTCATCTCCAACTCGGCATAGCTGGTAATAGCCATCATGATGTTATTGAATTGATTGGCCGTCACTCGTGTTAGCTCACTAATCAACTCGGTCTTCTGGGCAAGCAATACGGTCCGCAGGTCAGGTTGTGATTGGGAGTGGCTGGCCATCGATTTGCTATTTAGGAGGTCTACCATCCGGAGTGCCTTCCCAAGTCGGCCTTTTGTTGACTAATTCCCTCACGATACCGAGTCCGCAATTCCTGCTCAAATTACGTAGGTCGTTGACCGCGAAGTATCGATTCCTGTTTTCCGAACAGAATTTGCGAAGAGCATGCAATTCCGAGAAAAGATGCTTACAAGGACGCCCTCGTGTCGAGGGTTGTTATCGTAACGGACCGGTTGTTCGTTTTCCAGAAACCGTGAACTAATTACTGGACACGCATGGGAGGTCTGCGAGTGACATGTTGCTATCAATGGATTTAGCGTTTTGGAATCCCGCGTGCCTATTCACTAGGCATGGACAGAGTTCTTATCATCGACGATGACCGGCAACTAGTTGAAGCCTACCGCGATTATTTCTCGGAAAGTCAATATGAGGTAGACTGCGCGCAAGAGTTGGAGGAAGCGCAGACGCTCTTGGCCTATTTTGCGTATTCCGTCGTGATCACGGACCTTCGACTGAGCAAACTTGCATTTGGCGGACTCGATCTCGTCAAATACATTCGTGAAAATGCCTTCCCCACGCGCATCATTGTGTTAACAGCCTACGGCTGGCCTGAGCTCAAAGCGGAAGCGACCGCCGCCGGGGCTGACGCATTCCTTCGAAAACCGACAAAGTTAAAGGACCTAGGCAAGACAGTCGTACAGTTGGCGGAAATAGGAGGCAGAGCATGAAGAATTCTATATTGGAAACGGTTCTTGATCCGTCAGAGCTGTCAGTTCGCTTTCAGCCTATTTTTCAGATAGAAGGCGGATCGAGGCGTGTCCATAGCGTCGAAGGTCTGATCCGCGGGCCGGCAGGAACACAGTTTGAAAGGGCTGACATTTTATTTGATTATGTGCGGCGCAAGAAAGCCGAAGCCGCCGTCGATCGGAGCTGCCTCACCGCGATCTGCGAGGCAGCCGCAAGTTTGCCGTCTTCAGTTCGGATCAACATCAACGTGCATGCCGTAACCCTCGGCCAAAATTCTGGATTCGTGGACTACTTCTTACGACATGTGCGCAAACAGTTTCTTGCGCCGGAACGTTTCACACTGGAAATTGTGGAGCATGCCCCGACCTGCAACATTCCCGAACTCACGAACAGCATCGCGAAGGCACGAGAATCTGGCGTGCGTATCGCTCTTGACGACGTGGGGTTAGGTCAAACCAACTATCGCATGATGCTGGATTGCCATCCCGAGTACTTCAAGTTGGACGCGTACTTTGTTCAGGGTCTAATCACCGATTCAAAGCGTCGGGCGGTCGTGGCGTCCCTTGTGGCGCTGGCGAAAGCTCTGGAGAGCTCAGTGGTCGCGGAGGGCGTGGCCGCGCACGACGACCTTATGCAGTTAGAAACGATGGGCGTTGAATTTGCTCAGGCGAATCTTCTGTGCCCGGCCATTCCGCTGAAGAAATTGCTGGCTGCCGGCTATTTTGACGACCCGGCTTCGAGCACACCGGCGTGGCCGCAAACAGGAAAGCAGCCTGTGCACGCTTTCGCCCAGCGTGAGATACCTCTGAGCCTGGCGGCGGGAGAGTCTTTCTATACATGAGAACACTCCGGTTTCCGGCAGGTGACGCTGGCTAGGTGTGAACGCGGAGAGTATTGATTCCGAATGTTTTCATCTTGTTGTACAAAGAGCTGCGCGTCAATCCCAGCGATTCTGCCGCACGGGCAACGTTTCCGTGCTCTGCGTCTAAGACTTTTTGTATGTGCTGGCGTTGTATTTCGCGCAGTGTAAGCTGGGCGCCCCCGTCAGCCGCAACGTCGCCCTTAAACTCCAGATGAAGGTCTTTGGGCCTGATTGTGTCACCCGTGGCGAGCAGGATCGCTCTTTCGATTACGTTCTTGAGTTCGCGGATGTTACCGGGCCAGGAATATGCAGACATCGTTTCCAGGGCTTGATCCGAGAGTGTAAGATGCAAGCGGCCTAGATCGACAGCGATGTGCTCGAAAAAGTATTGAGCAAGAATTGGGATATCTCCCAGTCTTTCTCGAAGTGGAGGCACGCGAATGACAACCGTGCTAACCCGAAAGTACAGATCGCTACGGAATTTCTTCTGGCGAACCAGTTGTGCCAGGTCTTCGTGGCTGGCGGCGATCAGTCGCACATCCAGTTGCCTCTCTTGCACGTCACCCAGCCGCCGGAATCGTTTCTCTTCCAGAATTTTGAGTAGCTTGGGCTGGATTTGCAGGTCCATGTCTCCTATTTCGTCGAGAAATACCGTGCCCCGCTGGGCAACCTCGAGGAGGCCCATCTTGCGTTGAACCGCCCCTGTAAAGGCTCCTGCTTCGTGCCCGAAGAGCTCCGTCTCGAGGAGCTCTCGTCCGAAGCCAGCACAGTTCAGATCGACGAAAGGTTCTTCTGCTCTTGCACTTTGATCATGCAGCCATTTGGCGAGCACGCCCTTGCCAGAGCCCGTCTCGCCGGCGATCAGCACAGGGCAATGACTCATGCATACTCGCTCCACTTGTTCGGCAACCTCGCGAATCGCCTCGCTGGCGCCGAGAAACGGATCCACTCTTTCCCTTTTCTCGCGTGCTTTTCCCGCGAGCTGTTTCTGAGAGTTGCGCTGGTTCTTTAGCGCTCTTTCCAGCACGACTGCAATCGCGCCCAGTTCCACCGGCTTGGTCAAGAATTGCTCCGCGCCCTCCTTGATGGCTTGTACCGCGAGCGGCACGCTGCCGTTCCCGGTAAGCAAAATTACCGGTACAGATGGGTGGGATTGTTTGAGGTGCGGCAACAGTTCCAGCGCTGTTCCATCGGGCAGGGAGTAATCAAGGATGGCCGCTTCAGGGGCCGAATTCTTAAAAGCTTCCTTGATGCTGGCACAGGTCGTCGCTTGAACGACCTCGTAGTCGAGCGATTCCAGGAACTCTCCGAGGGCGCAGCGAATTGCGTCGTCATCTTCGCCGACAATGATCCGCTTTTTCGCCATGGCTTGAGCGGGGCCTGTTTTCGGTCGCCCTCTATGTCGCGACAACTGGTTTGCGACGTGAGACCGCCGTACGTCGGCGCCGGAATCTTTGGTGAGAGTTTAGCCCTGGCAGTAAGTCGGTGACAGATCACCTTAGTAATACAGTGTTGCGGATGAGAAGTGACGGCGCCAATTGTCGTACTCTTGGGATTCACAACTTCTGTAACTGGCCCACGTTCGTCTTTTGTGCGACGCTTCCAGTTATCTTGTAGAACAACTCGGTGACGTATGTCGTACTCGTCGAACCCGCCTATCACCGGAACCGTCCTGATCGCAGACGATCAAGCTTCGAATCGAGAACTGATGGAAGAACTGCTCTCCAGCCAGGGCTTTCGGGTGATAACCGCACCCGACGGCTCAACAGCTCTGCAGATGCTGAGCAGAATACAAACCGATCTGGTCGTTTTAGACGTTCTTATGCCCGGCATGAGCGGGCTCGAAGTCTGTGAAAAGATCAAGGCCAATCCGGACACATATCTCATTCCTGTCATTCTGACGACATCACTTTCCGATAAGCAAGATCGGATTGACGGAATCCGCGTGGGTGCGGATGACTTCCTCACTCGCCCCGTGGATCGCACGGAATTGTTGGCCCGCGTTCGCTCGCTCTTGAAACTTAAGCTGCGCACAGACGAACTGGAACGCGCTGAGGCCGTTCTGTTCACCCTGGCCCGCAGTATCGAAGGTAAAGATCCATACACTCACGGCCACTGTGAACGTCTCGCCGATTTTTCTGCCCGCCTGGGTGAGCATCTGGGACTTCCTGAGGAGCAGATCATAGCCCTGCGGCGTGGCGGTGTCGTGCACGACATTGGGAAGATCGCCGTGCCCGATGCAATCCTGTTAAAGCCAGGCCGCCTGTCTGAAGATGAGTGGAAACTGATCCGCGAACACCCGGTTGTGGGCGAGCGCATTTGTGCGCCGCTAAAATCATTTCGCACAGTCCTTCCCATCATTCGGCATCACCACGAAAGATTCGACGGCTCCGGATATCCAGATGGTCTTCGTGGCGAGTCGATCCCGATTACAGCCAGAGTGCTTCAGATTGTCGATGTCTATGACGCCCTCACCACCGAGAGGCCTTATAAGCACGCTTTTTCGATTACTGAAGCGCTGCAGACGATGAAGGAAGAGGTAAGTCGAGGGTGGTGGGACCCCGTCATTTTTGATCAGTTCGAGAGGTTAGCGAGAGACGGAATGGTGGAGTTTCTGTCTCGCAGCGCCACAGCACCCTAACTTCGCGTGATGTGCAGCATTCGGGCAAGCGAACCTAGACAATTTCCGTTCTCTGGGCTGGGGATGCCTGGCACTCGTAGTCAGATGCGGCCGGGATAATGGGGGCATGTTGAGAATCTTAGGCGATTTGGGGAATTGGGTGTCGCATAACCGGTGGCGCCTTTACTTTCTTTTCTTGCTGTTACTGATTGTGCCGATCGTATTGTTTGCCTATTCAGCCAGCCAGATCCTAAAACATCAGACTGAAAATCAGGCGGCTGCAGAGAGCACTCAGATCGCGCACGTTTCGGCAGCCTTGGTGGACGAACATTTCAGGCAAGGCATAACCCTTCTTGAATCGGTCGCCACCCGCCGCACAATAGTTCAAGCCTGGGAGAAGGATGATTTAAATCTGATCGAGTGGCATTTACAGAGCGCGAAAACCTTGCGCTCAGATTTTTCCTTCGTAAGCATCTACGACCTCGACGGCAGGATGCGCGCGATCTATCCACCGCAACCGAAAATGCTCGGCGAGAGTTTCAAGGACCGCGGCTGGTACAAGGGAATATCTCAGCATTGGCGGCCTTATATCTCTGAGGTTTATCAGTCTGCGGTGCCGCCTTATCAAATGGTGACTGCCATAGCGGTTCCCGTGTGCGATGAAAAAGGGAAGCCCGTCGCCATCCTTATGGGCGCCGACACTGTGGAATCGATCGGCCAACGGTTGGCGGAGACCAAGATCGAAGGGGGATGGGCGATTCTGCTGGTCGACCAGAACGGGCACATCGCCGCCCATCGCAGCAACGATCATGGAACGGTCGTTGTCGATTCAAATACCCAAGAAGCTTTGAAGCAATTGCAATCTAGACGTGGCCGTAATGAGAATTTGGTTCGCGACGGCGAAACTCGCTTTGCCAGTTATGAACCGGCAGGCGAATCTGGCTGGGGAGTTCTGGTAGAACAGTCCGCCAGCGTCTTGCAAGAGGGCGTCTGGGCGTTGGAACGGCGGCTATGGTTGCTGGGCTTGGTATTCCTGCTACTCGGGTTGGGGCTGAGCGCGTTCATGGGGTCGCTCTACTCCCAACTTGAAACCGGCAACCGCTTCATCAAACTTTCGGTTGATATGTTTTGCATTATCGGATTCGACGGTTACTTCAAGAGCCTGAATCCGAGTTGGGAAAAAGCGCTGGGTTTCACCACCAAAGAACTTATGGCGAAGCCTCGGTTTCACTTTATTCATCCTGA
>DATEBK010000066.1:0-1641 GCA_035287825.1 Terriglobales bacterium
CCAGAAAATGTGTATAAGCAATGGCAATCGTGACCAGCGCCGCGCCTACTACACAAAACGTGTAGCACTCGATGAATCGCCTCGGCCCCCAATCACGCTCCAGATACGCGCCGATAAACCAGAGCGTGAGCATGTTGAAAAACACATGGCTAAAGCCGTCATGCGCCAGGGAATAACCGACCAGTTCCCATATCCTCCCATGCACTACATCGACCGGGAACAAGGCGAACCAGTCTTCCGTCCGCCGAAACGGAATACCGAAAACTCGATCCAACACAATTTGCGTGAGGTAGATCCCCGTGCACGTCAGGATGATGCGCTTTACCCACCCCGCAAACGGAGGGAAACTGAACGAGATGGTTTGTCCGCGACTCACTTGTTACCTTATTTACCTTCCGGCACCGGCACCACCGGCAGACTGCGATGTCCCGCCGCATCTACCGCTCTTACCCCGAATATCACATTATCCTTCGAAACTGGCAGGGTTGCACGCGTGCTCCCACTTATCGTTTGGACGTACTCCCAATCCGCCGCGTTCGTCGCACGCCACACCACTTCGTAAGTCGCCGCCCCGGCCGACGCATCCCATGTCAAGCTCGTGTCGTTGTCCAGATTCTTCGTCACCATCTTCACATTTGCCGGAGGCGCTGGAGCCGATGCCAACGATGCCAGCGTCGCAGCGTTCAATCGCGCCACGTGCGCCACATAATCGAAATCCACAAACTTCAGCAGATCTCCATATTCGATGCCGTTCTCGGTCCGAGGAGTCTGATGCTGACGGTTAAAATCTTCGCGAAACTCAGTAAATCGTACCGCGGCGAACCCTTGCTGATTAAAAGAATAGTGATCACCGCCGCGCAAAAAGCGGTCCAGCCGGAAGATCATCACCGGCTTCACTCCGGCTTCATACGATCGTCCAACGTCCGCGACATAACGGGCGAGCTCGCGCGAAGTCGAATCGCTTTCTCCACCCAGCATCCGAATGCGCTTGATCTCAGCGTCACTCGCTGCCGCCGGAAGTCCTTCAGAAAATACCCGCACCACGCTGGCATCCCGCCCCTCGCCAATGTTTCCGCCAACGATGTCATTATTCAGCACCGCTTCAATATTCCATCCCTGCTGCTTTGCCATCTGGGCAAAGTGTTTGCTGCCGTTCAGTCCCTGCTCTTCGCCTGCCACCGTCAGAAAAATAATCGTTCCCGGAAACTTGTTTTTGCCCCCAGCCTTGCTCAAAACCCGGGCGCATTCCAGGCTCACCGCCGTCCCGCTGCCGTCGTCATTCGCTCCCGGCGCAGGGTCAGTCACATTAAATGTATCGCTGTTGCGCGAGTCATAATGTCCCGTCACCAGCACGATCCGGTCCGCCTGCTTCGGATCCGATCCGCGCAGCACCGCATAAACATTGGTGATTTCTGTCGGTTTCGGAATTCTATCGGCCGGTTGCTCGGTGAAAGTGTCCGTCTTTACTTCCAGGCAGCCGCCGCACTCCTTGGAGTAGCGCTCAAACTCCCCCTTGATCCACTCCCGCGCCGCCCCAACCCCCTTGCCCGCCTTGATCGACTCTTCATCCTGCGGCGAAATCGTCGACCGGTTCCCGAAGCTCACCAGTTTGTCGATCGTTTTCTCGATGCGCTCCGCCGA
>DATEBK010000067.1:0-15025 GCA_035287825.1 Terriglobales bacterium
CGGAAGATTCCGCCCAGGTTCGCCAGTTGATCCGGCAAAAATACTGGCTCGCCCGCGTGCCGTTTCTATGGCGCAACAGCAACACTTTCATCGAAATCACACCCGCATAGTTGTAGCCCTCGGCGTTTACGCTCCCTCCCCCACCCTGTTACCATCGAAGATTGTTTCGGATCTCATTGCATTTTTCCTGAACATAACTTTTTCTCGGAGGCAGCATGGCCGTTAAGGTTGGCATTAATGGATTTGGACGCATCGGACGCAACGTTCTCCGCACTGCGCTCGCGGATAAGAACCTCGACTTCGTCGCCGTCAACGATCTCACCGATCCCAAAACTCTGGCCCATTTGCTCAAGTACGATTCGATCCTCGGCAACCTTCCCAACACCATCACTGCCGGAGCCGACAGTATTTCGATCGACGGAAAAGTCATCAAGGTCTTCAAAGAAAAAGACCCCGCAGCCCTGCCCTGGGATTCCGTCGGCGCTCAAGTTGTTCTCGAATCCACGGGCCGCTTCACCGACGCCAACGACGCCAAAAAGCATCTCCGTGGCAGCGTGAAAAAAGTCATCATCTCCGCCCCCGCCAAGAATGAAGACCTCACTGTCGTTCTCGGCGTCAACGAAGAGAAATACGATCCCGCCAAGCATCATGTCGTCTCGAACGCGTCCTGCACCACGAATTGTCTCGCTCCCATTGCCAAAGTTGTGAACGATACTTTCAAAATCGTCAGCGGCACCATGACCACCATCCATTCCTATACCAACGATCAGGTGATCCTCGACTTCCCGCACAAGGATTTGCGCCGCGCCCGCGCTGCCGCCATCAACATGATTCCCACCTCGACCGGAGCTGCTAAAGCGCTCAAGCTTGTCATTCCTGATCTGGCCGGAAAACTCGATGGCTTCGCCATGCGGGTTCCGACCCCCAACGTCTCCGTCGTCGATCTCGTCGCGTGGGTGGAGAAAAAAACAACGCGAGAAGAAGTCAACGCGGCCCTGAAAAAGGCCTCCGAGTCCGGACCGCTGAAAGGCTATCTCGGATTTGAAGAGAACGAACTGGTCTCATCCGATTTCAAAGGGGACTCCCGTTCTTCCATCGTCGACGCGCCCATGACCCTGGTCGTAGGCGGCAATTGCGTCAAGGTAATTTCCTGGTACGACAATGAGTGGGGATATTCCTGCCGTGTCCGCGACCTGATCAACTTGATGGCGGCCAAGGGACTTTAATCTGTAGCGTCGGCTTCTCGCCGGCTTCGCCAAGTGCACACGACCAACGACGGGGTTCCAATGAAACTTTCCATCCGCGATCTCCCCCTCAACGACCGTCGCATTTTCATGCGCGTCGACTTCAACGTTCCACTCGACGACGGCCGCGTCATGGATGACACTCGCATCCGCGAAACTCTGCCTTCGATCGAATACGCTCTTCGTCACGGAGCCCGTCTCATTCTCGCATCGCACCTTGGACGTCCCAAAGGCAAACCTAACCCTAAGCTGAGCCTGAAGCCCGTGGCCGAGCGTCTGCGCATGTTGTTGGACAAAGAGCTCTCGCTGGGAGAGAACGTCGGTTTCTGTCCCGAGTGCGTCGGCGAAGAAGCCGAAGAGATGGCGCTCAAACTGGAAAAAGGTCAAGCGCTGCTGCTTGAAAACCTTCGCTTCCACGCCGAAGAAGAAAAAAACGACGAGCATTTTTCTAAACAGCTCGCCAAGCTGGCGGAGTTCTATGTCGATGATGCTTTTGGCGCTGCCCACCGCGCCCACGCATCCACCGTTGGCATCACGCACTTCGTGCAGAAATCCGCCGCCGGCTTGCTCATGGAAAAAGAGCTGCAATATCTCGGCCGCGTTCTCCGTGACCCCGAGCGCCCGTTCGTTGCCATTCTCGGCGGCGCAAAAGTCAGCGACAAAATCGGAGTCATCCAGAACCTGCTCACCAAAGTCGACGTTCTTATCATCGGCGGCGGCATGGCTTATACCTTTCTCAAGGCGCAAGGCCATCAGGTCGGCAAGAGCCTGGTTGAAGAAGACAAAATCGAACTCGCCCGTGAACTCTTGCATCGCGCGAAGACGCATAAGGTCAAATTCCTTCTGCCTACCGATCACGTCATCGCCGACCGCGTCGAAGCCAGCGCCGTAACCAAAATCATCGCGCCAGGCGAACCCATTCCCGCAAACATGATGGCGCTCGATATCGGCCCCGAAACCATTGAGACTTTTTCCGAAGAGGTGGCCCGCGCCCGCACCATCGTCTGGAACGGCCCCATGGGCGTCTTCGAGTTGCCGCCATTCGCAAAAGGCACCAACAAGATTGCGGAGGCCGTGGCAGAAAATGCCGGGGCTATCACCATCGTCGGTGGAGGCGATTCAGTAGCCGCCATCAAAGCCGCCGGCGTGGCCGACAAAATCACCCACATCTCCACCGGCGGGGGAGCCTCGCTCGAGTTTCTGGAAGGCAAAAAGTTGCCGGGAGTTGAAGCCCTGACGGACAAGAAGTAGGACACCTGGTATCCGTTACGTAACGCATTACGTTACAATATGATTCAGTCGTTTCGCCACAAAGGACTGAAACGCCTTTATGAAGATGCCGATCCGCGCGGTGTGGTCACGGAGCATTTCGCTAAGTTGCGCGATATTCTTGCGCGGCTCGACGCGGCCCACTCCGCAGCCGATATGGATTTGCCCGGCTTCCGGTTGCACCCACTCAAAGGAGAATGGAGAGGATTTTGGTCGGTGACGGTCCGCGCCGACTGGCGCGTCGTATTTCGCTTTGATGACCACGATGTGCACGACGTCAACTATTTGGATTACCACTGAAGGAGATCACGCGATGCCGATGAAAAATCCACCGCACCCCGGCAGTTTTGTGCTGCGTCAGTGTATTGAGCCTTTGGGTCTCACCATCACACAAGCCGCCGCCGCCCTCGGCGTCACGCGCACAACTTTGTCTGAACTCGTCAACGAAAAACGCGGAATTTCCCCTGAAATGGCGGTGCGGCTCTCTAAGGTTTTCGGCGGGACTGCCGAAAGTTGGCTTGTGCAGCAAGCGCAGTACGAACTCGCGCATCTCCACACCGATCACCTCAAGCTCAAACGGCTACAAATGGTTTAGCGTGTAGTCCGTTCGGCTATCTTCGTAGAAAGGCGCTTCATCCTCATGCGCAAAAAACTCATCGCCGCTAATTGGAAAATGTACAAAACCCCCGACCAGGCCCGTGACTTCTTCCGCGATTTTCTTCCCCTAGTCGAGAATCATGACCGCGACGAAATCGTCGTCTGCCCCACCTACCTCGCGATTGACGCTTCTCTCCAGGCCGCCAAGGGATCGAACATCGCCATCGGCGCGCAAGACCTCTACTGGCAAAAAGAAGGAGCCTTCACCGGCGAGATCAGCGGCACCATGCTTGCCTCGGTCGGTGCGACCCACGTCATCATCGGACACTCCGAACGCCGCCAGTATTTCGGCGAGACTGACGACACTGTCAACCTCAAACTCAAGGCCGCCCTCGAAGCCTCGCTCATCCCCATTGTGTGCGTTGGGGAAGTGCTCGAAGAACGTGAAGCTGGACTCACCGACGATGTTCTCCGCCGCCAGTGTCTCCGCGCCTTCAATAAGGTTTCCGCCAAAAAAGCTCACAACCTGATCGTCGCCTACGAACCCGTCTGGGCCATCGGAACCGGAAAAACCGCCACTCCCGAACTCGCCGCCGACGCCCACGCCAGCATCCGCGCCGAAGCCGCCGATTCCTTCGGTCAGGAATTCGCTGACCAACTCCGTATTCTCTACGGAGGCTCCGTCAAGCCCGAGAACGCCCACGCCCTGATGTCCGAAGAAGAAATCGACGGCGCGCTCGTCGGCGGCGCGTCGCTCGATCCAGCTTCCTTTGCGGCGATCGTGAAGTATTAGGCTAAGTATTAGCTTGAATGAACGGAGACGGTCATCCCCGCCCGTCCAGCCGTTCGGGTAACGGCCACCCTTGCTGGCACCGAATTGTCCGGAGAGATAAAATACTCGCTCCATGTCACTCACAAATTTTGCCAACACATCCCTCGGCCTGTTCCTCTTCCTGTTTCTCGCACATTTCGCTTTCGCCGGAGAAAATCCTTCCGAAGTCAAAGGTGGCAACGGAATCATGCTGCCTCCTCCGCCTGCGACCGAAGCAAAACCTGTGACTGAAACCATCCACGGAGTCACGCTCACCGATCCCTACCGCTGGCTGGAAGATCCGAAAAGCCCCGAGACTCGCGCCTGGATCGCCGAGCAGATGAAGTACACCGAGGAATATCTTTCCCAGGTCAAGATCCGTCCCCAGATCATCCAGGACCTCGGCCGCCTCGAACGCGTCGAGAGCTATGACATCCCGACCGAACGCGGCGGGAGATATTTTTTCAAGAAGCGCCTGGCCGACGAAAACCAGGGATCGATCTACGTCCGCCACGGATTACACGGCGATGATATTCGCCTCATCGATGCGACCAAACTCAGCGCCGACCAGAACACCTCGGTGCAAATTAACGACATCTCCAAAGACGGCACGGTACTCGTCTATGGAATCCGCTCCGGGGGCGCGGACGAAGAATCGGTGCACATCCTTGCGATCGACAACAATGGCGCCAGCCACGAACTCCCCGACTCTTTGCCCTCCGCGCGCTATGACGGCATCCAACTCAGCCCGGATAAACAGGGCCTCTATTACGCGCGCTATGAGAAGACGGGAACTCTCGTCTTCTACCACCAGCTCGGCTCGCCGGCATCGAGCGACAATCTCATCTTCGGCAAAAGTTTCGAAGGCGAGACCTTCGGCCAAATGGAACTCATTCAAGCCGAGATCACCGAAAACGAACGCTACCTGATGATCGATGTCGTTCACGGTGTTCCGCCGAAGCGTGTTGATATTTACGCAAAAGATCTGCGTCAGCCCGGTTCGCCCATCCGCCCCGTCATCCGCGGCATGGATTTCCGCTTCACTCCAACGAACTACGGCGACGATCTCTACGTGCTCACCGATTACCA
The DNA here is from genome assembly GCA_035287825.1 of Terriglobales bacterium. Taxonomy (GTDB): domain Bacteria; phylum Acidobacteriota; class Terriglobia; order Terriglobales; family Acidobacteriaceae; genus Acidiflorens. The sequence goes on from DATEBK010000067.1 coordinate 5,011, forward strand.
GGCGCCGAACTATCGCGTCGTCAAAGTTTCCATCGCTAACCCGCAACCGCAGAACTGGACCACCATCGTCCCCGAAGCTGCCGACGTCATCTCCAGCATGACCATCGTGGGCGGAAAGCTGTTCGTGACCGGACTGCACGATGTGGTCACCCAAACCAATATCTTCACCCTCGACGGCCATCGGACGGGACACCTCGAATATCCGACCCTGGGCGCGGCCTCCCAACTCATTGGGCGAGAGGATTCAAACGAGGCTTTCTACAACTTTCAGTCTTTCATCATTCCACCCACTATCTATCGCTACGACGTTGCCACCGGCAAGACTGAAGTCTTCGCTAAACCGAAGGTGCCGTTCAACTCCGACGACTATGAGGTGAAGCAGGTTTTCTACAAATCCAAGGACGGCACGCGCATCCCGATGTTCATCTCCTCCAAAAAAGGCGCGAAGCGCGATGGCACCACTCCGACTCTGATGACCGGTTACGGCGGCTTCCTCGTCGATCTCAATCCCGGCTGGAATCCCGAATACGCGTGGTGGCTTGAGCAAGGCGGATTTTTCGCCCAGCCCAATCTGCGCGGAGGTGGCGAGTACGGCGAAAAATGGCACCAGGCTGGAATGTTCGAGCACAAGCAAAACGTGTTCGATGACTTCTTCGCCGCGGCGCAATATCTGGTCGACGAAAAATACACCTCGGTTGACCACTTCGCCATTCGTGGACGCTCCAACGGCGGCCTGCTCATGGGTGCCGCGATGACCCAACATCCGGAAATGTTTGGCGCCATCTGGTGCGGCTTTCCCCTGCTCGATATGATCCGCTTCCAGAATTTTCTCGTCGGCAAGTGGTGGACCGCCGAATACGGCTCTGCCGAAAACGCCGACCAGTTTCCCTACCTGCTTAAGTACTCGCCCTATCAGAACGTGAAGCCCGGCATGAAATTCCCGGCCATCATGTTCAATACCGGAGACAGCGATACCAGAGTCGATCCTCTTCACGCCCGCAAAATGACCGCGCTGGTTCAGAAAGACAACGCCAACGATCGCCCCATCCTGCTCCACTACCAAACCATCAGCGGCCACAGCGCTGGCGTTTCCATCACGCAAGCGATCGAAGACACCGCCGACGAGCTGTCCTTCTTGTGGAATGAAGTCTCGGGAAAATAGCAACGCGCTCGCCGTAGGTTAGCGTCGGTCGCTTTGGACGCTAACCTCGGGGGCGCAAATGGGGGCGCAAATCAGGCATCGCGTGACGCTACGCTCCAAGCCCTTGAAAATCAGGGCTGGCAGAAGTACATCCCAAAAGTCACACACCCGAGTGTGACCTCCGCTTCGATTTCTTTTCGCGCAACCCCATGACCGGCGTTAGAATCTGATGAACTAGGGGCGCGCCATCCGAATGCGGCGGCACGTTTGCCACATTCGCAACGGAGGCACAGATTTATGACCCGTTTTCAGAGATCTCTCGTCACTTTCAGCGCTTTTATCGCCCTTGCCCTTTCGCCGAGTCTCGTTTTCGCCCAGCACGGCGGCGGTGGCGGAGGCCACAGCAGCGGTGGAGGCGGCGGTTCCCGTGGCGGTGGCAGCTATGGTGGCGGAGGCTACCACGGCAGCGCCGGATCCTACCATGGCGGCGAAGAATCCCGCGGCTCGTATGGCCGTGGTTCAGAAGGCCGTGGTTCAGAAGAAGGCGAACGCGGAGGTAGCTACAACCGCGGCGGAAGTTACAGCCGCAGTGGCTCCGAAGCCGGGCGCAGCGCAAGTTCGTCTGCCAGTCGTGCGGCGTCTGACGCTGCTCACAACATTCATCCCGCCGTCGCCGATGGCCAATGGCATTCGTTCGGCGGCAGCACCGCGCACTCCGCAACCGGAACTCTCGCCGCACACAGCACCGGCACCGCCGACGGCAACTTCCATTCTTTCAGCGGAACCAGAGAGCCGGGCTTCGGTGGCGGCGGTTTTAGAGGCGGTTACTACGGTGGTGGCTTTGGATATGGCCGCGGCTGTTGCTGGGGCGGAGGTTGGGGTTGGGGAGGTGGCTGGGGCTGGGGTTTCGGCTTTGGCTTCGGACCCTTCTGGGGACCTTGGGCTTTCGGCTGGAGTCCCTGGTACAACCCTTACTGGTATTCGCCGTACTGGTACGGACCAGGTTATGGTCCATACGGCTACTACGGATATGACGGCTACAGCGACAACTGGTCGAACGATCCTCCGTATCGCGATGACGCCTCATCCGATCCATCATCCGACCAACCCTCGAACAATATTTATCCCGCCAGGCCAAGCGCCAGCGATGACGCGCCTGCGGCCGGAGATGATTCAACTTCTACCGTCAGCTTAACCAGCAGTTAGCGTCAGTAAGTTAGCGCGATTTGCCTCAGGTCAGCGTCGCAGCTTGGGCGCTGACCTGGGATCCTTCCTTAGCCCACATCTACATCTACCGCACATCCACATCAGCGAATTGAGGCGATGCGCGAACCCGCGTTCCTCTCACCGACCGCTGCGCTTCCGCTTGACGAGGGCGACACCGCCGATAACAATGGAGTTAACACGAGGCCCCATGAAATTTGGCGTCATAATTTTCCCCGGTTCCAACTGCGACCACGATGCTTTCTGGGCGATCCAGCATGTCGCGAAGCAGCCCGTAACTTTTCTCTGGCACGACTCGCACGACCTGCAGAACTGCGATGCCATCATCGTTCCTGGAGGCTTTGCCTTTGGCGACTACCTCCGCACTGGAGCTATCGCGAAGTTTTCGCCTGTCATGGAATCCGTTCGTAAGTTCGCCGACGGAGGCGGACTCGTCCTCGGCATCTGCAACGGTTTCCAGATTCTCTGCGAATCCGGGTTGCTTCCCGGAGCGCTCATGCGCAACGTCGGCCTGAAATATGTCTGCAAAACGGTCGAGGTGCGAGTCGAAAATGCGGAGACGCCATTCACCAACGCCTGCCATAACGGCGAAGTCCTCGCCATCCCCATCGGCCACATGGAAGGAAACTATTTCTGCGACGAGCAGACGCTCGCCGAACTGAACCGCGACAACCGGGTCATCTTCCGTTACGCGAATGCGCAAGGCGAAACCACGCGCGAGTCGAATCCCAACGGATCGCTCGAAAATATTGCCGGCATCTGCAGTCCCGGACGCAATGTCCTCGGCATGATGCCCCACCCCGAACGCTCCGCTGAACCGGAACTAGGTGGCACCGACGGCGTCAAGATTTTCGAGTCGCTGGTGGGAGCGATGCAGTTGAAGTAGAGTTTCACAGTTGAAAGGTTCGGAGTTCCTCTCGTTCTAAACTTACATGCGTAAACGTTCTAGTATGACGGCGTTACTGCTACTTGGATTGGCCATCGCAGCCAACTCCCAATCCAGCGCCGTGCCCGGCGCGGAATGGAAGCAGCTAGCAGCGCCCGAGCAAGCGGGCTGGTCAGCCAAGCAGTTAAAAAAAATCCACGAATACGTCGGGGAGATGGGCTCGACATCCGCGATGATCGTGCAGCACGGCGTGGTAGTTGCCGCGTGGGGAGATGTCGCGCACCGGTCGAATCTGCACTCCTGCCGCAAGAGCCTATTGAACTCGCTGATTGGTATTGCCGTGGCCGAAGGAAAAATCAACCTCGACGACACGCTCGACAAGCTCGGCATCGACGACAACAAACCGTCACTAACAGCAGTGGAGAAGCAGGCAACGGTGCGCGATCTGCTGGAAGCGCGCTCTGGCGTCTATCATCCAGCTGCCTACGAGACCAAGGGCATGGCGGAGCAGAGGCCGCAGCGCGGCTCCCACGCTCCCGGCACTTTCTGGTACTACAACAACTGGGACTTCAACACGCTCGGCTACATTTATGAAACGGCGACGGGCACAAAGATCTTCGAGGCGTTCTATCGCGAGATTGCACAGCCCGTAGGAATGCAGGATTTCAGGCCGAGCGACGGGCATTACGTTACCAGCGCAGATTCGCGCTTCCCGGCCTATCTTTTCGACATGAGTGCTCGAGACTTTGCCCGTTTTGCGCTGCTTTATCTTCATGCAGGCAAGTGGAACAACACCCAGGTAGTTCCAGAAGATTGGGTGAAGGCGAGCACACACCCATATTCCGATTCAGAATCAGGCGGCTATGGATATCTATGGTGGACGGGCGACTCAGCCAGCGCCACACCGCAGAAAATACCTTTCCCAAAGGGGAGTTTCTGGGCTGAGGGTCATCTAGGCCAGTACGCCGTGGTTGTGCCATCACTCGATCTGATCATTGTCAACCGCGTGGATGGGGACATTACCAAGCGTGAGGTTCACAAGCGACAGATGTCGGAACTCGTGCAAAAGGTAGTTGCCGCCGCACCGGGAAACTAGGCATCAGGTCTCAGATCCTAAACGCAGGTCTCAGTTGTCAGGAAAAGCAAAGTCAACCGCTTTTGACTTTTACGGCCTTCCTAAGACCCAGACCTGACACCTGCTTCAGTATGCCCATCTCAGCAGCGTAGCTCCACTTGTGAATCCAGCGCCTACCGACGCGAGAAGCACCAGGCTTCCCTTCTTCAGCTTGCCTTGCTGGCGCGCGGTTTCCATCGCCAGCGGAATCGTCCCTGCGGTCGTGTTTCCAAACTCCTCGATATTCACGATTACCGCTTCCGGACGCATGCTCAGCCGATCCGCCGTCGCGGTAATAATGCGCTTGTTCGCCTGGTGTGGAATGAACGCATCGATCTCGCTGCCTTGAATGTTGTTGCGCTTAAGAATCTCTTCGCAGAGCAATGCCATCTTGCGCACCGCGAACTTAAAGACCGCCGCTCCATCCTGATGCACAAAGTGCATTTTCTTCGCCACCGTTTCCTGCGTCGAAGGATTCAGGCTTCCGCCCCCAGGCATGTAGAGCGAGCATCCGCCCGATCCATCCACTTCGTGGAGAAAGTCAATCAGCCCAACCGAATCGTCTTCCGCCGGCTCCAGCAGCACTGCACCCGCGCCATCGCCGAAGATCACGCACGTTGCGCGATCGGTGTAGTCGATGATCGACGACATCACGTCCGCGCCGATCACCAGCACTTTCTTGTGCGAGCCCGAAGCAACAAACTGCGCTCCCGTTTGCAACGCGTAAACGAATGCCGAACACGCCGCCGAAATGTCGAATCCCCAAACATTTTTCGCCCCAAGTTTGTCCTGCACCAGACAAGCCGTCGAAGGGAAGAACATGTCGGGAGTCACCGTCCCGACGATGATCGCGTCCAGTTCGCTCGCCTCAATGCCGCGCTCAGCCAGCGCCTTCTTGGCCGCCTCGACAGCCAGGTCGCTGGTCGCAACTCCTTTGTCCACAATGTGCCGCTGTCGAATGCCAACCCTTTCCATGATCCATTGATCGTTGGTATCGACCATCTTTTCGAGGTCGGCATTGGTAAGAAGACGTGGCGGAACGTAAGTGCCAAGAGCGCTGATCTTAACGCGCTGAAGCTGCTTCAATGAACTCTCCTGAGCTGCGTGATCTGGAAATGCCTTGATGACGCCGGTGCGTGATGAACTGATTATTTTAGCAGCGCCGGGGCAGGTCTTAGGTGTCAGGTCTTAGGTGTCAGGTCTCAGGTCTTAGAAAAAGGCAAGAGCCGACGAGAATGGCTTTCGCTTTTCCTAAGACCTAACAACTAGGACCTAAGACCTGCCCTGCTGAGTCTTTCCGCCAGCGGGCCGAACAGCGGCAACTCGAAGCGGAATCCTTGCCACGCCTTGAGCGTAAGCACAATCCACAAAAACAGTGCAGCCAGCGAAACCAGAATCCCGAACAGCAGCAAAACGATGGCAGCCGCGATGTTCGATAGCGCCAGCGCGGCACCCGTTATCAGCAGAAAGGTTGCCCAGAGCAACACGCTCTGCCATGCGTGAAAGCGTACAAATGCATGCTGGCGAAACGCTGGCAGAAGCAGAATGATCGCGGCCGGAATCAAGGTGAAGTAGGCCACAGCGGCAGCAGCCCGATCCGCGGCGGGAAGCGCCGTCATCGACATTCCGCACACCGGACAGAATGCCGCACTCGCCGGCATCGCCGTCCCGCAATGCGGACAGTTTACTGAATCGTCGGCAGGATTCGCCTGACTTTCTTCTGGGAGTTGATTTGGACTATACAATTCGCCGTCCGTTCGTCTTGGTCTGGCGTACTTTTGTCTGGCACGCTTCGCAGACCCCGTAAATCTGGAAGGTATGGCGCGTGGTGACGTAATGGTGCTTGCGTCCGATCTCTTCCTCGATTTCGCCTACTTGCTCTGAAAAGAACTCCACCGAAGCGCCGCACTCGGTGCAAACCATGTGATGGTGCCCGCGCCGATTGTACTGATGTTCGTAACGCGCGATTCCGTCGTGAAAAGCCACTTCGCTCGCCAGCCCACACCCCGCCAGCAGCTTCAAAGTCCGGTAAACAGTCGTGAATCCGATGCGCGGATCGGTTTTCTTGACCAGCCGATGCAGTTCGTCAATCGAAAGATGTTCGCGGGTTTCAATGAAAGTCCGCAGGATGGCGCTGCGCTGCGCCGTCTGCTTCAGCCCGACGCGCTTAAGATGCCGCAGAAAAATTCCCTCGGCCTCGAGGACATTCTCGGGCGAGATAGTCGGCTGATCGTCGATTCGTTTCTGCAACATGTTGGGCAACAGCGGTCGGGAACATGATAAAGGGCGAGAACCCGTTACGCCAACCGGCACACAACCACGTGGGCCCGCAGTCCATGGTCCGCGGTAACTTTAGTCCTAGTGCCCCCTTTCGTTAGGTTTATTCCTAGAGGCGGGCGTTCATATGAGGCAAAACGCAGTAGGGTGTTCGTTATCTCCCACACAGCTGGCTGCGCACTATAGCATTCACGTAATCGCACTATTTTTCTTCTTGTCGATTGCGGTCTGCAAGTTTGCTCATGCCGAGACCTTGCAACCAACGGCAGTGCCATGCGGTCTTACACCGGCCGAGGCTGCCGGTTTGAACGGCGATGCCGGTACCGATGCCAATACCCGCTCTACCTACAAGAAAACAATATCTGACCTACTTAGACGACGAAGGTTCGCGCAATTGGATTGCCTTGCCGATTCCGCCCGCTCTCACAAGGAAACTTTCCCGGGAGGAATGTGGAAGCTCCGCACGATTTACTCCGCTCTTGAGAAGCCTCCGGTACATGCGACTCAGCAGGACTGGATCTTGCATATGAGCCTGGTAAAAGCGTGGGCTGCAGCGAGGCCTCGCTCGATTACGGCGCGCGTAGCGCTGGCGGAATCCTATGTCAGCTATGGTTGGGACGCTCGTGGCGATGGAGAAACCGAAACCGTTAGCAACAGTGGATGGAGGCTGCTCAAAGAGCGCGCTGCACAAGCAAGAGTGGTCCTCAAACAAGCTTCAACTCTGTCGGTCAAATGCCCCGAGTGGTATGTCGCCATGCAATACGTGGCCTTGGCTCAAGACCGGGAACCAAACGCCAAGCAGGCTCTGTTCGAGCAGGCCGTCGAGTTTGCACCGGATTACTACTACTATTACCGCCTCTATGCGAACTCGATCCTGCCGAAATGGGGTGGAGAAAGAGGACAAGCCGAAGCGTTCGTGCAAAACAGCGCCGATCGCTTCGGCGGAGAAGCAGGCGATATTTTGTATTTTCAGATAGCGAGTACGCTGCTTTGCTACTGCGGTGGTGACCAGACCCTAAAACTCTCCTGGCCAAGAATCCAGCGCGGCTTCGCGGCCATCGAAAAGCATAACGGCACCTCGCTGGAAAACTGGAACCTGCTCGCTCGCATGGCCGCAAGCTTCAACGACCCCGTGGTCGCGAACAAAATGCTCGTTCGAATCGGAGACCAATGGAGCGAAGAGGTCTGGCAGAGTTCGGCCTATTTCGAATCGATTAAAGGATGGGCCTCGCAAGTCGCACACGTCATGCATGCGAAGACCCCGGAAGAGCAATCTGCGGAGGACAACGCGCGCACTCCCGAAGGTCAGCGCTACAACGTTGCCGTTAACGAAAAATTTGCGGCTTTCATTCCAGCTTGCACACAAGAATATGGCGGCTACCTTAACGGGGAGTTTGAGATCCTACTCAAGATTGGAAAAGACGGCACGCCCCAGACGGTTATAACTGTCGGCCTCAACCCTGTCGGTTCTTGCATCCTCGGGAAAATGAATTTCCCTCGACCGAGCGATCAGTCCAAGTTTCCACCTCCTCCCAAGCCTGATTATTGGGTTCGCTTCGGCCTCAATTTGGAAGACTCATCTTCGGCTGCGCTGAAGTAACTCCGACAGTCATCCGAACCATCCTGTTTGCGCGGGTTGTCACAGACAGCGCGCATCCCTACAATCTCTGAGTAATGTCTTCTACCGCTTCGCTCCCTGAAATTCACCGCCACCATCCCGTCCTCCGCGCCTTCTACTATGTCTCCTGCGTGCTGCTGGTAGCACTCATCGCCGCCATCTGGTGGCTGTATGCGATCATGCGCTCTCCGCTGCCGCAACTTGATGGCAGCATTTCGGTGCCGGGGATTTCCTCCAAGGTTCGGGTCATACGCGATGAGCACGGCGTTCCAACCATCGAAGCTGCCTCGCTCGAAGACCTGTTTTTTGCCCAGGGCTACGTTACCGCGCAAGACCGGCTTTGGCAGATGGACATGATGCGCCGCGCGGCCGCCGGAGAACTCTCAGAAGTCATCGGCGAAGCCACGGTCAAGATGGATCGCGAAGAACGGATTCTCGGCCTGCGCCAGGCGGCCGAATCAGCTGAGAAAGATATTTCCGCGCGCGACCGGCTCTATTCCGAGGCTTACGCCCGCGGAGTGAACGCGTTTCTCGACTCCCACCGCGACCGTCTCTCTCTCGAATTCCGCGCCATGAAATACACTCCGCGTCCCTGGACTGTGACCGATTCCCTGCTGGTCGGCGCGCGCATGGTGCAGGACATGAATCACTACAAGAATCCTCCGCCGCTCACGCGCGAAAAAATCCTGGCCAAGCTCGGCCCCGAACTGACGGCGGACCTGTACGTGAATTCCTCCTGGCGCGACCGTCCTCCAACCGAGGTTCGGCGCATTGAAGAAAATCCCGACGCAAAAAGCGGCGACGACGAAGACGATGATGACGAAGAAGTCGAACCGGAGGGCGGAAACAATCGCATGATTTCCGCTCTGCCTGCCATTCCACCGTCCGCAATAACTGCCGCGTTTTCCGAGTTTGCCGAGGAAGAGGCTGATCTATTTCGTCCCGGGTCGAATAACTGGGTCGTATCCGGTCAACATACAGTTTCAGGCAAGCCGCTGCTTTCGAACGATATGCATCTCGATCACCAGATGCCAAACTTGTGGTTTGCGGCGCATCTGAAAACAATTGATGGCAACTTCGACGTCGCCGGCGTGACCCTACCCGGGGTTCCGTTCGTGATCGTCGGCCACAACCAGCGCATTGGATGGGGATTCACCAACGTGGGCCCAACCGTCGAAGACGAATTCATCGAAGAGTTCAATCCTCAGGGTCAATACAAAACTCCGGCAGGATGGGTAGACGCACAGCATCGGCAGGAGACCATCCACGTCAAAGGCAAGCCCGACGTAACGCTCGACGTGATCACGACGCGCCACGGTCCAATCATTACCGAGCTGGTTCCCGGTGAGACACGCAAGATCGCTCTCCGCTGGACATTGCAAGATGGAGTCGGTCTGGTTTTCTTCAACGTCGACTCCGCTCAGAACTGGGACCAATTCCGCGACGCTTTCTCGAATTTCCTCGCCCCCGGACAAAACGTGATGTACGCCGACATCGACGGCCACATCGGTTATCAGGCAACAGGACGTGTGCCTATCCGCGCCGCGGGCGATGGTAGCCTGCCGGTCAGCGGCAGCGACGATGCCCACGAGTGGAAGGGATGGATTCCTTTCGAAGAGATGCCGCACGTTTACGATCCACCTGGCGGAATTCTGGCGACAGCCAACGGTCGCATTGCTCCTGACGGTTACAAATATTCGATCAGCACGAATTGGGACGCACCGTGGCGCACCGATCGCATTTACCGGGTGCTGG
>DATEBK010000068.1:0-3048 GCA_035287825.1 Terriglobales bacterium
TAGCGCGTTTTCCGTTCTGCCCTTTACCCGAGCCCACATGCTTCGCCCGCGCTCCGTGCTGTCGGTTCCTGCCCCAGACACGTAGATGAAGGTCATTGTCGGGTTGAGCCTAGCCAAAGTTTTAGCCACCGAGACCGTCAGTTCGTATGTCACGCGCCGATACGTCTCTTCCTGCATGCCTACTGACGAGACGCCGAGGCAGAAAAAACATGCGTCGTAACCTGTGAGCCTGTCCTCAATCGCCGCGAGATCGAAAACATCTTGGTGTACGATTTCGCGCAGTTTGCCACTCGGCGGCAGGCTGGCATTGCGGACGACCGCGAGGACGCTCTCGACCTCAGCGTTGATCAGACACTCGCGCAGGACGCCCTGCCCGACCATGCCCGTCGCACCGAACAGAACCACTTTCACTTGACCGTCTCCCATCTCTCACGAAGGCGTGTATTCGCTTTATAGCCGCACAATACTATACTGGTGAGATGAGCAAGCATCTCGACTCGCTGCACCAGAATCTTCTCAGCGGCAACCTTCCCCACAATCTGAGCTGGAGCGAAGCCGTCGAGCTGATCAAACATCTGGGTGAGGTCCAACCGCACGGAGACGATGAATTTGTATTTCGCGTCGGCGACCAACGCGTCTTTTTCAAGAAGCCGCATACCCACGATCTCGGCATGCAAGAAGTTTCGCGCCTGCGTAAGTTCTTGAAAGAAGCCGGACCATCTGTGCCTAAATCAGCTGCCCAGGTAGAACAACTCTCCCAGCCCGGCCGTATGATTGTGGTCATCGACCACCACGCCGCCCATGTTTACCAGGATTTCAGTGGAAGTCGCCCGGCGGACGAACGCAACGTGCGACCTTACGATCCTTTCCATTTCCATCATCATCTGATTCATCGCAAGGAAGCGCACTACCGTGGCGAGCGCGTACCCGAAGAGGATTCGTTTTATGAGGAGATCGCGAAAGATATCACTCCGGCGAATGAGATCGTCCTCATCGGTCACGCCACTGGAAAAAGCAATGCCGCCGACTTCTTGAAACAATACCTGAAGACCCATCATCCCGACATTTCTCGACGGGTCATCGCAACCGAAAACGCAGATCTCTCGGCGGTGACCGAGCCTGAAATTGAGGCTCTAGCAAAGCGGCACATGATCGCAGCCGCCTAACGAGCTTGAAACCCATTCCGTTCCCACCAGGCTATGGATATCGGTCTCCCTTTCCTGGAGATAGACCTACTTGTCCATGTCCGCCAATGCGAACTTGCCCAGCAAGAATGGATGCGATGTTTGCGGAGTAGTTTGAGCCCCCGCAGAGGGGTAAGGATCTTGCGTCATTGTGGGGAATCCCCAGACATTGCCGTTGCGAAGATCGACAACGACTTTACCCAGCACTTGGCGGCTCCCATCCGGAGCACGCAGCATGGCGGTGCCAGGCTCAACATAAACTTGGTAGCCCTCAGCGGATTGCGCTTTCACGACGGGCGGAGTCACGTAGGGGTGTACCGCGATCGCGCCCAGGAACACAGCGATTAGCAGTAAGAGAACCTTCACTAATCTATCAATTTTCATGCTCTTCTCCTTTGAACCTGGATCGTAAAGCGTCAACTGACGAGGACACTAGAGACATACGTGTCAATCGATCTCGCGGCCTGACGCACTTGGTGTTGTTCTTCCGGTGATAGGCTGCCTCCTGCATCTACCTTCCAGCCGTGACAGCTCACACCGAGCGGGACACCACATACGCCGTCAATCCCCAGAAACTCTCCACGCAGCAGTACTTGCCCATGAAGTGGTGTCGCATCGTCAGCCAGAGCAGCAGCCAGGAATCTGAGTGTGGAATTCGCGGTTGCGTTCGGCGTCGAGTGCATCGTGTGCCAAGTGATAAACGGCTGCACAAAAATTCTGGCGTCCGGGAGTGCTTGTCTCGTGGTGTCATAGGCTTCACTGACTTGCTTTGCTTCAATCAACTCCAACACTTTTGCCCTAAGTTTCATTACACGTTCCGCCAAGGGAAGAGCGGCGCTTTGTTCTTTCATTCGTGCGAGCTCATTAGGGAGCCGTTGGTCCATTGACTTCAATTGCACTGAACTCCAGACGGGAACCATCGCCTGGCCGTGTTCTCCCAGGACAGTAGCCACCACATATTGTCGACTGATGTCTAAATCGTGAGCTATCGCTCGGGCAAAACGCAATGAGTCCTGTTCTGCCCCCATCCCGATGACTCTCGCTCGCCCAAGTTTTTCAGCGAAAACCTTCACAGCGAGTTCCACGGGATTGCTGACGACGACGAACAGAGCATCTGGGACGCGCCGACAACACACTTCTGCGATCTGCTCGAACAACGCAAGATTGGTTTTTCCCCAGTCGCGGCGATCAACGAGATTTCCCGCTAGCGATACCCCCGCGCAAATGAGGACAATATCACCGTCGACATCTTCAATGTTTGCGACAACTTCGATCTCAACCCCCTCGTCATCAAACGCGTCCAGAAGATCGATCCTGTTGCTTAGGAGTTGGGCCAGGCCGGAAGCAATGCCATGGCCGACGAGCTGCAGACGATCCGAACTTTTCAGCAGACCACCGCGAAGCAGGTGGACAGCAAGCATGCTGCCAACGGCACCCGAAGCTCCGATGATCGAAATACTGGTCGACATGCCCGAATTATCCGGAAGGTTCTACCTTATGTAAAGCGATATAAGTTGTGGATGAAGACTTGGCCGACTTCGGGACGGAAGTTAGTCAACAGAACCGCGCTTCCTGATAAGCAGCCATGCGGTAATAGCGCTCAAAGCAGCAAGACCTGTCGCTATCCAGATGACGGCACGGTAGCCCCTGACGAATGATTCAGTAATCGCACGCTGAACCATGAGATTGGGATTGTGAGCAGCGGCGAGCAGAGGTCGCGCAGCATCAATCTGCGCGCGAACGTCGGCGGTCAAAGCTAGTTGATCGAGGGACCGGTCAAGCGAGTGGTTGAAAACCGTGACCAGTACCGCTCCGAAAACAGCCACTGCAAGCAGCGCAGCCAAACGGGAAACTGCGTTATTGA
>DATEBK010000069.1:0-6239 GCA_035287825.1 Terriglobales bacterium
ATGGCGCTGGCGCAGAATTTCCTTCCCATTGCCAGCCAGTCCGAAGCCACCGGCAAAATGGATCGCCTGCGCAAAGTGTTCGTCGTCGGCAACCGTTTCTGTGCGCTCACTGCTTTTCCTATCACCGCGACGCTGCTGATACTCGGCAAGTCGGTCATCGAGGTGTGGATGGGAAAACGCTACGTCGCGACCAGCTATCCCGTGCTCGTCATTCTGATTATTCCCGCTACGCTCATGTGGGCCCAGGCCGCCTCCGGACGCGTTTTGTTCGGCATCAGCAAGCATCGCACCTGGGCGTTCGTTACCCTCGGCGAAGGCATCGTTAATCTGCTCCTCAGTATTGTTCTCGTTCACGTCCTCCTGCCCACTCACGGCGTCATTGGCGGAATTGAAGGCGACGCATTCGGCACCGCGATCCCATTGGCCTGCACCATGACGATGTTCATGCCGTGGCATCTCTGCCGCCTGCTCGGCATCCGCATGCGGACCTATCTGCGGGAAGCATTCGTGTGGCCGGTGTTGATTTCCATCCCACTGGTGGGGACGCTGTTCTTGTTGCGGCGCTGGCATCGCCCGCACAACTACATCCAACTGCTGACCCAGTTATTGATTGCAGGAGCGGTCTACGGACTCGGTCTGCTCTGGCTCTACAAGACCAATCGTGCCTTTAAGGTCGGCGAACTCGCCTCCAAAGAACTGCCCACCCCTCTCGACACTGGCAGGGGTACGCCCACGCCCGTCGAAGCCTACCCGCAAGACGTCTAGAGCTCCAACAACTCAGTCATTGTCAGGCGGCAACGGTTTGTCCGTGCGGTTCTGGAAAAACTTTGCGTCATGATCTGCCGGGATGGCCGTGAATGTCAGAGGCGTCTGACTGAAGTCGAAGCAATCCGACAAATCGCCCAACGCATAGGAATCCGCGTAGTCCACTCCGATTGCATCGCCCACCGTCGGCAACGAAAACTGTTCCTCGATAAACTTCAGAATGCTGCCGAAATCATTCTGCTGGTGCGAAACGTAGGCTGCCTTTGCGTAAGGCGAAATCGCGATCAAGGGCACGCGGTAGCCGTATTCATAAGAATTCGGGTAGGAGTCACCGTTGCGGACCGGCGGCGGCACATGGTCGTACCACCCTCCCCAGTCGTCCCAGGCGACAATGATGGCCGTGCTGCCCCAGAATTGACTCTGGCCGATCGTGTTGACGAGGCTTGCTACCCACGACGGTCCCAGACCCGTGTTGCCGTCGGCATGGTCTGAATCCGCACTATCGGGAATGATCCAGGTGACGTTGGCCAATTCGCCGTTCTGAATATCGGTGATCACTTGCGCCGCTGTCCCCTCGATCACGACATTAGGGTTGTTCTTGGTCCAATCCGGACCGTTGCAATAGAGCTGGTCCTGGGGTCCTGCGGGATCGCACATGTGACTGATCGCGTTCGGCGCGGTCCAGATATCACCGTCCAGCGCCGCGTAATATCTCCAGGTCAGGGCCGGGGTCGCGTTATCCAGCAGATCGGTCAGCGTGGGATGCTCGAAGCACTCATTGCCGTTCAGAGTGAGCAGATTGCCGTTGGGAAAAGGCTTGCTCGTATCAATAAGGTTGAGCACTGATCCCGGAGGTGCCAGACATCCCGCTCCCGCTGTGCCATCAGATCGAGTGTCGTTTTCCGGATTGCCTGCAACGAAGTCCACGCTCGTAGTTCCGCTCGGACAGTCGGCTGCTCCCGGCACGCAAACCGCCGATGTTCCCGAAAGGATGTATTGGTGAGCAGGGAAGCTTGGTCCCTGGTTGGTCTGGAACATGTTGTCGTTGAACGTGTACGTCTGTGCCATGGTCAGATAGGGTTGCAGACTGTAGACGCCACTCACGGAGGGTTCCACATACTGCATCTGCGGATTCGCAGGACAATTATCTGACGGTGAACATTGGTCCGCGTTCCAGCCATTCATCGCGCATTGCGTTCCATTCCAATTGCAGTCGTTCAAGAATCCGTCGTGACCGTGGTCCTGATCGTAGTCCGTCACCAGCGACACCGGAGACAGAGCGATCTTGGTTGTGCCTACGTAACCGTAACTCTGGATGTTGTATTGGTTGTTTTGCGTCGTCCCCGGCACGCAGGCGCTCGCGCTGCCATAGGGCGGAATGCACAGTCCCTGAAAAAGATTATCGGGCGTGCGGTTTTCCTGGAAGATGATCACGACGTGCTGGATCTTACCGTTTCCGCTGGCGCCAATCTGCGTTTGAATCGTTCCCGTCGCGCTGCTGAGCCCGCCGCCCGAAACGGTCGCTGAATAGGTGATCGTTCCCGACGCCCCCGCCGCAACATTGACATTGAGCGTGATCACCGGGTAGCTCGACCCGGCTGCGAGCGCGTCGGAACGCGTGCATGAAACCGGGCTTTCAGTACAGGCCCAGCCGCTTCCAGACGGGGCGCCGCTGGGTGTGAGTCCGCTGGGCAAAGCATTCGTCACCGTGACCGGCCCGCTGGTCGCTCCCGATCCGCTATTGGTCGCGGTGATCGAGTACTGGCCCAGCCCGCCCGGCGCGAAACTGCCGCTCTGTGTCACGCCCACGCTCCAAGAGCCGGAAGAAGAAATGCTGCTGCCGCTCCCGCCACAACCAACCAGAACTCCGATCAAGCAGATCGCGCAACAATACGCCAGGCCGTGCTTGGCTTTCATAATGCGAAGTCTCCAGCTACTAAAAGTTTTGTCCCCTCGGGCCAGACTAGAAACTACTCGCCAGGGAATTGACCACGGATGATGGATCCAGTTTCACAGAATGTCCGACTGCGAGTCCGACTGCGAATGTACGCTCAGAGTGGCGCCCCGCCGCTTCAACTTCACAACTACAACCTGGAATTGTATCGGTCAGATAGCAATGAGATGCAAATGGGATGGGCAGGGTTCACCCCCGTGAATTGATTGGGGATCCGATTTGGGAAAGGCTTAGTACGATCCCAAGAGGCGCTGCTCGACCGGACCGAACGTCTCCACCCGTACTCCGTCGACCCGAAATCGCCCGAGTTAAGCTGAGCAGAATCGCCCCCAGACCGGATCGATGCCCAAATTTCTAAGGATAATATCGAGCTCATTAAAAGACCTATTATCAATGCTATGCATTGTGTTTTTAACCCTTCATTGTAGGGTTTTTCCGGGCAGTTAGGGGGATTGACAATCCAAGCGCACGAGCTATCCTTTGACCAGTAGTTAAGATCTCCCCCACCGCCGAGGACGAATTCGCTCGCGAATTCCCCCCACCCCTGGCAGCCCCGAAAATGGGGATTTTTTCTCCGAGGAAACTATGAAATTGGAAGCCCTGGTAGGAATCTCAGGTACGGGTGCATCTTCGCCATCGAGCCGACCCGGCGCCCCGAAGCTGTTCCGAACGCAAATTTTCGCGATGCTGTTCGCTCTGATTTTTGTGGCATCCGCCAGCGCGGGTACCAAGGCCGATGCAAAATCTAACGGCACCATCGTCGACTCCACCATGGTCTGGAACGGAATCACCCGTTACTACGAAGTCTATCTTCCGCCCAATCTTCCGGCGAATCCGCCCATGGTGCTGATGCTTCACGGAACCAATTTCTCCATTCCTCCCGCGACCCCGATCTCGCTGATGTGGGGATGGCAGGGCGTTGCCAACCAGTACCGCTTCATTCTGGTCAAGCCCGCTTCAACCTACAACTCGAAGTCAGGACAATGGAACTGGGACGCTTACGACATGGATGAGGCATTTCAATCTCCGCCCGACGATTCCGGATTCTTGCGTCAACTCATCGTCAATCTGACGGCGCAATACAGCGTGAATCCTAAACAGGTTTATGTCGCTGGATTTTCCTCCGGCGCGCAGATGGCGCATCGCGTAGGAGTGGAGATTTCCGACCTGGTCGCAGCCGTCGTCATCGCTTCCGGAACCATCGTCGGCCAGCCCGCTCCTCCGCCAATCACACTGCCCGGCCCCGCCGCCGCTCCCGTCTCTATTCAGGAGTGGCACGGCACCCTCGATGAGAACATCATTCCCTGCGGCAATGGCGTCACCAAATATTCCGGATACAGTTTTTATCTGGCCACCGTCGACCAGTCCTTTAATTATTGGACCGGCCAGAATGCCTGCGCCACCGTCCAGAACAATTTGCCCCTGTGCGCGGGCGCAATTCCGAATCCAGCCACCACAGGTAATACCGCGACCGGATGCGCGAACAACACCGAAGTGCAGTTCATCTGGGAACCAAAAGTCGGACACTCCTGGCAGCAGGAGAACAACACCAACCGCTGGCTCTTCTTTGCCGCCCATCCGAAGCCGTAGTGGCAAGCCGAGTGGCAAGAAAGCGGCGTCAACGGAGTCATGTAATTCTTTGTAAACCGCCGTCCTGTAGGGAGTTTGGGGGATTGACAAACGAAAAAGACAGGCTATGCTTGACTCAATCGGTTGGTATCTCCCCGCAACGCTTTCACCGTCAGTCCCCGTTGTCAGCAATTTTTGAAAGGACCTATTTTCTCGTGGAAAACGCTATGAAACTTGAGCTCTTGCCCGCCACCGCGATCCGCACGCGATTCAAGCCACTAGCGATGTCGCTCCTCGCCCTGCTGATAGGAATTTTTCTCGTCATCCCTGCCAGCGCCGGCACCAAAGCGGCCGCGAAAACCCAGGGTGTGTATATCAATTCCACCATGGTTTGGGATGGCGTCACCCGCTATTACCAGATTTATGTTCCTGGGAATCTTACTGCCAATCCGGCCATGGTCCTCATGCTTCACGGCACCAGCAAAGTCGTTCCGCCGGAGAATCCCAGCACCGCCAACTGGGGATGGCAGAACGTGGCCAACAAGTACGGTTTCCTCCTGGTCAAGCCCGCTTCGACCCTCAACGCGACTTCCGGACAATGGAACTGGAACGCGTACGATATGAGCGAAGCGTTCACGCCAGCCGAAGTCGGAACCTGCACCGTGCCGCCCGCAACCGCTTGCCCTGACGATGCCGGCTTCCTGCGCCAATTGATCGTCAACCTGACCGCGCAGTACAACGTGAATCCCAACCAGGTTTATGTCGCCGGATTCTCATCCGGTGCCCAAATGGCCCACCGCGTGGGCGTCGAGATTTCTGACCTGGTCGCGGCGGTCGTCATTGGCTCCGGAACCATCGTCGGCCAGCCAACCCCTCCGCCCATCAATTTGCCCGGCCCCGCCGTCGCCCCTGTTTCCATTCAGGAGTGGCATGGTACCGAAGACACCGAGATTCCGCCCTGCAACAATGGCATCACCAAATATTCTGGCGACAAGTTCTACCTCGCAACCGTGGATCAATCGTTCAACTACTGGACCGCGCAGAATTCCTGCACCACCTTCCAGAACAACACGCCCTTATGCCAGAACGGATTGGCCAACCAGGGCACAACCGGCAACGACGCCACGGGATGCACCAACAACACCGAAGTCCAGTTCATTTGGGAAAAGGGCGTTGGCCATAACTGGGAGAACCAGAACGACACCACCAAATGGCTTTTCTTCGCCTCGCACCCGAAGCAGCCGCAGTAACCGCCGTAACCGGTACGCCTCCTCTCAACCGATGTAAGATCGTGAGAGAACAACCGAGTGAACCAGAACTGGATCTGAAAGTCTGGGACCGCGGTAACGATGGGCCAAGCAATTATGAGTGTTGAACAAGTTGTGGATGTCGGCGAGCAGATGAAGCAACTGACCAGCTACATCTCCGAAAAAGTAATGAAGGGTAAAGGCGCGGCCATCAACGAAGACACGCCGCTGGTTTCCTCGGGCCTCATCGATTCCTTCGCCCTGATCGAAATTTTCCTCGAGCTGCAAAAAATCGCCGGACGCAAAGTCCCGGCAAGCAAAGTCCAAGCCAAAGACATGGACTCCGTGCGCCTCATGTTCGCGATGGTCGAAAAATTCGGCAAACCCGCCAAGACCTAAGAGCCTTCCCGCCGCGGGGCAACGAGCCAAAACGCCGGATTACATCGTAGTGCCTGATGGTCGGGAGCCCGCACGTTTCCACTAATTGGACTGATTAGCTAAACTATGCCAATCATATTCCAGCGCATGCCAGTTACGCGACGCGAGATGCTGAAGAGGACTGCCCTGAGCCTGGTCGCGTTGCCCGGTCTTGCTTCCGTAGCATGGGCATTCGAGCAGAAAACGTTTGATGAACCGACGAGAACTCCTTATCGCGGCTCCGACGATCAGCTCCTGGATGAAATCGAGCGCGCCGCTTTCGACTT
>DATEBK010000070.1:0-4541 GCA_035287825.1 Terriglobales bacterium
AGAACATCTCACGAAAGATTCTGGCCGCTGCCAGTCTGATATTTCTCGGTCTTTGCTTCTCAGTGAGCGCTGCGGCCGCCTCCAAGCCCAATCTGGTGCTCATCACCATCGATTCCGCCCGCGCCGACCGTATGGGCTTTCTTGGCGCCAAGTCCGCGCACACGCCGAATCTTGACCGCCTGGCCGCCGAAAGCATCGTCTTCGAGCATGCTTACGCTCAGGCGCCCGGCAGCGTGGTCTCGCACGCTACCATCCTCTCTGGGGCCTATCCTCAGAGCACCGGCATGAGCGAGATCGGCGGCGCCTTGCCCTCATCGCTGCCCTACCTGCCCGACTTGCTCAAATCGCAGGGCTATCGCACTGCCGCCTTCGTTGGATCCATCGACCTCGACCCCCAGAACGGCTTGGCGCAGGGTTTTGACCGCGGATTCCAGACTTACGATGCCGGTTTTCGTCCCGCGATCGCCGGCGATGCCCATCCTCCCGTCACCGAGCGCCGTGCAGAAGAAGTGGTGACCCGCGCTCTCGCCTGGCTCGATCACAATGCGCAGGCGCAATTCTTTCTCTGGATTAACATCAGCAACCCCAGCGCAACCAGCGCTTCCTACAATTCCGCCATAGCCTCAGCCGATGCCGCCGTCGGTAAATTAATCAGCGCGCTGCAGCAGCGGAAGATCTACGCTAGCACCGCCATAGTCGTGGTTGGCGCTCACGGCGAGGGACTCGGGGCGCACGGCGAAGAAGCAAACGGCGTGTTTCTCTATGACGAGACCATCCATGTCCCATTGCTGATCAGGCTTCCCGAAACGCAACCGTCCGCTAAACCAGCAACCGTCCGGGTTGCCGCAAAAGTCAGACTCGTCGATATCGCTCCTACCGTCCTCGAAATCGCCGCGATCCCCGTGCCATCGCAATTACCAGGGCAATCGTTATTGCGCATCGCGAAAGGCGGCAGCGGTGGCGACCAGCCCGCATATTCCCGCGCTGATCTTCCCCAACGCGGATTCGGCTGGAGTCCGCTCGAATCCTGGCGCGCCAGAAAGTATCTCTACATTCGCGCCCCCAAGCCCGAACTCTACGACCTGAGCGCCGATCCTGGCGCGATCCACAACCTTTCGCAGAGTTCGAAAGCAATACTTGATCAAATGGCGTCGCAACTGGATAGCTTCGACCGCAGTCTCAACGGAGAAAGCGCCAAGTCATCTTCAGGATTGAGTTTATCGGAGAAACAAAAACTGGAGTCGCTTGGATACACCGCCGGTGGAGACAACTCGTCAGGTCCGGCCGTAGTGGTTACGGGGACCGATCCCAAAGACAAAATCGCGATCGCCAACAAAGTGATCGCAGCCGCGACTCGCGATCAGTCGAAGCCGGACCTCACCATTGCCGCACTCGCGCCCCTTGTCTCCGCCGATCCCGGCCTTTACCTCGCGCAATACACGCTCGGCATTGCACTCGCCCAGAAAGCGCAGTACGCCGAGGCGGCCAAGCATCTCCGCAAAGCCGTGGAACTTCAGCCCGATTCCGCCTGGGCCAACTACGAAATCGGAGCCAGCCTGGTAAAAGCCGGCGACTTCAAGACGGCCATCGTCCACCTGGAAATCGCCACCGGACGCCTGCCCGCGTTCGCCCCCGCGCATCTCTCCCTAGCCGATGCCTACGAACACTCAGGCAGAGCCGACGACGCGAAAAAAGAACGCAGCAAGGCCGCCCAAAAGTGAAAAGAATAGAAGCTGATAGGGATCGAAAAGCAGAACAGACAACCAAGAAACTATTCCTCTATTGCGGTGGTTCAGCCTTCAGCTCAGCAGCTTTCGTTCGTTCGCGCTCCGCATTCTCAGTCTGCCCAAGTTGCCGGTAGGCATCAGCCAGAAAAGCGTGTACCTCAGCAGAATCGGGATTTATCCGGGCAGCGTGCAAAAGTTTAGGCAGGGCGGCATCAGGATGTTGCTCAAGGGAAAGCAAACGTCCGTACATCAGGTTAGCTTCAAAATAGCCAGGGTTAATTTCCAGAGCTTTCTCGTACTCTTTCGTCGCCTCGGGCACGTGCTTCAAGTGGCTCTGAACCCCCGCCAGATAAAAGTGGAATTGCGCGGACGTCGGCTGGCGTTCCACTGCTGTCTGAAACTCTGTAACCGCGGCCTCCCACTGGTCAGTCTTGATCAGCGCCAGACCCAGCTCGTAGTGTGCTGACGGAAAATCCGGTATTCTGGCCACTGCAGAGCGCAAGGCTGAGACGGCTTCCTGATATTTCCCTCGTCTGAAGAGATACTTACCAAACTCAAGATATGTGATACCCGCATCCGAGTCATACTCTCGGACCAACTCTTGCATCTTGGCCAAAGCCTCTTCGTAATTGCCTTCATCAAAGAGAATATCGTGCAGTTTGTTCGCGTAATCGATCTTGTCCTTCGGGTCGGTCAGTTTCCCTTCTGCGCTGCTCGAATTGTTGCCATTCGAACTCAGATAACCGAGAGCGCGCAAGTCTTCTGCCTGAGCAAGACTGAGTTCCTGGTCCGCGACCGGCGCCCCGCTGGTTCTCTTTCTGAAGCTCGATAACTGGCCATCCAAAGTTCCTGTCACGGCCGTCGCCGTGTCTGCCAGGTTTTTCAGAGCTTTGGGATCGGAAGACTCGTCATACAATTCTTTCTTCGGCGCCTGAACGTAGAGGTACTTCTGCACCCGCCATGAGCGTAGTTCGCTCCAACCAAAAGCGCGTTGAGCATAGTTTGTCTCGGAATAAATCGCCCGGTCTCCTGGTTTATTTTCCGGCTTATTTCCCTTCGACGCGGTCTGGCTCCCGTGGCTCGACTTCGGAGAATCGATGATCGGGAAGAGCGATTCGCCCTGCATGGCTGCCGGAGCCGGAACCTTCGCGATCTCTAGCAATGATGGAGCTACGTCCACCAGTCCAACCCTGGCCTCAACACGTTTGCCCGCCAATCTATCTTGAGGCAGCTTAAGTATCAATGGGACATGGATGGTCTCGTCATACAGAAACATGCCGTGCCATCTCTCCCCGTGTTCACCAAAGGCCTCCCCATGATCAGCCGCCACCGCGATGGCCGTATTCTGGTACAAACCATGCCGCTGTAGTATCTCCAGAACACTGCCCACCACCGAATCCGTGTAAGCGATCTCGCCATCGTAAGGATCCGAAGCAAAGTGGGACTTGAACGGCTCAGGCGGATCGTACGGCTCGTGTGGATCGTAGAAATGCAACCAAAGAAAGAATGGCGCCTCATGGTGCTGGCTAAGCCAACCCATAGCGTGGTTAGCCACGTCCTCGGCTCTCCGCTCCGCGCTGTGATAACGATCCTCCCCGCCTTTGGGAACGTGAAAATCCGCGTCATACAGATCAAAGCCACGATCGAAGCCCGGCGCGCCCCCCTTGGGATCGAGTATCAAGGCCCCAATGAACGCCGCCGTGTGATAACCATGCTGATGGAGCACGTCAGGTAAATATGGAATCTCCGGCCGGAGGGTAGACCCGAGATTCGCCACGTGGTTGTACTGTGGATAGGTTCCGGTCAGCAGAGCGGCGTGCGAGGGAGTGGTTAGCGGGAACTGCGCGTAGGCTCGCGTGAAAACCACGCTGTGACGCGCCAAAGCGTCAAGATTGGGCGTTAACCCGCGCTTGGATCCCAGAAAACCCATCCGGTCGGCACGAGTCGTGTCCAGCGTGATCAGTATGATGTTCGGTGGCTTCTTGTTCTCAGGCGGAGTACTGGCGCTCGTGGATATTGTGACGTTTCCGGCACCTACCACCAGGACAAAAACAAGGCACAACCGCCGCAAAACCTGCATAGGGACTGCAAAATCTTAACATGCCCAGCGGAATCTCCGCGTACCAACCGAGTTGCTCATGAAAATCGAGGAAGGCTGACAGCAAGAAAAAAGGCCAGCCTTTCGGCTGGCCTGAAAGTCATCAGAGATGACTGGTTAGAAATCGAATCGCAGAGCCAACTGGGTGATCCGCGGTCCGCCTGATTGCTGGTTGTTGTAGGTCGCCGTGGATTGGCCGAAGTTGCCCGCCGCCAGATTCGAGACCGGCGTCTGGAAGTTCGGGTGATTGAACATGTTGAAGAAGTTACCCTCGAACTTCAGGGCCGATCGTTCATTGATCTTAAAGCTCTTCGCAAAACCCAGATCCGTGTTGAAGAACGACGGCCCGATCAGTGTGTTGCGGATCATCTCGCCGTTGTTGCACCAGGCTCCGCCGTTTGCTACGCAGGGTATGGCTGTAAAGGTGGTCCCTTCATTCGCAAGGCCAGGCCCCGCGTTCAGACTCCCCCAGAGGGCGGGATTTACTCTCAGGTAGCCTTTAGCTGGACTGGTGGAGTGATCGATCGCATTGCTGATGCCACCCGGTCCCAGGTAGACCGCTCTGTCAGTGGCGTAGCCATCCGCATTGCTGTCAACTTGGCTATCACTGATCGAAAAGTCGGCCCCGCTTTGCCACGAGACGATTCCCGACACATTCCACCCTCCCAGCCACCGGTTCGCTTTTGCAAAGGGCAGGTCATACACAAAGCTGCCAA
>DATEBK010000071.1:0-2983 GCA_035287825.1 Terriglobales bacterium
TTCTTTTGCGTGTCCCCAACGATCAAAGGGCTCGAATGTCTTAGTCTCGCCAAACTCCAAGATCACCTTCACTCGCGGCAGCCAATCCGTGCGCTCGCAGTAAATCAGATGGCCAATGACGTCGGACACGCTCCATGTGCCCTCACCTTCATTCCACAGCGTCCACATTTCAGGCAGATCGCGCAGAAGCACTTCGAAAGCAGCGGGAGTGCGAGTGAGCAGCGATATGGTTTCTTCCAGGTTAAAGTCCATAATATTCCCGGTTGTTGCGCCAATTAGCCACGAAACCGTCTCCAGAATGCAAAACCAGAATACAAAACTCTGCTGTTACGCGGGCAATTAAAAAACGGGCCCGTGAAGGCCCGTTTCAGAATCCCAACTGCAAGCCGAAATCCAGCAAATGAAGACCGCCGGACGCGATCAGCTTTTATGCTCTTGCCGCAATCGCCGGTTCCTGCGTCACGCTCGAAACGCTTCTGCCCACTTCTTCCTGTTTCGACGGTCCCGCTGATCCCGCCTTGCGAATGTCGATGCCACCTTTGAAGAACGCTCCGTCTTCAATTGAAATGCGCGCCGCCACGACGTCGCCGGTCAACGACCCGTCGCTCCGGATATCCACCCGGTCGCTTGCGGTCAGATTGCCGCGCACCTTGCCAAGCACCACAATTTCCCGCGCGCTGATATTCGCCGCGACCACTCCATTGCGACCGATGGTCACGCGATTGCCGGAGAGGTTGATCGATCCCTCCACCCGTCCATCAATATATAAAGACTCGGAACCGGTCACTTCGCCTTTGATCACCAGCGACTTGCCAATTGTTGCTTGGTCAGAAGTGGTCGTCGCTACCGGACGCGGCACTGCCGTGGGCTCGCTTGGGCTCATTGTTGCCATTGGCGCTGACGTTGTCCCTGTCGCTGTGGACGCGCTCGGACGCTCCGGTTCAGCCGGTCGGCCAGGTGTCGCAGGTTGATTCGTGGGCTTCCACATTGTCGTTGAAATCCTTTCCTCTTATTGAGTGATTCGGAATCAGCGCCGCATTTCGGCTGCCAAATCGAATTGTACTCCTTGGTAAACCCCCGACGCTGTGGAAATCAAGCATTCTTATTGATTTCCATAGTTCCCGATGTGGTTCCGCGCATGCACCTTCTGCCGCAAGTCACTCCTCTACCCGGTAACTCCTGCCCACCCGCGGTAATTCTTCTACGCGAATCCCCAAGCCGGCTCCACCAATCATCCCAACCGAATACAATGCACTGACGAGGAAAGTATGAACCCGACCGCAATCACTTCATCGGCCACAGCGCCCTCTCGCCCCGAACCCGGCGAGTATGCTCCCTACTATGAGAAGTACATTTCCCAGATTCCCGGCAACGATATTGTTGCAACTCTAGAAGACCAGCGCCGCCAGACGCTCCTGCTGCTCTCCGGACGCACCGATGCCGACGGCGATCTCCGCTATGCACCCGGCAAGTGGAGCGTGAAAGAAGTCCTCGGCCACGTCAACGATACCGAGCGCATCTTCGCCTACCGCGCCCTTCGCATTTCCCGCGGAGATCGGACGCCTCTCCCAGGTTTCGAGCAGGACGACTACGTCCGCAACGGCCCGTTCTCGCGCCATCTGCTCGAAGATCTCATCGAGGATTACATCGCCGTCCGCCGCGCCACGATCTCTTTATTCCGCAATCTGGACGAAGCTGCCTGGACCCGTCGCGGCGTCGCCAGCGAGAACGAAGTCACCGTCCGCGCGCTGGCCTACATGATCGCCGGCCACGAACTGCATCATCGGAGAATTCTGGAAGAAAAATATCTGAAGTAGCGATCGAATCAACCTGGCTCCTCCATGCCAGAACGGCAAGTCCTGAGACCTAAGACCTGAGACCTGCTTCATGTCCAAAGGACGCAATCATAATCTGCTCGTCGGCCGCCTCACCATGCATCGCGACGGCTTCGGCTTCGTCATCCCCGAGGCCGAGTCGCTCAATGAGAGTCTCAAATCCCGCCTCGCCGGCGACGTCTTCATTCCTCCACACGCCATCGGTTCTTCCATGCACGGCGACCGTGTCCTCGTCGAAGTTTCCGCCATTCGTGCCGACGGACGAGCCGAAGGACGCATCCAGCGTTCCCTTTCGCGCGCCCATCCCACCGTAGTCGGCATCTTCCACCACGGACACCGCCATAACTACGTCAAGCCCATCGACGAAAAGGTGACGCAGCAAATCGTCATCGCGCCGGGAATGGAATATCCGGAATCCTTCAGAAAATCTCAACCGCAAAAAGATGCGGGAAAGAAATCCCAATCCGCTGACCGCGTGATCGGCGACCAAGCCGCGATCCACACCAGGCGTCAGAACCTCGACCAGAATCTCGACCACGATCTCGAAGGCCTTGTCGTCGATGTAGAAATCACCGACTGGCCCAGCGCCACCCAACAACCTCGTGGACGCGTCATCGAAATCCTCGGCCAGGAAAGCGATTTCGGAGTCGACGTCGAAATCATGATCCGCAAGTTTCACCTGCCCCACCGCTTCCCTTCCGCCGTCATTGAAGAAGCGCAAGCGATCGAATCCACCATCCCCGCCGAGTCGCTTCAGCGCCGCCGCGACTACCGTCATCTTCCCATCGTCACCATCGACGGAGAAACCGCCCGCGATTTCGATGATGCCGTCCACGTTCGCCAACTCGAAAACGGAAATTACGAACTCCAGGTCCACATCGCCGACGTCGCCCAATACGTCACGCCAAATTCGCCGCTTGATCAGGAAGCCCGCCTTCGCGGCACCAGCGTTTATTTCCCCGACCGCGCCGTTCCCATGCTGCCCCTCGAACTCTCGACCGACATCTGCAGCCTGCGCCCGCAAGTCGACCGCTTAGTGCTCTCCTGCACCATGGAGATCGATCACCAGGGCGAAATCGTCGCCTACGAAATCAACGAAGGCGTAATTCGCAGCGCGGAGCGAATGACCTACACCGCCGTCAACGCCG
>DATEBK010000072.1:0-12425 GCA_035287825.1 Terriglobales bacterium
CGGGCGCGCGGTAGGATTTCGTAAGCGAGTAATTTTATGCCTAAACCGTGACCGCTTCGGGCTGCGCTTTTCCTGCAAGCAACTGCCGCAGCACGTATTGCAGAATGCCGCCGTTGGCGTAGTAGAGGGCTTCTTGGGGAGTGTCGATGCGGACGATCGCTTGAAAATCGGGCGTTTTTCCGGCGTTGACGCGCACGGTGATTTTGCGTCCGGAAGAAAATTTATCGACTACTTTGGCGATCCCCGCGATCTCGAAAATTTCGTCGCCGGTCAGGTGCAGCGTCTCAGCATTTTCTCCGGGTAGAAATTGCAGCGGTAGAATCCCCATGCCGACGAGGTTGGAACGGTGAATGCGCTCGTAACTTTCGGCGATGACGGCGCGCACCCCGAGCAGAAGAGGCCCTTTGGCGGCCCAGTCGCGTGAACTTCCCGAGCCGTATTCTTTTCCGGCAAGAATCACGAGCGGTATGTTTTCGGCGTGGTATTTTTCGGAGGCGTCGAAGATGGACATTTCCGCGCCGTCGGGCAAGTGGCGGGTGAATCCACCTTCGGTGCTGACCATTTTATTGCGCAGGCGGACGTTGGCGAAAGTGCCGCGGACCATGACTTCGTGATTGCCGCGGCGCGATCCGTAGGAGTTGAAATCGGCGGGCTGCACGCCATGGGCGATCAGGTATTTTCCCGCCGGACCATCTTTCTTGATCGAGCCCGCTGGCGAAATGTGGTCGGTGGTAACGCTGTCGCCGAGCACGGCGAGCACGCGCGCTCCCTTGATGTCTTCGACCGCGGAGGGGTTGAGCGTCATGTCATCGAAGTAGGGAGCCTGACGGATGTAAGTTGAATCTTTTTCCCACGAATATGTTTCGCCCTTGGGGACGGGCAGACCGCGCCAGCGTTCGTCCCCAGCATAGACTTCGCTGTAGCTCTTGCGAAACATTTCCGAGGTAATCGCGCTGGCCATCAATTCTTCGACTTCGCGCTGCGAGGGCCAGATGTCAGCGAGATAAACGGGCTTTCCGTCTTTGCCTTTGCCTAACGAATCTTTTTTCAGATCGATGTCGATTCGGCCGGCCAGGGCGAAGGCGACGACCAGCGGCGGCGACATTAAATAGTTTGCACGAACTTCGGAGTTGATGCGGCCTTCGAAGTTACGATTACCGGAAAGAACGGACGCGACGACGAGGTTTTTTTCGTCGATTTCTTTCGACACTTCGACCGGCAACGGACCGGAGTTGCCGATGCAGGTGGTGCAGCCGTAGCCGACGAGATGAAACTTCAGCTTCTCCAGATACGGCATCAGTCCGGCTTTTTGAAGATAGTCCAGCACAACTTTCGATCCGGGAGCGAGCGACGTTTTTACGGTTGAAGGTACTTCAAGGCCGCGCTCGACGGCTTTTTTCGCCAGCAAGCCGGCGGCAATGAGCACCGATGGGTTCGAAGTGTTGGTGCAACTCGTGATTGCCGCAATCACCACGCTGCCGTGACGCAGCGAGTGGCCATTCGAGGCAACGTGTTCGTGCACGTTCGGATCTTCGACTCCGATGGCGGCCGGACTCCCACCTTCTTGCTCCCAACGCGGAGCAGCGGCGGCTGCGGCCTTCGTCTTCGGCTTGATCAGCGAGGGCAGCGCCTGGGCAAACGACTCGCCGGCTTTCGACAGCACAACCCGGTCCTGGGGACGCTTCGGTCCGGCGAGGCTCGACTCGACGGTCGCCAGATCGAGACTCAACAATTCGGAGTATTCGGCTTCGGGAGTTTTGGCATCGTGAAAAAGTCCTTGCTCGCGGGCGTAGGCTTCGACCAAAGCAACCTGCTCATCGCTGCGTCCGGTGAGCTTGAGGTAGCGAAGGCTTTCTTTGTCGATGGGGAAGATGCCGCAAGTCGCTCCATATTCTGGAGCCATGTTGGCAATGGTTGCGCGATCGGCGAGCGGAAGGTCCTGCAGGCCGGGGCCAAAGTACTCGACGAACTTGCCGACGACTCCATGCTTGCGCAGCATCTCGGTGATGGTAAGAACAAGGTCGGTGGCGGTCGCGCCTTCGCGCAGACGTCCGGTGAGTTTCACACCTACGACGAGCGGAATCAGCATGGACACGGGTTGTCCGAGCATTGCGGCTTCGGCTTCGATTCCGCCGACGCCCCAGCCGAGCACGCCGAGTCCGTTGACCATGGTGGTGTGGGAATCGGTGCCGACGAGTGTGTCGGGATAAGCGGTGCGCTTTCCGCCTACTTCGTGAACAAAAACCACGCGCGCCAGATATTCGAGATTGACCTGATGGACGATTCCAGTGTCAGGCGGCACGATGGCGAGATTGCGGAAGCCGGTTTGCCCCCACCGCAAGAACGCGTAACGTTCTTTATTGCGCTGGAATTCGAGCAGCGCGTTGACGTCGAACGCATTGGAAGACCCGAATTCGTCGACTTGCACGGAGTGGTCGATGACCAACTCAGCTGGTTGCAACGGATTGATCAGCTTGGGATCGCCGCCGAGCCGCTTCATGGCATCGCGCATGGCGGCCAGATCGACCACCGCCGGAACGCCGGTGAAATCCTGCAACAGAACGCGGCTGGGCGTGAAGGCGATTTCTTTTTCTGGCTTGGAATTCTTGTTCCAGGCCGCAAGAGCGAGAATTTCATCCTTTGTGACATTACGTCCATCCTCGGTGCGGAGCAGATTCTCCAGCAGAATACGCAGCGAAAACGGCAAGTGCCTGGTTGAGATGCCCTGCTTGTCGAGCGCGTCGAGGCGGTAAATCTCGTATTCTTTGCTGCCGGCTTTGTGATCCACTCTGAAAGTTGCGCGGGCGCCAAAACTGGAGGAGGACATGAGGCCTTCTTTCAAGCTCCAGCAAGGACCGGAGCGATAAAACCGTAACTTAATATTGTAATTGGTTTCGGAGGGCGAGTGGAAGAACGGTAGGGGAAGGCTTCTGCGGGCTCCATGCTACTCTCGAATTCCCATGTCCGCCGCTGCCCAATATATTCCTGCCGCTTACAGCTTGACCGCAGTGGGGGTCTGGGGCGCGAGCGATTTTCTTGGTGGAGTGGGCGCTCGGCGGGCGAACGCGTTTTTGTTCACGGCTGTCGTGCATGGTTCCGGATTGGCTGTGGCCATGATTTTTGCGCTGGCTACTCACGCTCCGTTCCCTGGAGTCATCAGCGTGCTCTGGTCGCTGCTGGCCGGCGCGCTGGGAGGAGTCGCACTGGTCTTTTTCTATCGCGCCTTGTCGCGTGGAAATATGGGACTGATCGCGCCGGTGTCGGCAGTGTTGAGCGCGGCGATTCCCACGATTGCGACGGCGTTCATCACTGGATTTCCCGGCATTCGGCAGGTGCTGGGATTTGTGCTTGCCGGTGTTGGCGTCTGGCTCATCTCGCGCACCGAGGGTGGCAACGGACAGCCCGAGAGGCGACCCGAAGGGTTGGGCGTGGCTGTTCTAGCAGGAATCGGCTTCGCTGGTTTTTACCTTTGCACGCACCAGGCGGGCAATGCGGCGGCATGGTGGGTCGCGGCGTGGTCACGGTTGGCGTCGCTGCTGATTACGGGAACAATCGTTTTGTTCGGGGGATTATTGCGCGCGATGCCGCGGCCCGTGCTGGCAATTGCGCTAGTGGCCGGAGTTCTCGATGTGACCGGTAGCGCCGTCTTTATCCACGCATCCCAGATCGGGCGACTGGACGTGGCAGTGGTGCTCAGTTCGCTCTACCCCGCAGTCACTGTCCTGCTGGCCCGTATTTTTCTGGACGAGCATTTCAGCCGCGCGCGGACGATCGGAATGGTCGCTGCGCTAGCGGCGGTGCCGATGATTGCGGCATGAGAAACAGTGGTCACGGACAATGGCGGTTGTAGTCTGGGTGCCGGTTATCGTTAGTCTCTATTCACCTTGCATCGTCCGCTGCTAGTCTGGCTTCGTGCCTCTTGTTGAAGTTCACAACCTGACCAAGATATTTCCTCTGGCCGAGTCTCCGTTTGGGCGCGTGCGCGATCGTGCAAGTGACGTTCGCGCCGTGGATGACGTGTCGCTCGTCATCCATGAGGGCGAGACGCTGGGACTGGTGGGCGAATCGGGCTCCGGTAAGAGCACTCTGGGACGGCTTATTCTCTGGTTGATTGAGCCGACATCCGGCTCCATCGTTTTCAATGGCGTTGACGTGCTGCAGGCGAGTGGATCAGACTTGCGCGCTCTGCGGCGCGATATGCAGATTATCTTCCAAGATCCATTTGGCTCGCTCGACCCGCGCTACCGCGTCGAGGACCTGGTTGCTGAGCCACTGCTTCTTCATCAGGAGATCACGGGCCAGGACCTTAGCCGCGATGCCCGCCGCGAGCGTGTCCGCGAGCTCTTGCGAGCTGTTGGAATGGATGAGTCGGCCATGCCTCGCTATGCGCACGAATTTTCCGGAGGGCAGCGGCAGCGCATCGGCATTGCCCGCGCGCTGGCTTTGAGGCCGAAGTTTATCGTCGCCGATGAACCGGTTTCCGCGCTTGACGTGAGCGTAGGTGCGCAGATAGTGAATCTGCTGCAACAACTGCAGCGCGAGTTCGGCTTGAGCTATTTGTTTATTTCGCATTCCATGCCGGTAGTTCGCTATTTGTCGACTCGCATCGCGGTAATGTATCGGGGCCAGATCGTCGAGACCGGAACCACGGAACAGATCACCGGCCAGCCGCGGCACGCGTATACCCGCAAACTTATTGCGGCTACACCGGAGATGGCAACCGCACCCTAGTGCTTCATCCTTTCTGTTGTCGTCCGGGCGAAGGCGAACTACAATCTTCTCCTGATTCGGGGGCTCTATGGCGACTAACCCTTCAGTACCATCGCAACCAATGCAATCACCACAACTGGCTCAGGAGCCTAAACCGCTCTCTGAAGGGCAGCGCATTATCGATACATTTATTGCGCCGAGCAAGACGTTCACGGACTTGCGCAGGAACGCGAGTTGGTGGGGGCCGTATCTGATCATCGTGATTACGTCTATCGCCTTTGTCTATGTCGTCGATCAGAAGGTCGGCTTTCCCAAGGTGGTGGACAATGCGATCCAGTTGCAACCAAAGACGGCGGACCGCATCGACCGCATGCCCGCCGACCAGAAGCAGAAAGTGATGCAACAACAGGCGACGGTCACGAAAGTTATTTCGTACTGTATTCCCATTGTCGCGCTCATCTTTTATGCCATCGTGGCTGGCGTTTTCTTCGCGACTCTCAAATTTGCCGCCGGCGCCGACATCAAATACAGCACCCTATACGCGCTGATTGTCTATACCCGGCTGCCGCAAATATTTATCGCGTTGCTGGGAATCCTCTCGCTTCTTGCCGGAGGCAGCAGCGATAGCTTTAACATCGAGAATGCCGTGGCCACCAATCCCGGCTATTTCATCGGCCCCGACGGATCGGCGGTGTTGCGGGCGTTATTAACGCCTCTGGACGTGCTCAGTTTCTGGTCCATGATTCTGACCGCAATCGGCATTTCCTGCATCAGCAAGGTTAAACGTGGTACTGCGTTCGCCGTAGTCTTCGGATGGTTCGCCGTCTATGTGATCGTGAAAGTTGGCTTTGCTGTAGCGACTTCCTGATGAACCCTAGAATCGCATTGTGCATACCGCAGACGTAGTTCTCATCGGCGGGGGCATCGTCGCCTCCAGCATCGCTTATCACCTGGTCGCGGCCGGTTGCAGGAACGTTCTTGTCATCGAGCGCGAAACCGCGCAGGGCAAGGGGTCCACTGGCAAGAGCATGGGTGGCGTGCGGGCCCAGTTTTCCACTCCAGTGAATATCCAGATGTCGCTCTACTCGATTCCGTTTTATGCAAGTTTCGAGGAGCGGCTTGGCTATCCTTGCGACTATCGCCCGCAGGGGTATCTTTTTTGCGCGACTAGCGAAAAACATGTGGCCTACCTGCGCGCGAACTACGAAAAGCAGATTGCGATGGGTTTGAAGAATGTGCGGCTGATCGCAGGCGATGAGATTCGTGGGATGTTTCCGCATTTGCGCAGCGATGACATTATTGGGGGCAGCTTTTGCTCGAGCGATGGCTTTGTCGATCCTTACAGCGCGATGGTCGGATTCATGGCGTGGGCGAGCGATCACGGAGCGACATTGTGGAAGAACACGACGGTCACGGCAATCACGCGCAACATTGATGATGGGACTTTTGAGGTTGCGACTTCGCGCGATTTGATTTCGACGCGCACGGTCGTCAACTGCGCCGGAGCGTGGGCGGCTTCGATTGCGAAGATGCTGGGTATCGATCTGCCGGTCGAACCATTGCGGAGGATGCTGGTTCCGACGGAACCGTTCGATCAGTTTCCTCATACCGCGCCGATGATCATCGACATGTCGACTGGCTTTCACTTTCGTCCCGAGAGCCGGGGATTTCTGCTGGCATGGAACGATCCCGAGGAAACGCCGGGATATAAAACCGACTTCGACCCTGCTTTCGTCGAGAAAATTTTAATGCGTGCGGCGGACCGTGTGCCTGTGTTTGAAAATGTCGCAGTGAATCCCAAACGGGCGTGGGCCGGACTTTATGAAATGACGCCGGACCATCATCCGATACTGGGCGAGTCGCCGGACGTGCCCGGATTCTTCTTCGCGAACGGCTTTAGCGGACACGGCGTGATGCACTCGCCTGCCACGGGAAAGATTCTCAGCGATCTGATTCTGACAGGGAAGACCGACTTGATCGACCCGTCTCTGCTGGACTTTTCGCGGTTCGCGGAGGGGCGGACGATCCATGAGACGGCGGTGTTGTGAGCTCACCAGAGAGTATGCCGCAGGAATTCAACTATTGGCTGACCACGGTACAGATGCCGATGCCTCCGGTGGAGCCGTTACCAGAGAGCGCTGACGTTGTCATCGTCGGCGCCGGATTCACCGGACTCTCAGCTGCGCTCTCGCTGGCGAAACGTGGAGCGAAAGTGGTTGTGCTTGAAGCGGAGACGATTGGCTGGGGCGCGAGTTCGCGCAACGGCGGCATGGTGCTCACTGGACTGAAGCTGGGCGTGAACCAGCTCATTGCAAAGTTTGGCCGCGAACTGGCGCGCCGCATGTACGCAGCCTCGCTTGAAACCATCGACACGGTCGAGCGCATCGTGAAAGAAGAAAACATCGCCTGCGATTTCTCCCGCACCGGGCATCTTGAAGTTGCGTGCAAACCGGCGCATTTCGACGACTACTCTCGTCAGGTAGAAGTCATTGCGCGCGAATTTAATCATCACCTGCGGGTTGTCCCTCGCGGCCAGCTCCACAGCGAAATCGGATCTGACATCTACTACGGAGGTATGGTCGATGAAATTTCCGGCGGACTCAATCCCGCGCGCTACGTTGCCGGACTCGGCGCCGCGGCCCTGCGCGCCGGTGCCGAGATCTCGGAGCACACGCGGCTGCAAGAAATCCAGCGCGAATCCCGCAACGGCACGCCGGGCTTCCGGTTGAATACTTCTCGTGGTGCGACTTGGGGACGCAATGTGTTGGTCGGAACCAGCGGCTATACCGGTGCGGCAACTCCGCAGCTGCGCAAGAAAATCATCCCCATCGGATCGTTCATTATTGCGACGAAAGAGCTCCCTGAAACGCTCGGCCACGAATTGATCCCGCGCAACCGCCAGATCTATGATTCCAAGAACTATCTTTATTACTACCGGCTCACTCCCGACAACCGCATGTTGTTTGGCGGGCGCGCGGCATTCTTTCCCGAAACCGGTCAGACCATCCGCAAGAGCGCTGAAATTCTGCGTCAGGGGATGATCAAAGTCTATCCGCAGCTGCGTGACACCAAAGTCGAATACGCCTGGGGAGGGACACTTGATTTCTGCTTTGACATGATGCCGCACGCCGGGCAAATGGACGGCGTCTATTTTTCCGTCGGGTATGCTGGACACGGCGTCGCCATGGCTACTTATCAAGGACAGAGAATGGCCGATTGGATTACTGAAGGGAAGACGGACAATCCGTTTGCCGAGATTGCATTCCCTGGTGCGCCGTTGGGGCTTTACAACGGCGAGCCATGGTTCTTGCCCTTCGCGGGAGCATATTACAAGGTCTTGGATTGGATAGCATAAAGGGCGGGCCTCAGGTCTTAGGTCTTAGGTGTTTCGGGTCTCAGGAGTGGTAGCGCCGCTGTTCCCGAGGACGGTCAAAGTTTGTTGGAGGATCGAATGTCAATCTTTGGTTTTATCGAATACGCCGATGCTACACCGGAAGTGCGGGCGGTTTACGACGACATTATGGCCACGCGCAAGACCGACTGGATCAATAATTTCTGGAAGTCGATCGCTCACGATCCCGTGATGCTGAAGCGTACCTGGGAAGACATCAAGCAGATCATGGCCCCCGGGGCGCTCGACCCGCTTACGAAGGAAATGATCTACGTCGCAGTCTCGGTCACGAACCAGTGCGATTACTGCATCGCTTCGCACACGGCTTCGGCGAAGAATAAAGGCATGACCGATGCTCAGTTCAAAGAGTTGATGTCGGTGGTCGGGATGGCGAACGAAACCAACCGCCTGGTCGCCGGATATCAGGTGGAGGTCGACCAGCAATTCCAACCGCAGACCTCGAGATGACATCCAAAGTCGGCACTTCGGCGGTGCTTGAGTTGATTCGCCGCTGCCGAGGAAGTTTATAATCCGAATCACAAGGTCAGTGAAGGGGGCGAGCGATGGCCGAGATGACGGTGACTCCGGTTGCAACCCATGGGTTTTTCCTCGACGGGAAGTGGCTGGAAGAAGGCGATGTGGTCGAGGTACGCGCACCCTATGATGGCTCCCTGATTGCTTATGTTCATCGGGGGCGCCGCGAACACGCCGAAGCTGCCATTGCCGCCGCGGTCAAGGCTTTTGGGACCACGCGCCGGCTGCCAGCCTTCGAGCGCCAGCGCGTTCTGCGCCAGATTGCGACGGGTATCCATGATCGAAAAGAAGAGTTTGCCCGTACCATCGCGCTCGAAGCCGGTAAGCCTATCAAGAGCTCGCGCATGGAAGTGGACCGGGCGATTTTCACTTTCAATATTGCCGCCGAAGAAACGGTTCGCGGCTACGGCGAATATTTGCCGCTGGATTGGCAGCAGTCAACCGCCGGTCGCTGGGGTATCGTCAAGCGTTTTCCTCTGGGCCCGGTTGCCGGAATTACGCCCTTCAATTTTCCCTTGAATCTGGTCGCGCACAAGGTTGCACCGGCAATTGCCGCTGGCTGCTCCATTGTTCTGAAGCCAGCTCCGCAAACACCACTCACCGCGTTGCTGCTGGCCGAAGTGATCCAACAGGCGGGATGGCCCGACGGCGGATTCAACGCGATGCTGCTCTCGAACGAAGATTCCGGACTGCTGGTCAGCGATGAACGCATCAAGCTCATCAGTTTTACCGGCAGCGCGGCCGTCGGCTGGGCGATCAAGAACAACGCGGGAAAGAAAAAAGTCGTGCTTGAGTTGGGGGGGAATTCGGGTGTCATCGTCCATAACGACACCGACCTCGCATACGCCGCCGACCGCTGCGTGACAGGAGGGTTCTCTTACGCGGGGCAGTCGTGCATTTCAGTGCAGCGGATTCTGGTCGAACATTCGGTATACGGAAAGTTTACCGAGCTCGTTCTGGCCGGGGTCAGCAAACTGAAAGTCGGAGACCCATTGGAC
This sequence comes from Terriglobales bacterium, assembly GCA_035287825.1. Classification (GTDB taxonomy): domain Bacteria; phylum Acidobacteriota; class Terriglobia; order Terriglobales; family Acidobacteriaceae; genus Acidiflorens. The sequence goes on from DATEBK010000072.1 coordinate 9,634, forward strand.
GAAGCGATCGACCTCGGCCCGCTCATCCGCGAGAGCGATGCCATACGTGCGGCCGACTGGGTGCAGGAAGCGGTTCGCGGCGGGGCGCGCTTGCTCTGTGGCGGACATCGCAAGGGATCGCTGTTCGAACCCACGGTCCTGACCGGCACCAAGCCGAACATGAAAGTGAATTGCCAGGAAATCTTCGCGCCGGTGGTGACCCTTGAGCCTTACATTGACTTTGCTTCGGCTTTGAAGCAAATCAACAGCTCTGCGTTTGGCCTGCAGGCCGGGCTTTTCACCCGCGACGCCAAACTCATCTTCGAGGCTTACGACGAGCTCGAAGTCGGAGGTTTGATTGCGGGCGACGTTCCGACATTCCGCATCGACCACATGCCTTATGGAGGAATTAAAGACTCGGGGTTGGGGCGTGAGGGCTTGCGCGATGCGATCCAGGAGATGACGGAACCAAAATTGCTTGTCATGCATTTGCGGTGAAATTTCCCCAGGGCAGATCGTTTTCGGCAGGGACGTGCGATTTTTCCTCAGAAAAATAATTTCCAAAATGAAATCCCGAATTGGTACACAAAGAAAAGCGACGCGGGATGTTCCATTTCGCCAGACAGCTGTTATACTCTCCTGTTTTAGGAACGGGCGTCACCGATGACAGGTGACGTAACTCATACAGACGCGGTCAGCCGGAAGGGGCGCAAGCCGATTCCGCAATAATTCTTAAAGACATCACACTTCCTAATGCAGATCTTTCCGCGCAGCAGCAATGCCATAGCCAGGGCCTCTCTGGTCCTCGTGGTTCTCGCCGTGGGCGGATTGTTCTCGGTCTTGCTGGAACTGGAGCGCACTCCGTACGTCACGAATGCCGGCGTCAGGAAGTCGCAGCCAGTGCCATTCAGCCACCAGCACCACGTGACCGGTCTCGGCATCGATTGCCGCTACTGTCACACCTCGGTTGAGACATCGAGTTTTGCCGGCATCCCTCCGACCAAGACCTGCATCAACTGCCACGCGCAGATCTGGACCAACGCCGCTTATCTGGAACCGGTCCGCGAAAGTTATCGCACCGGCCGGTCGCTCGAATGGACGCGTGTCAACCAATTGCCCGACTTCGTTTATTTCAACCACAGCATTCACATTAATAAAGGTGTCGGTTGCAATACCTGCCACGGGCCGATCGACCAGATGCCGCTGACGTATCAGTACGCATCGCTGCAGATGGAGTTCTGCCTGGAGTGCCATCGCAACACGGAGAAATATCTGCGTCCGCGGGAGCAGGTTTTCAATATGCGCTACGAGCCGCCTTCCACGAGTTCGCCGGTGGTGGCGAATGGAATCGCCTACTCCGACCAGGACGCGCTGGGGAATGCATTAAGGGGGCAGTACAAGGTACGCTCGGTAAAAGACATCACCAGTTGCAACACGTGTCACCGGTAAAAACGGGAAGTTGGTTGTGAGAGCTGGTCTTCTGACGATGAGCATCGACGACAAAACGAAACCAGTAGCGGCCAAAGGTGGAGTCGACGTCTGCCCCAGCAAACGCAAGCAGCTGGATCTGGCAACTGCTCGAGAGCAGATTGAGGGCACTACCGGACCCGCCTACTGGCGCAGCCTCGAAGAGCTGGCGGGCAGCGACCAGTTTCAGGAGATGCTGCACCGCGAGTTCCCCAAGGGCGCCTCGGAATGGCTCGACAGTTTTTCGCGCCGCGGCTTCCTCAAGACCATGGGCGCGTCACTGGCGCTCGCGGGCCTGACCGGCTGCACGAAGATGCCGAACACGGAGATCGTGCCCTACGTGCGGCAGCCAGAAAACGTCATCCCTGGGCGTCCGAAGTTTTATGCGACCGCGTTTACGCTTGGCGGCTATGCTTCGCCGGTCCTAGTCGAGAGCAATCTTTTCCGCCCTACGAAGATCGAAGGCAATCCGGAGCATCCCGCGAGCTTGGGGGGCACCGACGTATACGCGCAGGCTTCGATTCTCGATCTTTACGATCCCGATCGCGCGCAGAATGTTACGTATCTGGGCGACGTCCGTTCGTGGAATGCCTTCACGGAGGCCGTTCGCGGTCCCATGGGCATGGAGGGCCGGATTTCAGGAAGTGGCGTTCGCATTCTGACGCAAGCCGTTTCTTCTCCGACGTTGGCAGCGCAGATTAAGGACTACCTGCGAGCGAATCCGGGGGCGAAGTGGCATGTCTACGAACCGGTCAGCCGCGACAATGTTTATGAAGGCGCGAAATTGGCCTTCGGAGAGCCGGTCGAAACCCGCTACGACTTATCGAAGGCAGACGTCATCGTTTCGCTCGACGCCGACTTCCTCTATGCAGGGTTTCCTGGCTCGACGCGTTATATCCGGGATTTCGCCGGACGACGCAATCCCGACGCGGAGATGAGTCGGCTCTACGTTATTGAGAGCACGCCGAGTTCAACGGGGATGAAGGCGGACCACAGGTTGGCGCTGAAGGCGGGCGAGATCGAAAATTTTGCCCGCGTTCTGGCCGCAGCGGTTGGCGTCAGTGTTGGCGGAAACGCCACCACGGATCAGCAGACTTTTGTTTCTGCCCTGGCGAAGGATATTCGGTCGCATCAGGGATCGAGCGTTGTCATTGCGGGCGATCATCAGCCTCCGGCTGTTCATGCACTTGCGCATGCCATGAATCAGGCGCTTGGCAATGTTGGCAAGACGGTTTTCTACTCCGAGCCGGTCGACGCCAATCCGGTGAATCGCGCCGAGTCACTGCGCTCGCTGGTCGATGATATGCGCGCCGGGAAAGTTGACGTCCTGCTGGTTCTTGGCGGCA
>DATEBK010000073.1:0-11464 GCA_035287825.1 Terriglobales bacterium
GGTTTACGCTACGAATACAACACGCCCAAGCGCGATACGGAAGGTCGTAGTTTCTCGGTGATTCCGGGACTACAATCGCACCGATTTATCAACGCGCCTCCGGGATTAGTGTTTCCCGGCGATCCCGGCGCTCCGCTCGGAGTGAACTTTCCCGACAAGAAAAATTTTGCCCCACGTTTCGGTTTTGCGTGGGATCCAACCGGAAGCGGCAAGACCAGCCTGCGCGGCGGCGTCGGAATTTTCTATGACATCCTGAAAGGCGAAGACAACTTGCAGTTCAACGGTGAGGTGCCGTTCTACGCCGAGCCCGGACTCTATTTCAATACCGTCGCAGGCCAGAACGGGGCGCTGACGTATATGAGTCAGCCGTATCAGAATGCTTGCAATTTTAATGCAGAAGACGATTGTGTCAGTTTAGGAGTGCCGAATCCATTTCCCTCGAAGCCGCCCGCTTCCAATGTCGCCTTCGGGCAGTTTCTGCCGATCAACAGCAGCGGAGCTGTTTTTATCGTCGATCCACACCTGCGGACGCCGTACGTTTATCAATACAACCTGAGCCTGCAGCGCAATCTGATCGCCGATACCGTGCTGGAAGCCAACTACGTCGGCAGCACAGGACGCGGTCTGACGTCGTTGCGAGACTTCAATCCGACGGTGCTCGGCACAACGAATCGTCGGCTCAATGGCGCTAGTGCCAACTGTGGGACAGTGCAGAACGTGATCTGCTACGGCCCGCTTCCTGAATTTCAGAATGTCTCTAACGCCAACTATAACGCATTCGAAGCGAGCCTGACGCGGCAACCCAAGGGCTCACGATTGGGAACGGTCTATTACACTTTGGCCTATACATATGGCCATAATCTCGATAACGCCTCAGGTTTCGCGCAACGCAATGCGCAAGTACCCGCTTACAACTCGAGGCTTTTCTATGCTTCCGGCGACAGTGACGTGCGTCATCGCATTACACTCAGCGGAGGATGGGACCTGCCGATTGATCGCGCGTGGGGCAATGGGCCGAAGCGGCTTACGCAGGGTTGGAGCCTCTATCCCATCTTCACCTATCGAACCGGTTTTCCCTTCGACATCCCCGCGCAGCTGCCCGACGCATACGACCCTGCCAACCCGGGCACGTCGGGAGCAGGAGATCCGGTACTTACGCATGTTGCAGTGGTCGCGCCGATCAGAACATTCAACCCTGCAAAGGTGCGAACGATCTATCCCGTTACCTACGGCGTCAACGCATCCGGTGGATGTCAAGTTACGGTCAGCCCGCAAGGGATCACAGGCAATTTCATCTTTGACCCCAACAGTTTTTCTGATGTACCCCTAGAGAATAATGCGTACTACGACGGAGGTTTTCCCAATCCGTGTTTCCCGCAACTCGATCCCGTCAATAATCCAGCTGATCGGACGTACGGATTGGGCCGCAATGTGCTGCGCGGGCCGACCTTGACCAATCTCGACATCGCGCTTGCCAAAACTACTGCGATCACGGAGCGTTACAAGCTGGAATTTCGCGCAGAATTCTTCAATGCTCTGAATCATACTGAGTTCGCGCAGCCGACGCTCGCCGATAACGCGGCCAACATTTACGCTCCAACTTTCGGCCAAATCACGACAACCGGGACTTTCCGTGGCGCCACGCCTAGAATTGGGCAGGTGGCGCTGCGTCTGACGTTCTAATGCCTTTCATGGGTGTTGATAAAAAGCATTTTGACCTGCGACCTTGTGCCACAAGCGGTCATCTAAGTTGGAGTCGATGAGATAGGCCGCCTCGCATTAATTAAGAAGGGAACTAGCGCTTCTGGGCTGCATGTTCTCTTCCAGGGGCTCTTTCGCTGCTTCATTCAATCATTGAACCGGGAGGCCGAATGCTTTCTGCTCAAGCTGATGTGGAGATTCGGCGCTCTCTGCTGGCGCGGCTCTCCGATGCTCGCAGGCGCGGTGATGACCTCTTTGATGTGCTCAGGCCTGACTCGATCTACGCACGTCCGATTCCAGAGCGTCACCGCATCATTTTTTATGTCGGACACCTCGAGGCATTCGACTGGAACTTACTGCACGAGCATGTTTTGGGCCTCAAGAGTTTCCATCCCGAATTTGATCGATTGTTTGCTTTTGGGATCGACCCGGTGGTCGGCGGACTACCAACAGACCGGCCATCGGACTGGCCCTCGATCGATGCCGTTCGCGATTACGTCAAGGAGATCAGGGCCGCGTTAGACCAAAGGCTGAACAACGGAACGCTGGAATCGAGCGCCGAGACGCCCCACGGTTTTCCGCTGGAAACATTGCTCAATGTCGCCATTGAACATCGCTTGATGCACGCGGAAACCTTGGCCTATATGCTGCACCAGTTGCCGCTGGACCAGAAGATTCGGCAAAAGGATCCTATGAGTCTGTTCTCTCCCCCGGTTAACCATCGGATGATTGAGATTCCGTCCGGCGCGGCGACACTGGGCCTCGTACGCAGTGGTTTTGGATGGGACAATGAGTTCGACGCGCATACCGCGCAACTTCCAGCGTTCGAAATCGACGAACACATGGTGACAAACCGCCAGTATTTGGAGTTCATGACCGCGGGCGGTTATGAAACGCGGGTTTTCTGGAGTGATGAGGACTGGGACTGGAAAACAGCTCACGCGGTGTCTCATCCGGTGTTCTGGCGACCCACGAACAATGGATGGCTCTATCGTACGATGTTCGAAGAGATTACGTTGCCTCTCGATTGGCCCGTCTACGTCAGCCATGCGGAGGCCAGTGCATTCGCGCGCTCAGTGGGAAAGTCGCTTCCTACAGAAGCGGAGTGGCATCGCGCCGCTTACGGCTCGCGGAGCACAGAAGAAACGTATTATCCGTGGGGCCACGAAACACCCGATTCGCGATTCGGCAATTTTGATTTCGACCGTTGGAACCCAAAGCCGGTAAATGCATCTCCACAAGGCCAAAGCGCTTTTGCAGTGCAAGGCATGTTGGGGAATGGCTGGGAGTGGACGTCCACCGTGTTCGCACCGTTTAGCGGGTTCCGGCCCTTTCCGTTTTATCGCGGATATTCGTCAGAGTTTTTTGATGGCAGGCACTTCGTCATGAAAGGCGGCTCGTCGCGCACCGCCGCCTCAATGCTGCGGCCAAGCTTTCGCAATTGGTTCCAGGCGCATTACCAGTACGTATACGCTGGGTTCCGTTGCGTCGCCCGCTAGTGCAAGAAATCAGATCGTAAGGAGACGGGAATGCTTGTCCACGCGATAACCACCAATGCTACGTACGAATTTGCCGCTGACGTACGCGCCGGCCTCACGCTCCCGGGACAGAAAGAACTTCCATCCAAGTATCTTTATGACGAACTGGGATCGGCCCTCTTTGAAGCTATCAGTCACCTTCCACAGTATGGGCTCACCCGTGCCGATGAGCGCTTGCTGCGGCGCCACTCGCATGAGATCGTGGATCGTCTCGCCGGACCGGTTGCCGTCGCTGAGCTTGGCAGCGGCAGCGGCGTTAAGACTCGCTGGCTGCTCGAGGCGCTTTCTCGACGCCAGCGTACATTTTACTATCCGGTAGAAATCTCTCCTTCGGCTCTAGCCCGGTGTGAGCAGGAACTGCGAGACATCGAGTCGGTCAGCATCGTAGGCTTTGAACGCGAATATCTTGACGGCTTGCTGGAAGTCGCTGCGCGGCGCAAGAGTGGGCAGCATTTACTGGTATTGTTCCTCGGTAGCACCATTGGGAATTTTGATCGCCCCGCGGGCGTGAAGTTCTTGGCTGAAGTACGGCGAATTCTCGAGCCTGCTGATTCGCTCCTCTTGGGGACAGACCTGGAGAAGCCCGGCACTCGGCTGCTTCAAGCCTACGACGACGATCTCGGCGTGACCGCTGCGTTTAACTTGAACCTGCTTGCCCGCATCAACCGCGAACTCGATGCCAACTTTGATTTGAGGCAATTTACTCACCTAGCGAAGATCAATGAGGATGCGCGGAGTGTCGAGATGCATCTGCGTTCAAAGCAAAGGCAGACGGTGAATATTGCAGCATCTGATGTCGAGATCGAGTTCCTCGAAGGCGAAACGATCTGGACAGAGAGCAGCCACAAATATTCGGCGGAAGAGATAATGCAGCTCGCGAAAGGCGCTGGTTTCCGCTGCGACGCCCAGTGGATTGACGATCAGTGGCCGTTCGCTGAAAACCTGCTTGTCGCCCAGTGAGATCGTATAGCATCGCGGAGCACGTCGCACCAACAGTCCGTTTAGCCAACTGAACCACGAAGGAGTAACCGATGGCGGCAGAATGCACTCACCTGGATCAGATCAAAATCAGGACGACCACCACGCACGTGTGTGCCGAGTGCGTCAAACTTGGCGATTCATGGATTCACTTGCGCCTGTGCCTCGTCTGCGGGCACGTCGGTTGCTGTGACTCATCCAAGAACAAACACGCGACCAAGCACTTTCACAAAACGCAGCATCCTCTTATCCGTTCCATCGAGCGCGGGGAATCTTGGGTGTGGTGTTACTTGGACGAAATCGAAGCTGGCGAACTCGCTGCTTGATAACTAAGTATTTCTGTAGCCAGAATGCATTTTTCTGGATCGAATCATGCAGTTCTGATTCGACAGAGTCTCCTCATCTGCTACCCATTATCTGGAAGAGCTAAGGCGTTATGGCCAAGCCCATACTACTGAGCGTCGACGACGATCCTGATGTGTTGCGTGCCATTGAGCGTGATTTGCGTTCGCAGTACGGTGCGGACTATCGCGTAATGAGCAGCGACGCTCCTGAGGCTGCGCTCGAGATTCTCAAGGAATTAAAGGTTCGCAACGACAGTGTGGCCCTCCTGCTTGCCGACCAGCGCATGCCGCGCATGGATGGCGTGGGGTTTCTGCAGCACGCGAAGCAGATTTTTCCCGACGCCAAACGCGCGCTGCTCACGGCCTATGCTGACACCAACGCGGCGATCAGTGCCATCAATCAGGCTGGCCTAGACTACTTTTTCATGAAGCCGTGGGACCCTCCGGCCGAGCACCTCTATCCGCAGCTCAACGACCTGCTCGATGATTGGCGGGCTTCGTACAAGCCAGCTTACGAGGGAATCAGGGTTCTGGGGACACGATGGTCGCCGCGATGTTACGAGCTGCGTGATTTTCTCGCGCGCAACCGCGTTCCCTATCAATGGGTTGACGTGGAGTTTTCCGCCAATGATCCGGAAACTAAGCTGATTCTCGGAACTCTGGGGTCAGAGGCGGCCAATCTGCCCGTAGTTCTTTTTCCCGACGGGACCAAGCTGTTCGACGGCGTGCCGGCTCAAGTGGCGCAGAAGGTTGGGCTGCGCACGCGGGCGCAAACGAGCTTTTACGATCTGGCAATTGTGGGTGGAGGTCCAGCCGGCCTAGCGGCGGCTGTTTATGGGGCCTCTGAGGGTTTGCACACGGTTATGATCGAACGGGAAGCGCCCGGAGGCCAAGCTGGAATGAGTTCGCGTATTGAGAATTATCTGGGGTTCCCCAGCGGTCTGAGCGGGGGTGACCTCGCCCGTCGCGGGGTGACGCAAGCCTTGCGGTTTGGCGTCGAGATATTGTCGCCGCAGGAAGCGGTCGGCGTGCGAACCGAAGGATCGTACAGGATCATCAAAATGGGCGACGGCCACGAAATTTCCTGTCATGCCTTAATGATTGCGACCGGCGTCCAGTGGCGTCGATTGGAGGCTCCGGGAATCGATCGGTTGCAGGGTGCGGGCGTCTACTACGGCGGTGGCGCTTCGGAGGCTTTGTCATGCAAGGGAGAAATCGTCTATGTAGTGGGCGGCGCGAATTCCGCCGGACAAGCGGCGATGTATTTCTCTAGGTACGCGGAACGGGTTGTGATCCTAGTGCGTGGGGTCTCGCTTGATGCCACTATGTCGCAGTATCTGATTGACCAGATCAAGGAGACCCCCAACATTCAGTTGTGGACTCACGCAAGCGTGGCCGAAGTGCACGGCGAGACGCATCTCGAGGAGATTTCCGTGCTCTGCTCCGACACAAGCAAACTGGAGCGAGTGCCGGCCAGTGCCATGTTCATTTTTATTGGAGCTCTGCCGCGGACGAATTGGTTGGCGGGCATGGTCGAGCGCGACGAGCGCGGATTTCTTTTGACGGGTCCCGATGTGATGGGGGGAGGAGAACGTCCCAAGGGCTGGGCACTGGACCGCGATCCCTTTCTTCTGGAGACGAATGTGCCGGGCATCTTTGCCGTTGGCGATGTGCGCCACGGCTCCGTTAAGCGTGTGGCATCCGGGGTTGGCGAAGGATCTGTCGCTGTTCAATTCATTCATCAATACTTGAGCAAGGTGTAAATGGCCGAAATATCCGAACTGCTGCGGCGTGTGCCCGTTTTCGCGGATCTGCCCGACGACCAGATCTCGTGGTTTCTCAATCAAACGCAAGATCTGCAACTTAAGACTGGAGAACACTACACACGTCAGGGGGACCCAGCGGACGCGATGTTCGTGGTCCTCGAAGGCCAACTTGAGCTACGAGGTGAATTGTCCGGCGAAATGATCGTGATTCCCATCGATGCGGGTGAAGTGACCGGAGTGCTCCCTTTCTCAAGGATGAAGAACTTTTCCGTCAGTGGCCGCGCGATCATCGGCAGTCGTCTTCTGCGATTTCCGGCGACACGCTTTCCGGAACTCGTGCAGAAAATGCCGGAGCTTACGAAGCGCCTCGTCGGCCTGATGTCCGACAGGGTCCGCGAAGCCACCCGCTTCGAACAACAGCGGGACCGGCTGTCCGCTCTGGGCAAACTTTCGGCGGGCCTCGCTCATGAACTCAACAATCCTGCATCTGCCGCAAAACGTGCCGCCGGTCAGCTGCGCGATCTTCTGATTAAAATCCGCAACGCGAGTCACGATCTGGGAAGGCGCGATCTCTCTCTGGCACAGAAATCCGAGATTGAAAAAATGGAGGCTTCCTTTACCCAGGGGGATGCGCCTCCACCAGACGCCCTCGCGGCCAGCGCTCTGGAGGATCAGATTGACTCTTTGTTTCGGAGTCACGGACAGAACGACCTGTGGCAACTAGCCGCCGATCTCGCGCGAAAAAATGTAAAGCCCGCCGTGTTGGAACAGCTTTTCGCGACGCTGGATGCTGGTACTGCGCGTGCCGCGTTGGTGAGGATCTCTGCTTCGGTGGAAATCGCCGATCTGTTGAACCAGATTGAGAGCAGCACCTCCCGGATCTCAGAGTTAGTCGGGGCGATCAAGGAATACACGTTCATGGACCAGTCGCCCTTGCAGAACGTCGATATCGTCAAAAGCCTGGAGAACACGCTGGTCATCTTGAATCACAAACTCAAGCAGGGAGTAAACGTCCTGCGCGATTATCAGAAAGTTCCGCTCTTGGTGAACTCGTTCGGCAGTGAGCTGAATCAGGTATGGACCAACATCATCGACAACGCTGTTGATGCGATGGGCGGGGAAGGTGAACTTCGGGTGCGCGCTTATCGCGACGACAATTGCGCTGTGGTGGAGATTGGCGACAATGGCCCGGGGATTCCTCAAGATGTCTTGCCCCACATTTTCGAACCCTTCTTTACCACCAAGGGAGTGGGAGAAGGAACTGGACTTGGCCTTGATACGACGCAACGCATCGTGAAGAAACACCGCGGCAATATCCAAGTCAACTCACAACCGGGGGATACACGCTTTCAAGTTTGGTTGCCGCTCGCAGAAAGTTCTGTCTAGGGCGGTGCTTGCCACCGTCATCAACTCTGTGCGTCCTGCGTTTTTTCTGCTGGGCCGGTTTCAACTCCGGTTGAGATCGGCGTAATGCGCGCCAGAAAGCTTCCTTAGAGTTGCCGCCGCTGTTTCAGGCGTGATGTCGCGTTGCGGACTGACCAACATTTCATATCCGACCATGAATTTGCGGATGGTCGCCGATCGCAATAATGGCGGATGAAAGTGGGCATGCAAATGCCATTCTGTATGCGCGTTGCCGTTGGCGGGTGCCTGGTGGAATCCCATCGAATAGGGAAAGGGAATCGCAAAAGGCGCGCGATCGGGCTACCGGCCCAAACTACCGCGATAATGGTCGTTTCGCGGTAGCGTCGGACGCTGCGCCTTCGGCCACGGAGGCCGAGGCCACTGGCGAGGGATCAGGCAACGTCGATTCTTTGATTTTCTTGGCCACATTCTTGGCGAGGTTATGGGTTGCGCGTAAGTTGCTTCCGAAAAAGTGGACGTCGCCCTCGACCGTGAGTTCCAGAACAACTTTGCCGTCTCGGGCGCAGAGCTGGCTGAGGACGTTTAGCTTGGTGGCACCACTCACCGTGGTGACCGCACGCTTGGTTTCGCTGCCCGCCGTATATTTCTGTACTGTTGTCTTCAGAAGCAGCAAGTTCGGAACGTCTTTAGCATTGGCATTGCGGTCGCCGCTGCGAAATACCTGTTTGAATTGCTTCGTCTTGCCCAGCTCATCTAACAGGTTCTCGTAGATTGCAACTTGGAATGCGGACTCCAAGTCAACGTCCCCGGGGTTGATCTTGTCCACCTGCAGGCTCCATTGCGCCTTAGAGGATTTGTTGGCGGCGGAAGATTTCGCCCCTGCCACGAGCTGATAGGGCAGCGCAAGAATGACCATTACGATAATCGCAGCTAATGCGCAGAACTTGCTATTTGCCTTCACTCGAGACCTCCGGAGCGTTTTGTCTTGCGGCTTTGTTTTCGGCCTGGATCACACGCGCACCCTTGGCTATTAATTGGCTCCTGAAGCTCTCCGCTTCTCCTTTGACGAGCTCGAAGATCGCTCCATGCAACGCTCCATTGCTGTCAAGATATTGCACCGTAAGGGTGTCGAACTTCTTGTGCGAAAACAGGCTAACCACCCGCCCGCCCCCATAAGGCGTTGCTACCTTGCCCAGAGTCATAGGTAAACCACCGACTTGTCTGTTTTCTTCGCCGAGGACAACGTCCTGAATGGAAGCTACGCTCACCTCTGCAGGATTGTCACCGCTTTTCTGAAACTGCAATGCGGCATCTTGAATCGAGAGTTTTCCTTTCGTATTCTTCGCCGTGCCTTCGAACCCCATGATCTGCGTGACGTTTACCTCATTGATGGTGGCTGCACTCACTGCTCCGCTCGGCGTTTGAGCAAACACTGCCGCGCCACACCAGAGCACGAGGATCGGGAAAATCTTCTTCATAAGGCCTCTTCTCATCGAGTATTCCATTCGTCGTTACCGGGCGCACACACTATACACCGAATGGCGTCCCCCTGCGCTCTTTTCGCCGGCACAACTCGTCGCGAAGTTTGTGATTCAAAGTCTCTCCGAATGTGGCGCGAGAGGGCCTCAGGCGGGCCGAAGATGTTCCCCGGAAGAGGTCGGTCCCAGCATCCGCTGCAAGCGGCGATTCGAGGCTATAGCATTCGAGGCTATAGATGGATCAACCCGCGCCGCAGGGCCGTGACCACTGCTTGGGTGCGATCGTTAACTTTCAACCGCATGAGAATAGCGCTAACATGACTTTTCACGGTGGCTTCCGCGATCCCCAATAAGCTCGCGATATCCTTTGTCGCCACCCCACTCATTCCGGGAAGCTTCAGATCCATCAGCCTTACGTCGGGCGTAAATTGCGGCGCGGCCCTGGCCCATCCGCTGTGACCGGAGAATTCAGTTGCACGGTCTAAAGCCCAAGTCGCAGGACACCGGCAACATTGCCTGGGCAATAATCCTTTTCAATTAGGTGGAAGCTTTGTTTTCCGGCCGCGGTAACGTCGATCTATATATGCACATCAGCCAGGCATTCGAAGACAATGCATCGCCCGCCGATCTTGTGGCAGCGATTCCGTCAACACTGTGCTAAGTCCGTTCGCACCGGACTCAGACCGACGCGGTCGGTGCGTTTCGATCTGGATAGGGCGAATTCGTCTCACAGTGCGGCCGACGGGCTTGTTCCTGCTGCAGCGAAGACGTCTGCAGTTTCCTGCTCCGCGATCGGGATGAACGTTTGCACCACCTCAGAATCGAATTGAGTTCCGCTGTTTTCCAGCAGACGGCGAACGGCTTCTTCATGAGCGAGGCCCGGCCGGTAGCATCGGTTAGAGACCATGGCGTCGTACGCGTCAATGACACAGATAATTCGCGAAACAAGAGGAATGTCGGTTCCCGCCAGGCCAGCCGGATAACCCTTTCCGTCTATGCTTTCGTGGTGATGCAAGGCATAGAGGCTCGCTTCTTCAAGGCCTGGGAAAAGACGAAGAATCGACCAGCTATATTCGGGGTGGCGGTTGATAATCGCTCGTTCTCCCGCAGTGAGTGGTCCGTTCTTTTTCAGGATAGAGTCTGGGACGCCCACCTTGCCGATGTCATGTAATAACGCGGCGACTTCTACCTGGTAAGAGCGCTCTTCGGGAATATTCATCTTGCGAGAAACCCGAAGCGCCCACTCGGCCAAGCGCGTGCTGTGGACTCCCGTACTGATGTCTTTCAAGTCGAGCAGTTGATTGAACGCGCAGACCAGCGAATTGCGGAAGGTTAGATGCTGCTCTTCCAACTCCTTAACCCGCAACACTAGTCCTGAAACCTCCAGCACCGAATTGTCGACACCCACCATGTCCGGGTTCCTAGATTTCTTAAGGAAGTAAATTGCAGGCCTGCAGCGCCTGGTAGGTATCCAGCCGTCCAAAGCCGAGGTTGATGTCCCCAATGTAATGGGCATCGGCCAGGCCGATCGGAACGGTCCGGCTCGGACAGTTGCTGTTCGCACCCAACATCAGGGCCGCGGTACCGGTGACAAACGGAGTACTGAACGATGTACCCCAGCCGGCGGCATACGTGCCCCACGGATAGGTGGTTACCACGCCTTCTCCAGGAGCGGCCATAAACACCGGAGGCGCGCCATAGTTGGTGAAGCTGGACTGAGTGTCAGTGTTCGAAGTGGAGGCGACGTCGATCACACCCGGCAGACCTCCGGGATAGACCGTGGTATATTCGCCGCTATTGCCCGCCGATGCTACCGAGATCACTCCCTTGCTGTTTGCGTATTTGATAGCCTGCGCGAGATCGGCTGAATAGCTGGAGTAATTCCAGCTCATGTTCATGACCTGGGCTCCATTGGCCACCGCGTAATAGATCGCCCGAAGAATGTCGGAATCGTAGGCAGATCCGTTGGCGCTGAACGCCTTGAGCGGCATGATCTTTGCCTGCGGAGCCACCAGATGGATGATGCCGGCGGTCATGGTGCCGTGCCCAAAGTCGGAGTAAGAGCCGCCGTCCAATACTGCGACGGTACGCTGATCGAGTACGGCAACCGTGCGCTGATCCAGGACCGTGGGCGATGCCTGGGCATTGTTCTGGGTCGTGGTCGGACCTCCGCTAACGTCGGCGAGTTCGGACCCGCCGCTCACATTTCGCGTGAAATCATAGCCGTCGAAGAGCACGCCCTGCAACACCGGATGTGTCGGATCGACACCGGTATCGATATCCGCCACAATGAC